>CAZDVE010000049.1:0-28857 GCA_964508785.1 uncultured Pirellulales bacterium | reverse complement strand
CGCCCAGCTCTTCCAGCACGTCGGCCGAGCCGCACTTGCTTGTGATGCCGCGGTTTCCGTGCTTGGCCACATAGGCCCCGGCACCGGCCGCCACAAGTGCGGCGCCGGTCGAAACGTTGAACGTCTTGACGGAAGCACCGCCGGTTCCGCAGGTGTCAATCATGTTGTCGATGCCGGTTTCGACACGCACTGCGTGATCGCGAAGCGAACGGGCAAGCCCGGCGATCTCGGAAGACGTCGCGCGCTTCATTCTCATCGCCGCCAGAAACGCCGCCACCTGGACTTCTGTAACCCCGCCGGCAAATACTATGTCCTGCAATTCTTTCGCCTGATCGAACGTCAGGTCGCCGCCATCCAAAATGATTTCAAGAAATTTTGTTATCGTAGCCATTTCTTTCCTTTCCTATGCAATCTTCTCTGCTGCTGCAATAGACAGAACATTTTCGATTATCTTACCGCCCGCCGGGGTGAGAATGCTCTCCGGATGGAACTGCACGCCGAATATCGGAAGCTCTTTGTGACGGACACCCATTACAACTGACTCGAACTCAGCGGTTTTTTCCAGGCAGTCCGGCATCTCCAGCGCGCAAAGGCTGTGATAGCGTCCCGCCTGCAAGGGATTTTCTATTCCGGTAAAAATACCATCACCATTATGTGTCACTCGTGAGGGTTTGCCGTGCATCGGTTTCGGAGCATGGCCAATTTTTCCACCAAAATGCTGCACAATCACCTGGTGACCCAGGCATACACCCAATATGGGCAGCTTGTCCTTAAAGTAACCGACCGCTTCAAGTGAGACGCCCGCCGAATCCGGCGTGCCTGGCCCCGGTGAAATAACGAACAAATCCGGGTCAAACTCATTTGCTACGCGTTTAAGCTCTTCAAGTTCGGTATCGGCCCGGTAAACTCTGGCCCGGCAGTTTCGTTTGCAAAAATCATCGACAAGATTATACGTAAACGAATCGAAATTATCGATAAACAATACTTTTCTATATGCTTGTTCCATAAATTCCATCCTTTTTTACAGTATGTCAACTCCGCAATAAATTGCGTGGCTAAATATATAATTATTTTCCCCGAATCGCACGCAGACACGAGCCGGCTTTGTGTTCGGTCTCCTCGAATTCGGTCTTAGGGACACTATCATGTACAATACCGGCCCCGACACGGATATAAGCTGTGTGGTCTTTGACCTGCAGGCTTCTTATCGTAATACAACTATCGAACTGGCCATCGACGGTCAAATAGCAAACGGCTCCGCCGTAGTAACCACGCTTGGTCTTTTCCAACTGTCGGATAAGCTTCATTGCTTCAATCTTCGGGGCACCGGTTAGCGTACCCATATTCATCGTTGCAAGATATGCGCTAAGCGCATCTAAATCATTTGCGAGCTTGCCCTTGACGTTGCTGACCAAATGCTGGACCGACTCATACTTTTCCACAATCAGAAGTTCGGTAACCACCCGACTGCCCGGCTCGGCCACGCGGGCAATGTCATTCCTGGCCAAATCTACAAGCATCATGTGCTCAGCCAGTTCCTTGCGGTCAATCTTAAGCTCAGCCTCATATCTAAAATCCGTATCGGCATCAATTGCCCCTTCGAGCCGACCTCTGGGTTTTGTCCCGGCGATGGGGCGAATTTCCACGCTGCGATTTTCCGTCCCGCTGACCCGCAGATTTAGCTCCGGACTTGAACCCATCAGTATCGTGGTAGGAGTATTGAGATAAAACATGTATGGCGAAGGATTTAATTCACGCAGCCGCTTATAAACATCCAGCGGCTCATCAGGACATGGCTCGGTTATCGTCCGGCTCAAAACCACCTGAAAAATATCACCGTCGATAATGTGCTGCTTGGCATTTTTAACCATCGCTTCGTATTCGCTCTGGCTTGTATCACTCGATGCGGCAGGCAAAGAGCCTTCGTGTTTTCGCCCACCGGGTGTATCGAACCTGGCGATATTATAATAATAATCGAAACTATCCTGCGCCTCGGCAATTGCAGCTTCGCGGTCTCCGTTTGTAACGAAACAATTGACAATAACATAACCCTGGCCGCTGGCATGATCCATCAGGAAGATATTATCGGCGAAATAAAGCTCGTAGTCGGGATTACCCAGCAGGTCATCTTTACTGGCAGGAAGCTTCTCAAACTGATCGATAAAGTCGTAGCTCAAAGCTCCGAGCAGTCCGCAGGTAACACGGAACGGCTTACTGGCTAATTTGAAGGCAAATGCCACCGCCCGCAATACATCCATCTGGTTAATACTCTTGAGCCGGCTCTGCTCATCTACGGTTTTTTCTTCCTTCTTTATACGGCCGTTAATTGCTTCTGTTCCAAACTCGACGGATTCACAAAAGCTGAATCTTTCCTGAGCTTTTTCGGCCAAATAGCCCAAGATACGCCTGCCGGTCTTGCTCAGAGCCCGGATTGTAAAATCGAGACCGGTACCGGCAAGGTACAAAGCCGGTTTGGCCGTGCCGAAGCTGATTACTCCCGGAGCTTCCGGGCCGGCCAGATGTTCTTTGGATTCGAACAAACAGCAGTTTTTGGCCCGACCATAGTCGCTGAGCTTGGCGAAAAAATCTACCGGCTCGGCAATTTTTATCTGCTTGACAATCGGGATTATCTGGCCAGGCTGAGCACCGTTTATTATTTGCCTGTAATGTTCCATATTCTCTACCTCGTTTTGCAATTTTTAGCCGCAATTCGCGAAAAATACAAACAAAAAACGCAGCCTGCTGTTTTTCCAACAGGCTGCGCTTCTAAAGTTTTAATAATTTTTTTTACAGCAAATAACCGCTTGCCTGTCGGATTTTATCCTTCAGGCCACCACCAGCAATTGGTATTTTTACGGTTAATCTGCTTCATGATGTTAATATTAAACCATGATTCTCTATTTTTGTCAAGAAAAATCATTGAAATCCAAACAAATTTTTTATTCCCTGCTTTTAGTTGTCAGTAATTACCGGATAAATCGTAACTGTATTCCGATAAACCTTCGGCGGCTGCAACCATGGTCTTGGAATTTTTAGATCGTTTTTAATATTATCAATACTCCCTTTACCTATATTGATTGACTTTTCTAAGCTGCTTACTTCGTTCCTCAGGTTTATCAGCCTGTTGTACACACTAAGAAACACTTGCTGTTTCTCACAAATCTGTTCGGTAATATCTCTGCGGGCTTCGAGACCGCTCATTTCTATCATAAGCTCGATATACATCTCATCAAGCCGGATATACATTTCTGCATGATAATCTGGCTCATTCCGATACTTATCTATAGCTTTCAATTTCTCTCGAATACCAGCCAATTCGATATCAAGCGCATTCAGCGTTTTGTCCATTTCAATTATACTCTTTTTCGCCAGGTCGGCCGCTTCGCTTTCAGAAGAGAATCGATAAGTAGCTTCCTTGCGAGTTTCATATTCTTTTTCTATAATCTTGAGTCGGCTCTGTTTTTCCGAAAGTTCCTTTTGTTCTTTGTCAAACTTCTGCTGGTACTCACTTAACCGCTGTTTGCATCTGGACAAATTCTGATCCGCTAACCTGTTGAGGCCGCCAATATATGCCCGAGCCATTAATTTTGCATCTTCTTCGCTCATAGCATATAGCCATTTTGAGTAATAAAAAGGTATGCGTTCAGGTTCGTCAAGTCTGACTGCCAATTCTGTTTTGAGAAACCGCTGTTGTTCCTTCGAAAATTTCTTTGCAATAGGACTCTCTAATATTCGATCCATCACAATATTTGCAGAGCCGGATAGGGGATAATCCTCATGAAGCAGAATGTTTGCAACATATGAGGGTTTGACAGGGCCGGGATTGGTAAAATACTTCAGTTTGTCTTCTTCGGTCTTTCCAACCATAATAGACCATGTCATTGTTTCAATGCTTGTTTCAAATTTCAACTCTGTTTTGGATTCGTTTGGTTCACCTGCAAATACCGGCATCAAAATAAAGATCGAGTTCAGAACAATAACAAATTGGCATTTTCTTGCACTAATCATTTTCTATTCTCCTTTTATTACCTTGTCATCCCTGCGAAGGCAGGGATCCACAAATGCTTCGATACAATGGTTTCCCGATTTGCCGTAAAGCATGGCTTAGCCACCGCGAGAATGACATAACGAAACAGCTAATTATTGAACCTTCAATTTTACTTTAGCCGCAGCAGGCGTCTGCGGATACGTTCGGACAATATAACGATACTGCTGCTCTACAATCTCCTTCGCATCGGGGTATTCAGCTAAAAGCTCCGTCGCTGCTAATAACCTGGCTGCACTGGCCGAATCATTTATATTTTTTTCAATTTCCTCGAAGCTAAATCCGGTTTTTTTAGGTTTACTAACTCCACGCCAGATAAGCGAAGTTACCACAACAATAAAAATACTCGCTGCGACGGTGGCATATCGCAGCCAGTGAATTCTCCTTATTTTTTGCTGGACTGGAATTTCTACAGCTTCTGCTTTTCTTAAACCATCCTCCCAAATAATGGTTGCATGGCCGAGTGACTTTTGGAGTGCCTCCAGCAACTTCCGACAATTCTCACATGTTTCCAAATGCGCAGCCACCTCGCTGGATCGCCCCGGTGAAAGCTCGCCATCGGCGTAATCAACCAAAATTTCCTGAATATCTTGGCACGATTTTTTCATTATGGCTCAACTCCTCGTTCCAGTAAATTCTTTGCAAGAATCAGTCGCGCTTCCCGCAATCGGCTGCGAACTGTCGATGGATTCTGCTCTAATATTTCGCCAATCTCTTTTGAATCCAAATCACAGAAATATCGCAGGAAAACAGGTACCAGTAAAAACCCATCCAGTTTCCTTAGACTCTCTCTCACAATCTCAAGCTCCTCCTCGATTACTACATTTTTCTCCATTGTGTTTACCTGATTTTCCCGGCGTTTTCGAAGGATTTCGCCTGCTTTGCGCCGAAAACTTTTCCCTCTTCGATGTTCGGCCAGGCATCGGTTGATTGTTACTCTTATCAGCCATCTAATATATTCCTGTTTTGTCTCGAATCTTCCGGACTGCTTCAGTGATTTCACCGAGACATCCTGCAGCACATCTTCGCTGTCAGCCGCATTCAACCCCATACCGGCAACAATTCGCTTCAACCGTCCTTGTTCAGCTAAAAATACTTCTAAGAGATTTAATTCTGCTGACTCTTCGATTGCCCGGTATCCAATTTTTGACTCAAAATCCGCAATTAACTCACTCACTTGGCTTTTATTACACTCTGCAAAGCCCTTTATTTTCCTATGATTATAATGCGCAGGGAGAGAAAAGTGTTGGCAAAAACTTTTTAAAAAAAGTTAAATCGATTATACAAGCTGGGTTACGTTCTCAGGTTTGTACGGCTTCGGCTTTCGAGCGGGCCAGTTGGTCAACCGCAACGGCGGCGATAATGATTGCACCGATAACTATTAACTGCACGTTGGTCGAAATACCCAGCAGCGTACAGCCGTTTCGCAAAAAGCTTATCAGCAGCGTCCCTATTATCGTACCTGTTATAGAACCCCTGCCACCGGAAAGACTCGCGCCTCCGATAACCACCGAAGCGATAATATCCAGTTCGAGCGTGATGCCCGCCGTCGGCTGTGCCGAGACGGTTCGGCTGGTTGCTATCATCGACGCTATACCTACGAAAAGCCCCGTCAGGGAATAAATATAAATAAGATTTCTATCTACATTGACGCCGGCGTGGAAAGCAGCTTCGCGGTTCGAACCGATGGCATAGGTATAACGCCCCAACCGGGTATATCGCAATAGAAAACCGGCGACGGCTACAAAAAAAATGAAAATCAAAACCGAGACGGGGACACCGAGCACAACTCCACTGCCGAGATACTTGTAGCTCGGCACATTATAAGGCTGGCCGTTGTTCATCACGTATGATATGCCGCGAAACGCGCTCATAGTGCCAAGTGAAACGATAAAAGGAGGCAGCTTGAGCTTTGTGATAAGAGTTCCGTTCAAAAAGCCGCAGACAAGGCCGGTTAAAATTCCAACGATAGTACCTAAAACAAGAGCCCACCCCTGCGGGTCTGCACCTCCAGCAGCAATCATTGCTACTGCCCCTGTCATTCCTGAAAGGGCCAGCATCGAACCGACGGAAAGGTCTATCCCACCAGAGATAATCACATACGTCATCCCAAGGGCGATAATACCGTTTACGCTCGAACGGCGGAAAACATTCAGAAAATTATCCAGTGTCAGAAAAGTATCCGGCTCATAAGCAGCCAGGAAACAAATTATTAACATCAGGCTCCCGAATGGAAGTAACTGTCTTACGAACTTATTCATTTATTTGGCCTCCACCGCAGCTAAGTGCATGACTTCTTCCTGTGTCGCTTCACCGGTCACCAAATTGCCTGCAAGCCGACCTCGACGCATTATAAGAATCCTGTCCGCAATTCCGAACAGCTCAGGCAGTTCTGACGAAACAAACAATATCGCTTTGCCCTGCTCGGCTAACTGGTTTAATAGCGTATATACTTCCTTTTTGGCACCTACATCGATACCGCGCGTCGGCTCGTCGAAAATCATAAATTTGGAATTGGCCAGAAGCCAGCGGGCAATGAGCACCTTTTGCTGATTCCCGCCGGAAAGCGAATCGACGGGCGCCTGTGGGCCAAGCCATTTGATTGCGATGCGTTCGGCAACGTCCGCGGCGATTTTACTTTCACCGGCAGGATTGACAAAATATTTCATCCCAATTTCCACAAGGTTTGGCAGCGTAATATTCCAGCTACACGGAAGCTGCAGACACAAGCCGGTTCGTTTGCGGTCCTCGGTTAGAAAAGCGATGTTACTGGCTATCGCATCGGCGGGAGAATTAATCTTTAATTCTTTACCTTCGAGGAAAATCTTGCCGGATGTTTTCTTATCGACACCGAATATTGCCCGGGCCACCTCCGTTCGACCGGCACCGACAAGCCCGGCCATACCTACAATCTCGCCGGATTTGATTTCAAATGATACATCATGAACATTCCCGGCCGATGAAAAATTCTCCACGCGAACACAAATATCTCCAATTGTAACATCACGACTCGGAAAGAATTCATTCAGCTCGCGTCCGACCATATAGCGAACAATTTGCGGGATATCGAGCTTTGTCACCGATTCCGAATGAACCACCCTGCCGTCGCGCAAAACGGTGACATCATCTGCCAAATCCACAATTTCCTCCAGCTGATGGGAAATATAAACAATGGAAATGCCCTGCTCGCGTAACTCTCTTACTACCTTGAAAAGACGTTCCGCACCGCTTTCGGACAATGAGGAAGTAGGCTCATCCATCACAATAATCGAGGCCTTACGTATCAAAGCCTTTAGCACTTCGACAATCTGGCAGTCACCCGTCGATAAATTTTCCACCACAGCCGTCGGATTGATATCGAAGTTCAACCTTTTAGCCAGCTTTGCTGTTTTTTTCACCATAGCTTTGTAGTCAACAGTGAACGGCATCTTTCCCTGCGGCTCATTGCCGAGAAAGATGTTCTCGGCCACAGTCAAGTCCTCAGCCAGGTCAAGCTCCTGATATATCATAGAGACACCGGCCGCCAGTGCCTGTTCAGGTTTGTCAAAAGCATAAGGTTTGCCGTTGATTTTAATCCAGCCTTTATCCGGTTTATAAACGCCGGAGAGTATTTTCATTAACGTCGATTTGCCCGCCCCGTTTTCCCCTACAAGCGCGTGTACCGTCCCGGCGCGAACAGTAAAACTAACGTCCGAAAGTGCCTGAACGGGGCCGAACCGTTTCGATACGTCCGTCATCTGCAATGTAATATTGCTTTGAGTGGACTTGCCTTCGCGATTTATCTGTATCATTCCAAATTAAGTAAAGTTTTAATCTCCGGCTCTTCTAACCGCTTCAAAGTCACTAACTCGACACCGGTATCCAAACGTTTGGGGACATCTCTGCCGTCAAGCCTTGCGACAACCGCTTTAACGCCTTCATAGCCCATTTTATACGGATTTTGGACAACAAGCGAATCAATCGCCCCGGATTTGAGCCCTTCGATAAGAAGCTCACCGGCATCGAAACCGACCATTTTTATCTTACCGGAGCGTCCCTGGCTCTGCATCGCCCTTAACGCCCCAACCGAAGTGGACTCATTGCAGGCATACAGGCCGTCAAGCTCGGCATTTTTCGTCAGCAAATCCTCGGTCGCCTGCAATGCCGTCTCGACCGTATCCAGGCCGTACTTGGTGTCCACGATTTTTATCTCGGGAAATTCTTTCTCGATAGTCTCTATAAAACCGGCTTCGCGTTTCTCCGTCGAAGCCGAGCCGGGCGCATATTTAATAACAACGATATTGCCCCTGCCCCTGCCTCCGAGAATCTCTCCCATCCGCCTGGCCGCGATTACGCCCCCTTTGTAGTTATCCGTCGCCACAAACGAGACAATTCTTTCGGTATCTATCTGAGAATCGATTATCACGCAGGGAATATTTTTTTCAAAAACTTTTTCCACCGAAGGGACCAGTGCCTTACGGTCGTTAGGAGCAAGAACGATACCGGAAATCCTGCGTACAATAAAGTCCTCGACGATTTGTATCTGTTTTTCGCGGTCGCCCTCACGCTCCGGGCCGTTCCAGAATATTTTCACTCCTGTTTCCTGGCCTGCTTTCTCGGCGCCGGCATGAATGGACTTCCAGAAAAGATGTGTCGTCCCCTTCGGGATTACAGCGATTCGGCGCTCATCTTTGTCTGTCCCTTTCTTGATAATACCGACAAATATGAAAAGAACAGCCAGAACGACAAGGATAATTACCGGCAAGATTTTTTTCATAGTCTGCCCCGTTTTCAATTCAATTTATGGAAATGGATTTACATTCCATACGGACTTAACAGCCGACAAACAATTCGAATTTGATTCGATTGTATCATTGCAGGTTAAGAAGTTCCTTGATTGCAGGTTCTTCCAAGCGCTCGATTGTCACTAATTCCACGCCGGTATCGATTCGTTTCGGCACATCCTTACCATCGAGCTTAGCGAGCACTGCTTTGACACCCTCGTAGCCCATTTTATATGGATTCTGCACGACAAGCGAATCAATCACCCCGGACTTGAGGCCGTTAACAAGGGCATCTTCAGCGTCGAAACCGACCATTTTTACATTATCCGTTCGCCCCTGGCTTTGCAAAGCCTGCATAGCACCTACCGCGGTGGAGGCATTACAGGCATACAGGCCGTCAAGCTCGGTATTTTTTGTCAGCATATCCTCGGTCGCCTGCAAGGCGGTTTCCACCGTGCCCATTCCGTATTGTTCATCTACAATTTCAATTTCGGGAAATTCTTTTTCAATCGTATCGATAAATCCGTTCTCACGCTGGGTCGTGGAATCCGAATTCGGCACATACCTGACAACGATAACTTTGCCCTTGCCATTGAGAATCTCACCCATCCTCTTCGCTGCGAGTACACCACCCTTATAATTGTCTGTCGCCGCAAAACTCACAATCTCGTCCGTTTCGATACCCGAATCGATAATCACACAGGGAATCTCATTTTCATACATCTTCTCCACCGAGGGAACCAATGCCTTGCTGTCGAGCGGCGCAAGAACAACGCCGGATACCTTTTTGATAAGGAAATCCTCGATAATCTGTATCTGTTCTTCGCGGTCGGTTTCGAGCTTCGGGCCGTTCCAGAAAATCTTCACACCGGCTTCTTCACCGGCCTTTTTCGCACCCTCATGAACCGACTGCCAGAAGATATGCGTTGTACCTTTTGGAATCACGGCAATTCTTACTTCACCCTCATTTTGGCCTTTCCGCGTGATACCAATCACAATAAATATTACAGCTACAGCCGCCAGAACTATAACAGGCAATAACTTTTTCATAATATCACTCCCTGGATATACTTTTAATTATTGAACGCTTTGAGACCCAGATGATAAAAAGTCCGCACTAATCAGTCAATAAAATATATATGCCCTGCGGAAATTCCATAAAATGTTTCCAAAAGATATTAAATTTTCAAAGCTGTTGTTGACATGGCTTTTTTTTCATTATATTATAAGTGCCCAGTTGGAATTTCGAGGCCGCATAGACAACGCGGCAACAGAGTTCCCTGAATATGAGCAATTTATCCGAAAACACGAATATATCGACGTAAAGGCATAAGTGAAAATTATTGCTGTTATACCGGCTCGATACAGTTCGACAAGATTGGCCGGTAAGGTTCTCGCCAAAGATACGGGCAAATTCCTCATCCAGCACACCTACGAGCAGGCCTGCCTGGCAAAATTGCCTCAGAAGGTCATAATCGCCGCCGATGATGAAAAAATCGTTGCCGCGGCAAAATCTTTCGGAGCCGAGTGTGTTCTGACATCCATTGAGCACAAAAGCGGCACCGACCGCATCGCCGAAGCAGTAGCGGATATGGACACCGACATTGTTGTAAACATCCAGGCCGATGAACCTGAAATCAATCCGGAGCATATCGACAAAGTCGCGAAACTGCTCGTCGATAATCCCGAATATCCGATGGCAACTTTAGTAGCACCGTTCGAGAACGCCGCAGATATTGCCAATCCAAATATCGTTAAGGTTGTCGTTACACAGAACACAGTCCTAGGGACTCCTTACGGAGAACACAGAACGCAGAACTTGCCCGAAAGGGCGATATACTTCTCCCGCTGCCCGATCCCCTTCGACCGGGAAAGCGGGGGCATTGGAGACGCGAAACACTATCTCCGGCACCTTGGTATTTACGCCTATCGCAGGGAATTCCTGCTGAAAATAACGAAACTGCCGCAGACGCCGTTGGAGAAAATCGAAAAGCTCGAGCAGTTGCGGGCGATTGAAAACGGCTACGGAATTTTAGTCGGCAAGGTCGAGCACACCACCGACGGCATCGACACCCCTGAACAATACGCAGAATTTGTGAAAAGATATAAAAACAAAAGAGGTACTTAAAAAAAGGAAGGAGAGTCTTATGAAACGAATACTATTTTCGATGGTGGTTATTTGTATTTTGTTGGCGTCTTGCGCTGACAAAAATGCTCAAATGACTGAATTTACAACAATGTCAGGGACGACATCTGCTCAAAATACTGCATTAGTCCAAGCAGCAAAAGATGGCAACCTGTCTGCTGTAAAAACTGCCTTATCTAAAGGCGTTGTTCCCAATGTCAAAGATGAGGGTGGAGCACCTGCACTTGTGTGGGCGGCAAACAACGGGCATAAGGAAGTCGTCAAATTCCTGATTGATAATGGCGCTGATGTAAATATAAAGAACGCCCTTGGTTTTACGTCCCTTTTTATGGCGTCGCAGAACGGCCATACGGATGTCGTCAAGATTCTGCTGGAAAATGGCGCTGATGTCGATGCAAAGCACAATAGCGGCATAACCGCACTATGGGTTGCATCGCAAGAGGGTCATGTGGATGTCGTCAAACTTCTGCTGGATAAAGGAACTAAGGTAAATGCGAAGCAAACCACCACTGGCTGTACGGCATTGTGGCAAGCGTCGCAGGAGGGCCATGTGGATGTCGTCAAGCTTCTTCTGGAAAAAGGCGCTGAGGTAAATATAAAAACAACCGAAACCGGCACAACCGCCCTGTGGATGGCGTCGCAGGAGGGCCATGCGGATGTCGTCAAGCTCCTACTGGAGAAGGACGCTGAGATCAATGTGAAGAGAACTGCTGGCGGCGTAACTGCCCTAATGATGGCGTCGCATAACGGTCATACAGAGGTAGTTAGGCTACTTCTGGAGAAGGGGGCCGAGGTCAACGTGAAGGACTCCACCAATGGCACAACCGCCCTGTGGATAGCGTCGCTGAACGGACATGCGGAGGTAGTTAGGCTACTTCTGGAGAAGGGGGCCGAGGTCAATGTGAAGGACACCACTAATGGCACAACCGCCCTGTGGATGGCGTCGCAGAATGGACATGCAGAGGTGGTCAAACTCCTTCTGGAGAAGGGGGCCGAGGTCAATGTGAAGACAACCGATGACGGCACATCTGTCCTGTGGGTGGCATCGCAAAACGGTCATTCAGAGATAGTGAGGCTCCTATTGGCAGCAAAGGTCGACGTCAATGCCGTCAATAAAACAGATGGCGTTACTCCGCTGTTTATAGCCTCAGTTCAAGGACATACCGAGGTCGTCAAGCTCCTGCTGGAGAAGGGAGCGGATGTAAATGCAAAAGCCAACGATGGCAAAACGGCCTTAGGGATAGCGAAACAGAGAGGGCACACAGAGATTGTGCAATTGCTTGAAAAAGCTGGCGCAAAGGAATAATCTAGATTATAGATTGTAATGTGGACTATTCTGTAACAACATCGATACACCCAAACAATACGCAGAATTTGTAAAAAGATATAAAAAAGGACAGAAACAATAGACTTGTCATTCCCGCGAAAGCGGGAATCCAGAAAAATATCGATGGAAATTTATGAAACAATAAAACAATGGTATGAAGATACGCTAAAAGAAATTGAGGCCAAAATCGGACCAGATGTGCTCAATGCAGATGAAATCGATAAGTTATGTCTCTGTGTTGTAAAAACATCTTATCAATACTGCTCAGCGGTTTTTCAATTACTTGATAAAGGTTACGAATTCCCTGCAAGGGCACTTATGCGAAGTCTTGGGGAATTGAATGCAAAATTTACATGGTGTCTTGTAGGCAACAACAATACAAGTAATAATCCTGAAGCAATTAAAGAAAGAGTTCAAAGATGGCGAAAATCCGCTTGCGATGAAGGAATAAAGTTACTGGAAAAGTCCGAGTCTGTAATGTGCCCAGAAGACAAAGAAATCCATGAAAAAATTATGTCTGATTTGAAACAACATCTTAAAGAGCTTGACGTGGAAAAAGGTATGCCTCAGGTTACACAAATTTTCGAACAACTGTCGAAAAGCTACGATGTTTATAATAAAATCCGTCCAGCTTTTTATTCTGTATTCAATAACGCTGTTCACCTTGATCCAGCAAGTATGAGTACAATTTACGTTTCTCAACAACAAGGACAAGATTCGACACAGTCGTACTGTGCTGCGTCTGCTTACAATATCAACTTTTTGACCAGATCGAGATACGGGCTAAACACTAAGCAAGTTCAGGATGAATTTATTAAAATAATGGATTTATAAACTCAAAAGATGGATTCCCGCCTACGCGGGAATGACATTGAGGAGAATCAATGACGAAAGAAAATGATTTATTGGCATCTGTTAGTGACGTTTCGACTGAGAGCGAGTTTTTCTCACCAATGCCGGACGGTTATAAAAAAGGCAAAACCAGATACGTGTTCGTAATGGGCACGGTCATGAGCGGCTTAGGTAAAGGGATATTTTCATCGTGCTTAGCCAAGCTGCTGCAGGACAAAGGCCTCAAAGTCGCACCCATCAAGCTCGAAGGATATCTCAACGTCGATTCAGGCACGCTCAATCCCTTCCGCCACGGCGAGGTCTTCGTCCTGGACGACGGCATGGAAACCGATATGGACCTCGGCACGTACGAAAGAATGCTCGACCAGGAGCTGACCAGAGCGAACTTTGCTACCAGCGGGCAGATTTTCAGCTCGGTCCTGAACAAGGAACGGCACGGCGATTACTTAGGCAGGGACGTCCAGATGATTCCTCACGTCACCGGCGAAGTGAAATTGAAACTGCGACAATTAGCGGCAGAATCAAAAGCCGATGTGGTATTTGTCGAAATAGGCGGCACGGTGGGCGATTTGGAAAATGCATACTTTATCGAGGCCATGCGGGAACTGGCCTACGAAGAAGGGCCGAACAGCAGTTGTTTCGTGGCCCTGACATATATACTGGAACCGAAAACATTGGGCGAGCAGAAATCAAAGGCGGCGCAATTAGGAATCAGGCAGCTTATGCAGTGCGGCATTCAGCCGGATATTATCGCCTGCAGGGCGGGCAATCCGGTCAGCGAAAAGGCCCGGCAGAAAATCAGCGTCTATAGCAATGTTCCATTCGAGAGGGTAATCAGTCTGCCGGATTCGGCAAGTATTTATATGATACCGGCGATGCTAAGAGAACACAAACTCGATTTCCAGGTCCTGCGACTATTAAAAATCGAGGATAGAATCGACCTGCAAAGAGAACGCAAAGAATGGGGAATATGGTGCGACTTTACCGAAAAAATTGAGTCTCTCAAACGAGAAGTGACTATCGGTATAACCGGCAAATATACAACAGTGCGTGACAGCTATGCTTCCATCATCAATGCTCTGGAACATGCCGGAATCGCATTGGGCTGCAAGGAAAAAATCAAATGGATAGATACAACCGATATTACTGACGACAATGCAGCCGAAAATCTCAGTGACGTTGACGGGATAATTGTCCCGGGCGGATTCGGCACACGGGGAGCAGAAGGCAAGATTGCCTGCATCAAATTCGCACGGGAAAATAATCTGCCATATCTCGGATTATGTTTCGGATTTCAGATGGCGGTGATTGAATTTGCCCGCAACGTCTGCGGTTTAAAAAAAGCCAACAGCACGGAAATAATGCTGGACTGCTCCGAGCCGGTGATAGACATATTGCCGGAACAGAAAAAAATAGAAGGTCTCGGTGGAAATATGCGGCTCGGAGGACGTGACATCGAGTTAAAACCTCAAACGCTCGCATGGAAACTTTTCGGCCAGAAAAAATCGGTAAGAATGCGATTCAGACATCGTTACGAGGTCGATCCCCGCTATATCGAAAAACTGGAAAACGGAGGACTTGTATTTTCCGGCAAAGCCCCCAACCAGCCGATTATGCAGATACTGGAACTTTCCTCACATCCGTTCTTCGTGGGCACCCAGGCCCATCCCTGCCTGACTTCCCGACCCTTGCGGCCTCAGCCGATGTTCTTAGGTCTTGTCTCGGCGGCACTGCAAAGACATTACCCGAATGAAAAATTGCCCGATTGCACGGAAACAGTCCGGACAATATGAAATCGAACTAACTATGCAACTAATAAGGCATTAGCATTTATTTCATAACGGCACCTCAGTAACAGACTTTTGAGTTGCCCTATCCACCCATGTTGTTAAGTTTTGCTTTTAGCTTGTCAATCTCTTCCTTGAGCTGCTTGTTTTCGACTGTTAATTCCGCATTCTGTTCCACAACGGTATCAAGAACACTTTCTACCTGATCCCTGACATTTTGCCGTGACTTTTCTTCCCAGACCCTTATCTGGCCCTCGTATTCCTCGATCTTCTCTTTCAAGTCCTTTATCTGCTGCTCATATTGCTCCTTAAGTGTTTTGATTTCCCAGTCCTGCTGCCGCAACTCTTCCTTCAATTTCATATTTTCAGCGGCAACAAGCCTGCTCATCTTCATATTCGTCGATTCCTGCTGTGCACAACCTGAAATCAACATAAGAACGATGCCGACTATTATAATGAGCTCTTTTTGTATTAATCCTTTCATTTGGCAATCCTTTCACAGGAATTTCCGCTTTTTAGCTTTATTCGAAAAGCACTTTCAGTCTTTCTTTTTTCGCCGTTTCTATTTTACTCCGGTCCGTCCAAACGGCCAGTTCAAGACTTTTTCTACAGTGACACTTCTCATCGGCAAGTTCATGTTCGCCTGATAAAACAGCCTTTATCAGCTTCAGGCAGTTTTCAGTGGCCGCCTGTAAATTAACGATGATTTCTTTGAGCAGCGTCTGCTTGTCCCTGTCTTCTTCATGCGGTTTCCAACAGTCATAATCACAGATTATACCTACAAGTACATAGCACATTTGTGCTTCCCTTGCCAGTTTTGCCTCCGGCATAGCGGTCATGCCGATTAAGTCACCGCCCCAGTCACGGTGCATAAGCGATTCAGCCCGTGTTGAAAACTGAGGCCCTTCCATACATACGTATGTCCCTTTTGGGTGCGTCTTTGCATCGATGCGTTTTGCCGTATCGATAAGTTTGTCACGAAGCCTGTGACAGGTTGGTTCAGCCATCTCACAGTGTACCGCTCCGAATTTGCTGAAAAAGCTGTTTGTCCGCCCAAAAGTCTTATCTATGAACTGGTCCACAATGACCAAATCGCCGGGAGCGATTGTCTGGCGAAGCGAGCCTACTGCCCCGCTGCCTATCAAAGTGTGAGCGCCGAGTTTTTTTAGGGCGAAAATATTAGCTGCAAACGGGACTTCGCTCGGCGAAAGTTTGTGCCCAGCGCCGTGGCGATTCAAAAATGCAATTTTCCTTTCGCCGAACCTGCCGACCATAATTTCAGCGCTCGGCCTGCCGAAAGGTGTATCGACATCGTGTAACTCTGCTTCCGTGATATGTTCAGCCAGGGCATCGCCAAGGCCTGTCCCGCCTATTATTCCAATCAATTCTTCTGCCATCGTTTTTTTTGTCTCCTTTGCAAAAACGGCAACATAATAAATCCTTTTTCCTATATTTACAAGCTTGTATTAGCCACTGCTATCCACATCCTTGGGGTTATCCGGAAGCGATATTTAGTAATCTCAATACCAAAACTTTCGAAATATTTTTATTGGGGGATTGACATCAACGGGGCAGTGTGATAATATAGGTAATCTGAGTGGGCTTAGTAAAAATGATTACTGCTATTCCCTACCCTTGGTATTTCTGTAAAAAAGCAGTCGTACTGTTCATTTACACGTGACAGACTACGGCCAAATAACCACATTTTGCGAAAAACGCACAGCGACTCGGTTTCGACTAACTCGTCGGAATAGGGGATTTTATGTCATTAAAAAAAATGGCAAAGAGGTTAGCGAAAGATTAAAAATAAACTTTCAACAACGATACTTGTTTTGGCAACTGCCGCTGTTAACTTGTTGTCTATCAACCAGCCGGCATTCGCAGGATTTATCGTCGGCTGGGGTCTTGACGATTATGGTCAGGCATCGTCACCTACCGGCAACGATTTTGTGGCGATAAGCTCAGGCATCAGGCATAATGTGGCCCTCAAGTCTAATGGCTCGTTGATAGCCTGGGGCAGAGACTTTGTAGGTCAGCTCAACGTTCCTGCAGGCAATGACTATAAAGCCGTCACCGCAGGCGGACATTTTGGTCTGGCTCTAAAAACAGACGGCTCGATCGTCGGCTGGGGCGATAAAAGTTCCGGCCAGCTCGATATACCCACCGGCTATACCTATAAAGCCATAAGCGCAGGAGGCTCACACAGTCTGGCTCTAACAACCAACGGCTCGATTGTCGCATGGGGAAGAAACTTGAATGGTCAGACCGACGTTCCCAGCGGCAACGACTATATAGCCATCGATGCAGGTTATGCCTTCAGTCTGGCCCTAAAATCAGATGGCTCAATCGTCGGCTGGGGCGATAACGGTGCCGGCCAGCTTGATATACCCACCGGCTATACTTATAAAGCCATAAGCGCAGGAGGCTCACACAGTCTGGCTATAACTACCGACGACTCGCTCGCCGGCTGGGGATGGAACTGGTACGGTCAGACCAACGTTCCGTCAGGTAACGACTTTATATCCATCGCTGGGGGCGAAATGCACAGTCTGGCCCTGAGGTCAGACGGATCGCTCATCGGCTGGGGAAGAAATTATGAGGGTCAGATAAGCGTTCCTGCGGGTAACGATTTTGCTGCCATCGCCGCGGGCAGTTATCACAGTCTGGCCATTGTAATCCCAGCTCCTGGCGCTCTTGTCCTTGGCAGCATCGGCGTCGGTTTTATCAGCTGGCTGCGAAGACGCAAAACATTGTAAGAGTTTCCGCAAAATGAAGGTGACTTTCACTGGTTGTGAAACCGCCAGCTGAATATAATCAATATAAAATAGCGTCCTGACCAAAAATCCCCAAAGAAGTATGTTTGGCCAGGGTTTCTCCAAGGCCTGTCCCGCCTATTATTCCAATTAATTCTTCTGCCATCGTTTTTTGACTCCTTTGCAAAAACGGCAACATAATAAATCCTTTTTCCCACATTTACAACATATTCAAAACAATTTGTCCACATGTAAGATACACAGGCTCTTGAAACATAGTTGTACAACAACACACTGCTGTTATAATTGACATATCCAAACAATGCTGCTAAAAGAAACAATGTATGGAAAAATCAATAAATCATTTCAAGTTGATATTGGTTGCATTATTGATTGTGCTTATCTGTGCAGGTATCTTCTTCTCAAAAGGAAACACTTACGAGTGGGTTTTTGTCTATTACATGTCCTACGACAACGACCTAAGTGGCTATGGCCAGACAATTCTCGGTGACTTAGCAAAAGGAATCACCAACTCAAAAATCGCAGTCGTGACCCAGGCCGATTTTATCGACGACAAAGGAATGAAGCGAATCACCTTATACCAGGCCTTCGGTAAACTAAAAAGAAAAGAAATCCCCCTGGAACGCGAGGACAGCGCCGAACCGATTGAATTAAAAAAATATCTCAAATGGGTACAAGAAAAATGGGAAGCCGAAAATTACTGTATTATCTTCCTGAACCACGGCGGGACATTAAACAATATGTGCCGGGACGAAAAACCATTTACGGAACCAAGTGAAAACAAACTGTTTGCTTCGGGAAAATGGCTTCCAGCTACGGAGGTCGGCAAGATCGTCGCTGATTTCAATCGTAAAGTTGACGGCAAAGTCAAGCTGCTTTTTCTCCAGCAATGCGGCCGAGCAGCTATTCAAAACCTTTACAATTTCATCGATACCGCAGGATACATTATGGCATCGCCGGTCAAAGTCGATGCTCCGAATACTTACTACACAAACATGCTAAAATCGGTGGCCGATAACCCGAATATTACAGGTACATCTATTGCCAAAATTATTATGCAGGAAGATAAGCACTATAAACTCTATACCTTAATTGATAATAATGAATTGAAAAAACTACCTGAAAAACTCACGCCTATCCTTGAATCTTTCTCACAGAATTCAATTTTAAATCCGCCTCAAACCTGCACCGCCATATTCGAATTCGAGGGTGAAAATTTTTATGATTTGAAGTCGTATTTTCAGGCACTCAACTCGGCAAACAATAACATCGCCGACAAAGAGCTACAGATTTTCTTCGACTGGTGCAACAACAATCTAATTGTGAGCAAAGCACTAAAAAATCCTGAAGTTCTTACCGATGCTTCTTGTTCAGGACTGTCTATCTATATCCCATCGAACAAAAATCAGCTCGGTCGCTATGAATTTCTGCCATTATATCAACAAACAAATCTTGAGAACTTCATGCAACTGACACCTCAGCAATAACTGTCTCAGGGCCGAGTCTCACGATTCCAATTCAAAAGCCCAAAAAAACATGCGACGGCCATTAGTGCCGCTGTCCCTGCCGCACCGATTATAATCCTGTCGAGGTTACATTGTGCCCATTGCCAGGAGTCAGGTAATTCACGGGCAAAAGTCCCCCAACTGATAACAGCAATGCTTGTCGCTATCGAAATCAAACCCTGCCATAGACGAAGTCGAATCCGCAGTAGAGACAAGATAAACAAACCTAAAATCCCACCGCCAAAAATACCGGAAATCTGCCACCACACATCCAATGCACTTTTAGCCCGAATCATTAAAACTGCGAATCCGATTCCAAACAGTCCCCAGACTACGGTTGCCAGACGCAAATATAATACGCTGCCCCGCTCGCTGACATTTGGCTTAAAATATCTCTTATGGAAATCCAATAACATAACAGTCGCCGAGCAATTCAATGCTGAATCAACGGTGCTCATAGCAGCGGCGACAATCGCGGCGATAATCAATCCCTTTAGACCCGTCGGTACCTCCGTTGCAATAAAATATGGAAAAACCTCGTCGCCTTTGATTATTCCTGCCTGTGCTAATTCGTCGGTCTGGGAGTAAAATGCAAAAAGGGTAGTTCCGATATAAAGAAAAACCGCCGTCAAAGGAATGTATATCAACATGGCAATCCAGATTGAGCGTTTCGCCGCATGTTCTGATGGAACCGATGAATACTTCTGAACATAGTTCTGGTCGGCCAGGAGATTGCGCAGATTCTCAGTGATTCCATATATAATCATCACCCAGACCGTTCTGGAAGACAGTGACAAATCCCAGCCGCCAAAGCTGAATTTATTCTGGTCGAAAGCCGCCTGTATCAAATGTTCCGGCCCGGAAAAAACCTTAATCGAAAGACTGACGGCACAAAAGATAATACCTGCAATCATAATCACCGATTGCATTACGTCCGTCCAGATTACCGCCTCCATCCCGCCAAGCAGTGTATAAATAATAGTAATCAGGCCGATAACTATAATAACGACACAAATATTCCAGGGGACAAAGGTGCTTAGTAACAAACTAACCAAATAGAGAATAACTGCGATGCGCCCGACCATATACAGCAGGAATGACAGTGCCGCATAAATTCTGCCCCAGGCTCCGAGTCTATCCTCCAAAAAGCTGTAAACAGAAATCAGTCGTGTTTTTCGATAATAAGGCACCGCATATTTACAAACCAGCCAAGCCACAGGGAAAATACAAAGCGAGAAAATAATCGGATGCCAGTTGGAATCGAAGGCCTTACCCGGCGTGGCAATATAAGATATGCTGCTGGTATAAGCACTCATCACAGCCAGACCGGCTGCCCACGCTGGAATCGAACGTCCTGCAACCATAAACTGGTCCGCTGTAAGAGACTTGCGCACATAATAAATACCCATCCCAATCAGCGCAAAGCAATAGAGAATAAGGATACCTATATCAAATGTGCCAAGAGTTACCTGCATATTTTTTTACGGCCTATCAAATTCTACATTAATTTTAGAAACGAGATTAAAAATAAAACAACCGACACGGAACTTCAAACTAAAAAAATAAAATCAATTTAGTATAATCGTTGGTATGAATTTAACCGACGACATAAAACACAAAGCTCTGGAATTAGGTTTCGACCTTGTCGGCGTAACCGACGCCTCACCAATAGACAACAGGCGGATAGAAATGTTTCGCTGCTGGCTTGAGTCCGGTCTGGCAGGCCGGATGGATTACCTGCATAGGGACATTGAAAAACGCTTTAATCCCGCTGAACTTGTACAAAATGCACGTTCAGTTATTGTTGTCGGCCTTAATTTTAAACCACTGAAACACCCATCTTCAGTTACAACAGTTCCAAGCGGTAAAGTTGTAAGCTATGCCCGGTATGAAGACTATCATACATTCTTAAAGGTAAGATTGCTCAAACTGACTGAATATATCAGTTCGGTGACCGGCCAGGACCTGCAATATAAAATTTATGTAGATTCAGCAACATTAGCGGAACGCTCGGTTGCCGTTAAGGCGGGTTTGGGATTTATCGGGAAAAACCAAATGCTGATAAATCCCGAATTAGGCTGCCAGATTTTTTTAGGAGAATTAATAACCAATCTGAAATTAGAAGCAGACAAGCCAACATTTTATCATTCCGAGCGGAGCGAAGCGGAGCCGGGGAATCTATTAGAAAATACCCTTTGTTCGAATTGCTATAAGTGTATCGATATATGCCCAACCGGAGCTTTGATGCCCAACGGTCAATTCGATGCGAACAAGTGCATCAATTACCTGACCATCGAATACAAAGGCGAAATACCTCCGGAGATGGCCGTTAAAATAAATGACAGACTATTTGGATGTGAAGATTGCATCCTTGCATGTCCCTATCATAATCAGGCACCGACATGTAAAAATGAACAGTTCAAATATCACACCGACAGGGCAGAGCTTGATTTGCTGGAGCTTTTAGCGTTAAGTGGAAAATCTTTCGATGAAAAATTCTTCGACTCACCGATTAAACGTCTTGGTGTTGAAAGACTAAAACTCAATGCCGGAATCTGTCTTGAGAACATAAAAAAAGCCGGCGACAAAAACACCGACTAAATTTAAGATTTTCTTCGGTCACCCGTGTAAAAAAACAGGAATATTATTTTTTATGATTTAGGCTTCAGACCGGCAGCCTTCTGCAACTTGTCCACCATATCGATCTTTTCCCAGGAGAAATCCGGGTGATTTCGCCCGAAATGGCCGCCATTGGTCGTAGCTTTAAAAATCGGTCGAGCCAAATTCAAATAGTTTATCATTTCCTTCGGTTTTAGTGGGAAAAGCTCCTTTATAATCGTGCCAATCTTTTTCTCGCTTATCTTGGCCGTGTCCTGAGTTTCGATCAAAACCGAAACCGGGTCAGCAACACCGATTACGTATGCCAACTGGACCTCACATATATCGGCAAAACCGGCGGCAACAATGTTTTTAGCAATGTATCGCGCCATATAGCTTGCGGTCCTGTCAACCTTGGTAGGGTCTTTTCCACTGAATGCCCCACCACCATGACGGCCCCTGCCCCCGTATGTATCCACGATTAATTTCCTTCCCGTCAAACCACAATCAACCGCAGGCCCACCCATTTCGAACACACCTGTCGCGTTGATGTGGAATGAGGTGTCTTCATCAACAAAATCCTTTGGCAATACAGATTGAATGACTTTATCTTTTATTTCACTTTCTAACTGATTGTAACCAATATCAGGATCATGCTGAGCAGCTATGACCACCGTATGTATCCGCTTAGGTTTCCCGTTCTCATACTCGATAGTAACCTGGCTCTTTCCATCGGGTCGCAGCCATGGGAGCGTTGCATTCTGCCGCACCTGTGCCAAACGGAGTGTCAGAGCATGCGCTAAATGAATCGGCATAGGCATAAGCTCTGGTGTTTCATTGCAGGCATAGCCGAACATCATACCCTGATCGCCTGCGCCCTGCTCCTTATGTAGCCCTGTGCCTTCGGTCACACCGGCGGAAATGTTAGGGCTTTGCTTGCCAATAGACACAAGTACTGCACAATTATCACAGTGGAACCCGAGTTCGGGTTTATCATAGCCAATCTCTTTTATCGTTTGTCGGACTATCGTAGGAATATCAACCGTCGCCTTCGATGTGATTTCACCGGCAACAAGAACCATGTCGGCTTTCACCAGCGTTTCACAAGCAACTCTGCTTTCAGGATCCTGGGCAAGCATTGCATCAAGGATTGCATCAGATATACGGTCAGCCACCTTGTCAGGATGACCCATTGTCACGGACTCGCTGGTAAAAAGATATTTGTTATTGTTAAAACCAGAGGTACCTGAAACTACTTCTTTTGCCATGTTTAGTTTATCCTTCTAATAACCGTCATTAATTTGCCAATCATATCTCATATATTTAACAGAATAACTGCCCTTTTCGAGAAAAGATACATCACGCCTTGAAATATACCCGGTAATAAAATTCAAAACCGCCCGTGTCACCGGGGGGTGGTCTTTGAATTTTCTGTCTATAGCATATTTCTTAAGAAATTCCGTACCGAAACGGCCCGCCTCAAATATCGCAGATAAATAAACACGATTCCTTTGTCTTTCCACTTTGAATGCACAAGGATCAGACAGGAACCTTTTCGCCTGATCATCCAACTGTTCATTTAGCTTGTATCCATAATAAGGCTCTTTGCGCAAAGGCGGACTGGATATACAGGCATCGGATATTGCAAACAATACTCTGGGGTCGTCAAACTCTCCTCGAAAAAAAAGATTCTCAATCCTCTTGAAAGTAAATTCTTCATCCATCACAAGGAATTTGTACAAAGTTATTTTATCCTCAATGTGCCTGAGGTCGGTTGGGCCCCATAACACGCGAAGGAAACGTGACGACGACTGAATGGGATAATTGGCCGAAACCACCTTTAGCTTATGCAAATTATACGCGTTTATCCAGAAAGCTATTTTATCTTCCCTGGGCCATGATCTATACTCGTTTGGATCAAGGTTATCAAATTCTTCCAGCAGAACTCTTAACTTTACACTTTCGTTTCTTAGACCTTCGTAGTCAACCATTCCCTCATCATTAACAAAGCTGTTCAATATCCCGGCACATTTGTCATGGAAATGCGTGGCCCACTGAGGTTTCAAATCATTAGCATCGGCCTCATCCTGCGCAAGGTCTGAAGATATATCCGCTTTCGGTCCAGTATCGGCAGGTTCAGCAGGCTTAGGAGCTCCGGAAGGACAACCACTGGCAGAGAATAATATAATAAGCAACGCAATAAAAAAAAGAAGGCGTTTAGCCATTTTCACTTTCCAATAGACAATCCTATAACCTATCCACTGCAGAAATCCTGCGACACTGAACCATCTCAGTGGATTAAGTAACAAATTCAAGGCGTACTTATCTTAATTCTTGCGAATACGCCTCGATTCGCAATTAAAGCGAAT
The DNA here is from genome assembly GCA_964508785.1 of uncultured Pirellulales bacterium. Lineage (GTDB taxonomy): Bacteria > Planctomycetota > Phycisphaerae > Sedimentisphaerales > Anaerobacaceae > JAFGPS01. Next base: position 4,691 of record CAZDVE010000049.1, on the reverse strand, counting down.
TAACAATCGCTATTTGTGACACAAAACAAAGTCTCAAAAAACTATCAACCGGTGAAATACATATAAATTGCTACAATGATAATACACAGAACAACCGAGAAGATAACTTCGCTTTTTGTCCAACTGGACCTGGATTTTTCCTTATCTTCAGTAGTCGTAGTTCCATAGGTAAGGCCGTTGATCTTTTCATAGGACGGAGGTGCAGTCATATAGCTTACCACGAACATTACAACTATACATACTATGAAGATAACCAGGCTATAGTATTGGAAGAAGATGTTGTTCATAATCCAGAGGAAGGAACCCTCTGTATAATTGAAGTCATCGAGTAGCGCAACCGGTGTATCTATCCCCATTCGAATCAAACCCAGGGCAAAGCCTACAATTAGTGCCGATAGGCAGCCTTTGGCATTGAGTCTTTTGAAGAATACACCAAAGAAAAAGACAACAAAAATCGGCGGAGCAAGATATGACTGTATCCCCTGGAGATAATCATATAAACCTTTTCCTCCTCTGATAACCGGGATCCATAACAGACCAATTAATACCATCACAGTCATGGCTACACGACCGGTCCACACAAGCTTGTGCTGGGAGGCCTGAGGACGCAACTTTGAGTAAAAGTCCATGGTGAAAAGTGTAGAAGAAGCAGTGAACACCCCGGAAAGCGAGCTCATCAGAGCCGCCAACAAACCGGCGACTACTATTCCACGAACACCAGCCGGCAAAACAGTCATAACCAACAGCGGGAAAGCTTTCTGGGCTTCATCCCGGATAACTTGCCCCTGAGAATCAAACATGGCCTGCTGGATGACCTCGATTCTCCCGCTTTTAGCCAGGGCAAAGCAAATCATACCCGGGATAATAAACAGAAAGACGGGTAGAAGTTTAAAAAAGGCGGCACAAATCGAGCCCCTTCGAGCTACTTTTTCATTCGGAGCCGTCAGGGCACGTTGAACAATATACTGATCCGTGCACCAATACCACAATCCTATAATAGGTGCACAAAACAGCATACCAAGCCAGGGATAGTTATCATTGAAGTACCAGGCCATACGAGCTGATTCTCTCACCGGTTCCCAGGTACCTTCCACACCGGCCGGTACTAACGGCTTCCAGAGATTGAACATATCCGAGCCGGCAACTTCATATAATTGCCCCCAGCCGCCCAGGGCCCTAAGACCGAAATAGGTCACTAAAAGAGAACCTATCACAAGAATAATTGCTTGTGCGGTTGCAGTATAGGACATCGCCCGCATGCCACCGAGAATGGTATAAATGCCGGTTAGTACAATTACAAGGATTGAGCCTATCCAGAAGCTGTCCAGCCCCATAAAATTTACTTCCGGCAGCAGAGCACTGAATACAATACCGCCGGCAAAGATACCAACAGCGATTTTTGTAAAAATATAGGCTATAAGAGAAATCATCGATAATACCCAGCGGGCCGTCGGTGAGAACCTTCTCTCCAAAAACTCCGGCATCGTATAAACAAGCGAACGGGAATAAAACGGTACCATAACCCAGGCCAGAACCAGCAGACACCAGGCATGCAGTTCATAATGAGCCATAGCTACACCGTCGGTTGCCCCGGAACCAGCCAGACCGACCACGTGTTCCGAACCAATATTGGAAGTAAAAATAGACGCCCCGATAACGAACCAACCAAGGTTGCGGCTGGCAAGAAAGTAGTCATCGGCGGTATCCTTGCTTTTTAGGACCACCCACCAAACAATGCCGAATAAGATAGCAAAATACACACCAATTGCTATCCAGTCTAAAGTGGTGAATGACCCTCCTACCTGTGCAAGAACTCCAAATGATCCCATGAGATGTCCTTTCCTTTAAATTTCACATATTTCTCATATGTTACACAGCGATTCTGGAAAATTTTACTGACTGACAGAGTAAGTTGCAATAAATTTTCAATATATACACACACAATTTGACATAAAAACCGTGTTCGGAAGAGTTAACCCTAAAATCTGTGAATTATTTATCAGATACCAGAAAGAAAGGTTAAAAAATTTTGCCTAAAAATCCCTTATGTAGTGAAAAAGAACACTACAGTATACTTCTAAAATTATACCGGATAAAAGAAAAAAATAACCACAATACAAACATTAGGTGCTTGAAACTCAGGACAAGACCACATATTATCATTTTCAGGAATAAAATTTAAATTGGAAGGTCAAATTTATGGCATACACAATTGGTCTTGACTACGGTACTAACTCTGTAAGGTCTCTGTTGGTTGACATCTCAAACGGCAAAGAGCCGGGCACATCAGTATATGAATACGAAACCGGGGAAGCCGGTATCATTCTTGATTCAGCCGACCACAATCTGGCCAGGCAAAATCCCGCCGATTATCTAAAAGGCCTTGAGGTCACAACTAAAGAAGTCATAAAACAGGCTAAAAGTGCAGACAAGAACTTCGATCCCGCACAGATTATAGGCATCGGTGTCGATACTACCGGCTCGACACCTCTGCCGGTCGATAAGGACGGCACACCTCTTGGTATGTTGGATAGATTCAAAGATAACCCAAATGCCCATGCCTGGCTCTGGAAGGACCACACAGGCCATGCAGAAGCAGCCGAAATCACGGAATTGGCTAAAAAAGAACACCCCGAATATCTGGCTAAGTGTGGTGGGACATACTCATCGGAGTGGTTTTTCAGTAAAATCCTGCACTGCCTGCGAACCGATCCCAAGGTCTTTGACGCCGCATATACATGGGTTGAACATGCCGACTGGATACCTGCTATCCTTACAGGGACGGATCATCCGAGCAAACTGAAACGCTGTCGTTGTGCCGCCGGACACAAGGCTATGTTTAATGACACTTGGGGAGGTTATCCTGCAAAGGATTTTCTGGCTAATTTGGACCCGAAGTTAGGCAAACTCCGCGATACGTTAAGCGACAAAACTTACGCAGTCGATACAAAGGCCGGAGACTTAACTGAAGAATGGGCTGCAAAACTTGGTATTCCCTCCGGCATCCCTGTTGCGATAGGCGCTTTTGATGCCCACTTAGGCGGCGTAGGTTCAGGTATCAAAGAAGGTGTATTAGTTAAAATCATCGGCACCAGCACCTGCGATATGGCTGTCTGGCCGGCAGATAAAAAGTTAGCTGATATCCCCGGTATATGTGGAATCGTTGATAGTTCAATCTTGCCCGGCTTCTGGGGCCTTGAAGCAGGTCAATCCGCAGTTGGAGATATTTTTAACTGGTTTGTCAATTACATTCAACCGGGCGGTAAATCTGCGGGCTCCCATGAAGCTCTAACTGAAAAAGCAGCAAAACTCAAAACCGGTCAATCCGGTCTTCTGGCCCTCGATTGGAATAACGGCAATAGAACTATACTTGTCGACCAGCGACTGACGGGATTACTTTTGGGCCAGACCCTGCATACGAAGCCGGAGGAGATTTACCGCGCTTTAATTGAGGCCACCGCTTATGGTGCCCTGACAATCATCAACCGATTCGAAGAATACGGCGTAAAAATTTCCGAAGTGGTCAATTGCGGTGGAATTGCGGAAAAGAATCCCTTAATAATGCAGATTTACGTCGACGTAATCGGCAGAGAAATGAAAATCGCCCGCTCAGCCCAGACTTGCGCACTTGGTTCTGCGATTGCCGCCGCCGTTGTCGCCGGCAAAAAGGCCGGGGGATATGACAATTTCGCCGATGCCCAGTCCGCAATGTGCGGCTTCAAGAATGTGACTTATAAACCAATCGCTGAAAATCACGCGGTATATAAAAAGTTATACGCCCTTTACGAACAGATTCACGATGCCTTTGGTCTGCAGGAGACATCGGCAAAATTAGCAAATGTGATGAAAGACCTGCTGAATATCAAAGACACCGCAAACGCATGAGAAAGCTATGCTCGAGAAACTAAGAAAAGACGTTTGTAATGCAAATATCGAACTGCAACAGCGAAATCTTATCATTTACAGTTGGGGAAACGTCAGCGGGATAGAACGCTCGTCAGGCGTAGTTGCTATTAAACCAAGTGGCGTTCCTTACGACGATTTGACAGCCGATAAGATTGTTTTGCTCGACCTTGACGGCAAAATTATCGAGGGAAACCTCAAACCTTCATCCGACACACCAACTCACCTGGAGCTATACAAAAACTTCGATTCAATCGGCGGTATATGTCATACGCATGCGGTCTATGCAACCGCCTGGGCACAGGCATGTCGTGAAATCCCCTGCTTCGGTACCACACACGCCGATTACTTCTATGGCTCTATTCCCGTTACCGAGATTATGACAAAAGACCAAATCGAAGACGATTATGAGTTGAACACAGGCAAAGCTATCATCAAGCGATTCACTGGCATAGACCCGATGCAAATCCCGACGGTGCTTGTAGCCAACCATGGTCCATTTTCCTGGGGACCGACAGCCGAATCCGCCGTCGAAGCTATGGTAGTATTGGAAGAAATAGCAACAATGGCCCTAAGTACAATAACAATAAACCAGCAACAGGGACAAATAAACAAGGCTCTCCTTGATAAACATTATCTACGTAAACATGGCAAGAACGCTTATTACGGTCAAAAATAAACAGATTGGAGTAGTTCCCTCGAACTTAAAAAAGTTCTACAAAATGGAGAAATAAAAATGAAAAAGACAACATTCGGCGTCATCGTTGGAAACCGCGGTTTTTTCCCCG
>CAZDVE010000048.1:0-29082 GCA_964508785.1 uncultured Pirellulales bacterium | reverse complement strand
CGATTAGAACATTTTTAATTTTGATTTATAACTTTGCGTTTTGCATTTAAAGTTTTACGTTTTATTTATCGACGGCACAGTAAAATTTATCCCGTGAGATGAAGCAAGCTATCTCACGGGATGAATTCGCACCCATGTCCTGAGCCTGTCGAAGGAGAAGAAGAACTGCATACCCTCCGCTGAAAACGATAAATATCCCATATTTATCGTTCCTTCGACAATCTCAGGACGGCGTCTGAGCGTAATTAAGTGGAGTCGAAGAATCTGCCCAGCGGACAGGATATAGGTTTACGTAAGTAAAAAAAGACCAGAAATCGAATTTATAATAAACAATCATGGTTAGATAATATTATGCTCGTAGTCCTTTTGACTAATCGAAAGGACTACGTACCTTTTATAACATATCAAAATGCTATTATAAGCTCTGTAATTTCTTCAACCGGTTTGGTGCAAGCTCTTCAATTAGCTTTCTTTCTTTCAGGATGGCAAAACCAAGAATCAAGCATCCAGAATCGATTATATATTCGGCTGGTGCTCCATTCGGCCCGCCTTCGACATGAGCTTAGGCCGAATGTAGCTCATGGCTGTAGGCAGGACAGGCGAGCAAACAATAATTTCCGATAAAAACAGGGATTTTGCTTGCATAACGGCCGTCTTCGGGTATAATACACACTCCTGTAAGGGACGCCTAAGGCGGAACTAAGGATAGTTCGTATGGGATAGTATATTGGGGGTAGGGGTAGCGGAGAAAGCAAATCAAAATGCAAAACGTAAAATCACAATGTAAAAATCAAAGATTAGCCGTGGCACCTGTGGCAACGGTTTGTTCGACAAATGTAGAGAACTCTCTACAAATCGACCTTTTTTTTCAAAACGAACCCAATCTTTTCGTATTGAGTTCAGCGTGCTGCGTATCGCGTAAAATAGTGTAAGACCTTTGACAACAAGATATTATGAGAAATTACTGGCTCCGAAGCGAGAAAATTTATCCCCTATTGACGAGCCAAAACGAAGCCAAACGAACCCAAACGAAGCCAATTTTCAATTATTCTTGTTCAATGACGTTTTACATATATAATATGCCGACCGTTGATATAAATCGTACTATGCAGATTTAATTGGAGAATATAAGAAATGGCAGATGCCCCTAAAGCAAATGCAGTCGTAGCTCAGTCAGGCGGGCCGACCGGCGTAATAAACGCCTCTTTGGTCGGCGTTATCGAAGAATCAAAGAAACATCCCCAGATAGAAAATATTTATGGTTCCATGCACGCGGTTGCAGGTATGGTCAATGATGATTTTATCGATTTAGGAAAATTATCCACCGAGACCCTCGAATTAGTTGCTGCCTCGCCATCTTCTGCGATTGGTACCAGTAGAGATAAGCCGGATAAAGAGTATTGTGCAAGAATTATGGAAGTATTCAAGAAACGCAACATCCGTTACTTTTTCTATATCGGCGGCAACGATTCGGCCAACACCGCTTATATTCTCAATACGGTAGCTGACGAGATGGATTTTGACATTCGAGCGTTTCACATACCAAAAACCGTAGATAACGACCTGCTTGTCACGGACCATTGTCCCGGCTTCGGTACGGCGGCAAAGTTCGAGGCCTGTGCCCTGATGGGCGATGATTTGGATAACAGGGCACTACCTGGAGTGAAAATCGATGTGATTATGGGCCGAGACGCCGGCTTTTTGACCGCTGCTTCGATACTGGGCAAACAAAGGCAAGACGATGGGCCGCATCTGGTTTATGTACCTGAGAGGCCGGTTCCCATTGATAAATTCATCAGTGATATCGAGAATGTTATAAGTAAACTCGGCAGATGTGTGGTTGCAGTAAGCGAGGGAATTTGTGACGACGATGGCGAGACTTGGGCGAAGAAATTAGCCAAGCAGGCTGAAGTGGATGCTCATGGTAATGTACAGCTATCCGGCACAGGCGCTCTGGCGGACTTTTTGGCCGGTCAGGTTAAAAACAAGCTCGAAGTCAAGCGAGTCCGGGCCGATACGTTCGGATATCTCCAGAGAAGTTTCGCGGGTCTTCAGTCTAAGGTTGATGTTGATGAAGCTCGGCAATGCGGACGACGTGCGGTTCAATATGCTATGGAGCATGACAACGGCTCTGTGGCAATCAAACGAGTTGGCAATGGAGCAGATTATGCAGTCGAGTTATTCCTGACCGAACTTAAAAATGTGGCGGAGAAGACCAAACCGATGTCGGATGAATTTATCAACGCCGAAGGTAATGGGATTACCGAGGCATTTATCGAATATGCCATGCCGCTGGTCGGTGGTTTACCGAAGACCGAGTACTTAGGCAGTCGTCCGAGGATTTGAGTTGATTAGCGAATTATGGGAATTGGGAAATTAGCTCGACTAACTAACCGACGGCTAATTAAATAATGCTTCTACGAAAGTCGCCGGGTTGAACTCTGCGATTTCTTCCGGTTTTTCACCTAAGCCGGAAAGATCAGCTTTATAGTGAATATCCCCTCAGGCTTATGCTTAGCTATGGCATTACCACCTAATACTTTTGCGAGCCTTTGCACCAAGGCCAGGCCTAAACCACAGTGAGTACCGGTGTCTGAGCGTGATGAATCACCCCGCCAAAAGCAGTCGAACACTTGTGAGAGTTGCTCTGCGGTTAGTTGGCAACCAGTATTTGAGATGGCAATTTCATGAGAATTATCATTCTCCCGTGCTGTTGTCCAGATTTGCCCACCTTCATTAGTGTATTCGACGGCATTATCCATAAGGTTCAGGAAAATCATAGACAGGTGTTCTGGGTCTGATTGGCAAGACATTTCTACAGGAATACGATTCTTAAAAACAATTTTGCGCTCATGTGCTTTGTTACAGAAGGAGCGCCAACAGGAATTCACTAATCCGGCCAGTAGAATCTGCTCGGTTTTGAAGCCGATTTGTTGAGAATCCAGTCGCGTAAGCGTTAACAGATTATTGACAATTGTTTGCATACTTTCAACAATAGCCTGACAATCGAGAAGGATTCTCTTATACTCGTCATTGTCACGATCACGCCTTAACGAGACTTCGATAGTCGAACGTATCCCGGCCAGGGGTGTTCTCAATTCATGCGCGATATCAGCATTGAACTGTCGCTCCCTGTTGAACGAAGCTTCCAGACGAGACAATAACTCATTGAGGCGGTTCTTGATTGGAACTGCCTCTGTTGGTACGAGCTTGGCACCGATTCGAGTCGTTAGGTTGTCTGCGCTGATGGCCCCAATTTCGGCGGCTATGGAATTCAAAGGGCGAAGGCCCTGTCGTACCACAATAACGGCAATAAGGAAGGACAGAGTAATAACCGCTGCTGACGTGAACAGAAGAAGTCCACGTAAGAAACTTAGTTGGCCCAGCAAATCGCCGGTATCACGAGCAACTACTAAAGTAAGTGCTTGTTCATTCGTCGGCTGGCCATCATCCTCATTATCATTATCTGCGATCCTTGGCACAAACTTCAGGCCTGCCACACGTTGAGGTTTACCCTCATTGTCTTGTGAGTTCTCAAAAACAGGTTCATTGAGGATTCCCTCAAGACGAGAAAGGTCATGTGTACCCAGCAGAGGAGACTTGACCACCACTGTGCCGTCTGTTCTCCAGAGCTGAAAGTGAGTGGGATGCTCGGCATTTCTAAACTCAGGCATTTGTTGTACTTCGAACTCCAGCTCGATTTCATCATCGTCGATTTCGACAGAGCCCGCCAATACCTGCGCGATTGATGCGAGAGTTGTATCGAATTGTTCAACCAGTGCACTACGAATTACCACATATATAAGCAAGCTGAAGATCGTCAGCAACAGTATTATCCCGCCAATTATGCCGGCAAGCAAACGAGTTCGGAGTGAGTGTATCAAGATTTTTCTCCCATCATATACCCACGTCCCCGAACAGTGTGAATCAAAGCAGGTTTATTTGGTTGTTCAATTTTTTTACGTAAATAGCCAACATAAACATCTACCACATTGCTGGATGCAGACGAACTGAACTCGTAGACATGTTCCCATATATCCGAGCGTGATACCAATTGGCCGGCCCTCATAGCAAAGTATTCCAGGAGTGCATATTCCCTTGGCGTAAGCTGAATTATCTCTCGGCCACGCCAGACTCTCTGCTTGGTAAGATCAATCCGCAAATCCTGGATTTTTATACAGGGATTTTTCTGACGATAGCTGCGACGCAGTAATGCGCGAACACGTGCTAAAAGCTCTTCGAATGCAAACGGCTTGACCAGGTAATCATCGGCACCGAGGTCTAAGCCGTTTACGCGGTCTTGCACAGTGTCTTTGGCTGTAAGAATCAGGACATGAGATTTTTTTCCTTGTTCTCTAATCTTCTTGAGGATTTCGAGGCCGTTCAAGCCGGGAAGCATAAGGTCAAGGATAATGACATCATACTCGTTACCCATTGCATACCACAAACCCTCCTGACCATCGCCTGTAGTGTCCACTGCAAAACCCGCCTCGTGCAATCCTTTTGTAAGGGACTGTCGCAAAGGTCGAAAGTCTTCTATAAGTAGTAAACGCATCTGAAGCCTACAATAAGAAAAAAAGCACCGCTTAGCAATGATATCTTATGGCTTAGCGGTGCATATTTTAGCATCTAAAACTTGATGCGTCAGTACTTTTCCCGTTATTAATCTTCTTCGTCATCTTCATCATTGTCGTCGTCATCATCCTCTACTTCTTTACCGAGAAGAGTTCCATTGGCAGACACTTTTATCTCGATCTCTTGTCCGTCTATTATCACATCGGCTTCGTAGATTATCTGGCCATTCTCATTTTCCTTCTCGATTTCCTTGATCGTTCCGGTTCCAGCCTCTGCAAGAATGGTAGCCTTGACGGCGGCAGGTACCTGGTCAATTGAAACAAGTTCTTCATCCTCGTCCTCATCCTCATCTTCCTCATCGTCCCCCTCATCATCGTCATCGTCCTTGACTTCCTTGCTGAGTACGGTTCCATCAGCGGCGAGTTTGATCTCGACTTTTTGTCCGTCGATGACTACTTCCGCCTCATAAGTAGTCTGTGGCTTATCCAGCGCAACCAACTCTACAACCGCATAGTTAATCTCCTTGCTGATCTCTTTTACCTCTGCTCGGTTGGCAGCCTGGACGACTGCTGTCTTCACGGCATCGGGAAGGTCAGCCATAGTAACCTTAGCCTCTGTTTCAATTATTGTCCCGTTCGGTGTGACCGTTACCTCAAATTCTTGCCCGTCCTTTTTGAGTTCGACCTCATAGACTTTTACTCCTTCTGTTTCTGTTTCAGCCTCCTCGATGGCTGCTTGGGGGTAAAGCTTATTGATTGCCGCCCTTACTGCATCAGGAAGCGAAGCTGTGTCGTCTTTACCTCCATATGCTATTACGCAAGCTGTCGCCCCGATAAGTAATGTAATAATAGCCAGTTTTGAGTGTTGACGTTTCATTTCAAGTCTCCTTATGTACAAAAGATCAACAATTTTACTGCCCGCCACTATGGTCAGGCCTGCCGATACGTTTCGGCTTTCTCGACCACGATAGTAGCGATGTTAAGATGAGAGAATTATGAGAAAAATGACTTTTTTTAAGTTTTTTAAATACAAAATTTTTTCTCCATGTGAATTTGCCGTTCTGATGAAGCATTTGCGTGGATGTTGGATTTTTCAAGTCTTTTCTATTAGAACGAAGTAACTGATTCACAGCGAGGTAAGCTTGCTTCGTTTTTCTCGTGGCATGTTCTTTGCGTGCTTAACCAAATAGTGCTTCTACGAAAATCGCCGGGTCGAACTCTGCGATATCTTCCGGTTTTTCACCTAATCCGACAAATTTAACCGGAATATCGAGTTGGTCTTTTATGGCTATAACGATTCCGCCTCGTGCGGTGCCGTCCAGTTTTGCCAGGACTATTCCCGTTACGTTAATCGCCTCAGTGAACATTTTTGCCTGAGATATTGCGTTTTGTCCGGTCGTGGCATCGAGAACCAGCAGCACTTCATGCGGCGAGCCGGGAATTTTGCGGGAGACTACGTCGCGAATTTTTATTAGCTGCTTCATCAGGTCTGTTTTTGTGTGCAGTCGGCCCGCCGTATCGAGAATCAAAATATCTGAATTTCTTGCCAGAGCTGCTTCGCAGGCATCGAAGGCTACTGCCGCCGGGTCTCCACCTGTTTGGTGTTTGACAATCTGGACGCCTATACGTTCGGCCCAGATAGTTAACTGCTCAACCGCGGCGGCGCGGAACGTATCACAGGCGGCAAGCAGGATATTTTTGTTGTTTCGGCTCAATATATATGCAAGCTTGGCTATGCTTGTAGTTTTGCCGGTTCCATTGACTCCGGCGACAAGGACAACGGTAGGGCCGTCCTGTGCCAGATGCAATTGCCTGTCTCGATCCGGCCAATAGCTTTTTATATGTTCCTTGAGAAACGGTACGATGTCGTCGGTTTTCGCAATCTGTCGACTGCGATAGGCATCTCGAAGCTCCGAGACGAGCTTGAGAGTTGTTTCAACGCCGATATCATCACTTATGAGTGTTTCTTCCAGCTCGTCAAGCAGGGATTCGTCGATATTCCTGCCCATACTAAGTACCGATGAAAGCGAATTTGCGATTTTATCCCGTGTTTTACCCAACCTGTCCTTGAAATAACCGGCGGTCTTTGAAAAAATTCCCATAGTCTTGTGCCCTTAAAAAAATCGCACTTCATCAGATGTTCTTATTTCATTAGTTACGCTCCTGATGTGTTTCTGATAGTATCGGGTTTTGTAGAAATTTCAAGCCCGGCCAATATTAAATTTTCAGGATGTTTTATTGGCTCTGCATAGATTTACAACTTTTTGTTTTTTGCTTAAGAAAAAACTTTGACAAATCGAACAAATCCGAGTATTTTCATTTTCTGCCCCACATAGTTTTGAGTTTTAGTCGGCCCCTAAACTGTGTCGGTGGGGGGATATTAAACAGGGATGTATTATAGACGATAAATTGCTTTTTAGGAAATGCATCGATTAACAAAGGATGGCGGTGTGGCGACCAACGAAGTTGAAGATATTTTTGCAGAAATACTTGAGCGTTCAAAGGCGCTCGATCCGGCTAATGCCCGCAAATGGTTCGATAATTTAACGGTTGCACATCTGGACGGGGGTTCGCTTGGGATAAATTGTCCCGATGAGACTGTACTTCAGTTTTTAGAGGAGAAGTGTAAAAATAGTTTCACACGAGCGGCTCAACAAATAACCGGACATCTTATCGCGGTGGATTTTAGTGTTAGTTCTCAAGAAAAGCTAAAGGGTAATACTCGACGGGACATGTCCGGACTTAGACTCCATCCCGATTATACATTCGACAATTTTGTAGTAGGGCCGAGCAATCGGCTTGCGCATGCAAGCTGTGTTGCTGTTAGTCAATCTCCCGGAAATACTTATAATCCCCTTTTTGTCTATGGCGATTCAGGCCTGGGAAAGACGCATCTTTTACATGCTGTCTGTTTCGATACCAGACGGAAATACCAGAACACGGTGATTCAGTTCTTAAGTTGTGAGGAATTTGTTAATAGATTCATCAGGGCAATCGAAAAAGGAAATCTGGTTGGTTTTCAGAGCCAGTTTCGCAGTGTAGATACTTTGGTTATTGACGATGTCCAGTTTTTACGTGAACGTGAGCAGAGCCAGGAAGAATTTTTCCACACTTTTAATACGCTTTATAATAACGGCAAACAGATAATTCTCAGTGCCGATTGTCCGCCGGGCAAGATTCCATCTCTGGAAGCGCGCCTTATAAGCAGATTTAGCTGGGGTCTGGTTGCCAGAATTGACCCACCGAGCTACGAAACAAGAGTCGCTATCATCCAGAAAAAAGCACATCTTCGAGGTCTGAGTATTTCCGATGAAATAGCTGAATACATAGCCCGGAAAGTACATGCAAATATCAGGGAGTTGGAGGGTGCTTTGACAACTATTTATGCGGTTGCTACTACTACCAACAGGGATATTGACCTTGAGCTGGCCCAGACCGCTCTGGATGGTCAAATCAAAGCAGCCGCCAGACATATAAGTATAACTGATATTGTTGGAGTTGTAACAAATCATTTCGATGTTCGCCTTACTGATTTGCAGAGTAAGAAACGCAGCCAGAGTATTACTGAGCCGAGACAGATATGTATGTATTTAGCAAGGAATCTGACTAAACACAGTCTCGAAGAAATTGGTGGTCACCTGGGCGGCCGCGACCATACGACCGTGATGCACGCCTGCAACAAAATCAGCCAGGCCAAAGAGGCTGATCCTAAAATGAATGGATTGCTCAACGAGCTGACAAAAAAAATCACACACCCCGTCCAGGCATAAAGCAATTTTTAAGGCCGGGCGAGATAATATGGTTGTACCGGGCTTGTTGAGAAGGTCGAAGATAAACAATCACAATAACGGCATTATCAGTTTTTTCAATCTCTCCGGTTTATCACGGCGTTGAGCATATCCAGGTAGTCGGAGAGCAGGCGTGTGATAAGAAACTCGTTTCGAACTTTTTCTTTTGCTTTTTCACCCATGGCCTTGGCTTGGTCTGGATTCTTAAGAATGTGGATGATTCTATCGGCAAATCCGTCAATATCATACGGGTCGAGCAGGTATCCGCTTTCGCCGTCGATGATTTGTGAAGGTATACCGCCGACATTCGAGGCAACAACAGGTTTACCTTTCCAGAGAGCCTCAGTGACAGACAGGCAGAAACCTTCTTTTATTGATTTCTGAATGATGACGTTTGAAAATTTTTGAATCGAATTTACCAGGCAATCATTATTGCCGACTACAAACAATACATCTCCTTTATCGACGTATTTTTTTGCCTTACGAAATGTCTTGGTGTACATCTGGAGGCCTTCCGGGTCATCGCCGGCCAGGTTATAACAGAATATCAGCCTGCAATCGACCTTTTCCTTGACTCTTTTGAATACTTCGAGAACTCCTATGGGATCTTTCCATGGGTCAAGCCGGGAGACCTGGGTAATAACAGGTTTATCCATTGGGATGCCGGCTTTTTTAATATATTCAATTAAAGACTTCTCCGGTATTACCTTATTCTTGTGGTTCAGCGGATTAATCGCCGGGTGTATCAGCCTTTGATCAATAGGAAGGTCGTCTTTGTAATATTTCTCACTTGATACAACAATCTGGTCGTACTTGAGCAGAAAACCCGTAAGGAAATCCCATAATTCCGGATTTGGATTAGTCAAGTCGATATGACACCGCCATATCCACGGCTGTCGTTTTCTGTATGACCTTATCAACGCAAGCGGCTGTGGGTCATGCACGATAACGCAGTCATGGTCGAAATGGGTGAATCTCGAGTAATTGCCGTTGACCTGTAAGTATAAATCCTTCTTACTATCTGTGAGATTTATTTTAGAGCCCTGGAGGGCATTATGAAAGCTTTTGGTAATCTCGAAGAAATCCGGTGTGCCGTGCAGAATTCTCCAGCCGGTATCGATACCAACGTCATTCATCAGCATAACCAGTGAATAGAGAATCTCGGCCACACCTCCGCCCATGTATGTGCTGTTTACGTGCACAATGTGTTTGCCGTAAAGGCCTCTTGCCCTGGCATAAATTTCGGCTAATGTTTTATCCGGTACAATACCACGGAATTCTTCAAGACTTAACATACTAATTCCTCGCTAATTCATTGAGTAATAATCTAATTTCGTTCAGAGTATCAACCTGGAACCTTGCGTTAGATATACCGAGTCCTACTTTGATAGAATAGGCCCCCTTTGGAAGGGCACGAAACATTTCTTCATCGGTATAATCATCGCCGGCCGACAGTAAAAAGTCCCATTTCTGATTATTGGTCCAAAATTTTACCGCTCGACCTTTGTTTACACCAACATTTTTTATTTCAAGGATTTTATTGCCCTCGAAGACACCGACGTCGAGATTTTCAGTAAGATTCATCAGGGCACCTCTTAGTTCCTGCCCTCTGATGTATGCGAGTTCCGGGTCTGCTCTTCGGTAGTGCCAGACTAAGGAGAAATCTTTTTCCTCAACGGAAGAACCGGGTGTGCGATCAGAATAAATATCAAGAATAGGCTTGATAGCGTCTTTCCACTTGGTAGTAAAAGGCTGGGTACTTTCCCACTCTTTGTCCTTCAGCTTGATCCAGGCACCATGTTCGGCAACTAACGATACGTCGAGTTTTCCGAGCCATTCTTCCAATGTTGTCTTATCCCTGCCGCTTATTATTACAACGCAGTTTTTATCATTGCTTGATAGGTTCTGCAACAAACTCATAACTTCGTTATCAGGTCCCGCCTGTGCAGGTTTTCCTCTGAAACCTACAAGAGTGCCGTCATAATCAAGGAGCAGCAAACGCTTGTTGCTTCTGGAAAAATCAGTGATTAATTTGTCTCTTGTGGATTCGGATAGTTTACGCACAGAAAGCTCCTGCTGTGTTTTTTTAATATCAGATAGAGCGTGTAGGAAGTCACTACTCCATCTCGATACGTCATATCGCGCAATTCTTTCCTGCATAAGCCTGTTACGCTCGATTTGTTCTGATAAGGGCATTTCGAGGGCATCTTTAATAGCTTGCACAATTGCCCCTTTATTATTTGCATTAACTATCAGGGCCTCACCCAACTCGCTTGCCGCACCGGTCATCTCGCTGAGAATCAAAACTCCTTTCCCATCGGTCTTGCCCGCTATGAATTCTTTTGCTATCAGGTTCATTCCATCCCTAAGGGGAGTCACTAATGCCACGTCGGCAGTGTTGTACAATGCGGCAATTTTATTGAACGGCATAAATCGGTATAGATACCAGACTGGGATATAGCCGATTGCACCGTGTTCGCCGTTTATTCTCCCGACGAGCTGCTCGAGTCTGTCCCTGAGCATCTGATATTCCTTGACATTCGTGCGTGAGGGTACAGCGACCATGATTAGTGTCACTTTACCCTTATATTCGGGATTTTCAGACAAGAACAAATCGAATGCCTCCAGGCGCTGTATGATACCCTTGGTGTAGTCAAGCCTGTCTATAGATATAATGATTTTGCGTTTTCCAACCGTCTGAAGTATTTTTCCCACTTCCTTTTTAACTGCGGTATTGTTAATTGCCTGGGAATATCTCCTGTAATCGATACCCATAGGAAACGCATCGATTTTAATAACACGGCTGCCCGTGCTTACCTGTCCCAGAGTATGTTCAAGGCCCATTATCCTGCATATACTGCTAAGAAAGTGTCGGGCGTAGTCGTAGGTGTGGAAGCCTATCAAATCGGCTCCCAATAGGCCGTTGAGAATTTCTTCACGCCATGGTAGAAGACGGAACAATTCAAACGACGGCCATGGTATGTGTAGAAAAAAACCGATTTCCATATCAGAGAATTTCTCTCTGAGAAGCTGTGGAAGCAGCATTAGTTGATAATCGTGAATCCAAATGCGGTCTCCCGGCTTAGCAACATCAGCTACTATCTTGAAAAAAGCCTGATTGACCTGTTTATAAGCTTTCCAAAAATGATTCTCCCATATAGTACGTGTGGGGAAGTAGTGAAAAAGAGGCCATATTGTTTTGTTGCTGAATCCGAGATAGTATCGTTCTATTTGCTTTTCGGAAAGAAATATCGGCAGACATTTTTCTTTGGCCAGAATATCCGTTATTCGTTCTTTATCATCACAGGTCAGCTTTTCATTCGTTATTCCCGGCCAACCTACCCAGAGACGCTCATAGGATTCGGGAAGTGAAGACAATCCAACGGCAAGCCCTCCGGGGCTGGGTCGAAAATTAAACTCACCGGCCCTTTTTGTTATGCTAAAAGGCAATCTGTTGGCAATCATCACTAATTGTCCCATAGTTTTTCCTTTCTACAGATTACTTTTATACCAAACCGGCGGATAATCGCAAGCTTAAATCCTGATGAATAAGACTGTTGTAGAAAAGGAACGGCGCGATTTGTATTTATTAGACGACGAAAAGCTTGAATATTATTGCTATTGGCGCAGATTTGAAATCATAATGAGTTCGAGTAGTAAATTTCACGATGGCGATTAAAGTGTTTTCACGGTACTATATTGTCTGTTCCTCCTTGTAATATTTAGTTATCAGGAGTCAGAGAACTTGATACCGGAAAAAGCTAAAAAAAAGTCGCTTCGGGTTGCTCTAATAGCCTCCGAGCGTATTGTTACTGAGTACCAGGCGTTTCTGGAGCGTCTTTTGGTCGGCTTAACAGAAGAGTCGATTTCCATAGCTTTGGTTTGTCCGCAAAACTGTAATCTGGATTATATAGTCCTTGGTTCCGCTGAGGTCATAAGATATGACAGCATAGGTTTACCTTTGGTTGACTATTTTAATAAAAGGTTGCTTGTCGAGAGTCTTGCGAAATTTAAGCCTGCGATTTTGCATTGCCTGTGTGAGACACAGGCTGTTCTTGTGCGTCAATTAGCCGGCCGATTGAATTTACCTTATATATTAATGATTAACTCTCTGCGGGAAAGGTGGAGCCGGTTGGCCGTTTCATCGAAACAATGCGTAAAAGTTGTTGTGCCTGCTCAGAGTATCGCGGCTAATATCACCCGGTTTTATCCTCGTCTTGCCGGTCGATTACAGCAAATTAATATCGGTACTTTTACAGATCAAACCCGTTGCTGTTTTTCCGAGCCTTCCGGGATTACGACGATTGTGACGGCTCATCAATTTCATAATGCCGATGAATTTGAGAACTTATTTGCTGCTCTGAGGCATTTGCGTATTGAAGGACATGAATTTATGGTGGTTGTCATCGGCGGCGGACGGGCGGAGGAAAAAATGTGGAAATTATTGACTGCGTTGGGACTGTTACAGATTGTTACTATTGTTCCGAGTGTGACGCCATGGAAACATGTTCTTAGTGTCGGTGATATCTTTATACAACCTCAGCCAACCAACATTTTCAATGCCTTGTTGCTCGAAGCAATGAGTGTCGGAACCGCTGTAGCGGGTTGCAGAGGAGGAGTTGATGATTTAATTATTGAGAACGAAACGGCGGTTGTATTTGATCCGAACGATGAGCTTAGTATTGTAGGCAGCCTGCAACTGCTGCTTAGCAGACGTGAGTTTGCTCGTAAAATCGCAAACAACGCAAAGGAAAATTTGAAAAAAAATTATTCTTTCAGCAACATGATTTTAAAAACTCTCCAGCTTTATAACGAAGCATAAGGGCGATTTTGCAGAAAAAAGTCATAAGGGGAAACTTGACAGAGATTTTGTTTTGATGTAACAAATTATTTACACAGGGATAATATTGAAGCAAAAAAGGAGTACTAAGATGCAAACCAAACAAGTTCTTCTAATAGTGCTACTGACGGGAATGGCGATTTTTAGCTATGGTTGCGTAGCTGCTGCAGTTGGTATCGGCGCCGCCGGGGCGGCCGGTACCATTGCGTATGTCAAGGGCGATTTGGAAGCTATAGAAGCGGAGGAACTCGATGTTGTTTATGAAGCGACTGTAAAAGCGGTCAAAGACCTCGAGCTAAGATTAATTTCCAAAACAAAGGACGCCCTCACAGCTACTATATATACACGTGACGCAGAGGACAAGAAGGTCACTATAACATTAAAAAGAACAACCGAGCAAACAACCAAGCTTTCCATTCGTATCGGCACTTTCGGGAACGAAACCAAATCAAGACTTATATATCAAAAGATACGCGATTATCTCTGATAGCAGAATTAGGGGCGGGGGGGCAATCAGGTCAATTCAATATCAACCGGTTTCTGCATTGACAAAACGTCGGTAGTAACCATCAACGAACCAAGGCGGAAAGCCTCATCGAGAGCCGAAGGATGTTTTTTGATATCGCCGCTTTCATCAACTTTATTAACAAACAAACCGGCAATATATTGCATCTGGAGCGGATCAAAATAAGCCTTCATTGTCCTTCGGATGCTATCGAATTGTTTAGTGCTTTTTGAGCCGCCTACGGCGATAACCATTGCGCGACGGTCGCGTTCGGGATTGAAGAGCTGTTTTTTTAGCACGTATTTACGCGCCCAGAGGCACTGGCCGCGGTCGATGAGCATCTTAGCCTGCGCACAGACGGTCATATAAAATATCGGCGTTGCAAAAATCAGATGGTCGGTATCGAGTAACTTTTCAAGTAGCTGAGGATAGTCATCTTCCAGTTTGCATCTGCCGGTGGTGTAACAGGCGTTGCACTCGATGCATGGACCTATTTTGTAGTCGGTCAGACGAATATATTCAATTTGAGCACCGGTCGATTCGGCACCTTCCAAGGCCCGGAGTAAAAGTATATCACTGTTGCCACCGGTTCTCGGGCTTGTGGAAATTCCAAGCACTTTTACAGACATAACGAAATCCTATAATGGTAAAAACTGTTTTATAGCCTACGCGTCGACAATTTTATGCGGCGTTAACTTCATTTGGCAATAGGTTGAATACTCTTTCGTATGGACTTGGGTGATTGTGGCGTTCCGAAGTCATAAGATGAGCTACGGCCCAGTCTCCAGGTTTGCCCGGTTTGCGTGTCGATAACGAATACTGCAAGCTCGTCGGTGCCTGCTGGGCAACATTCGTATTTTCCTCTGTTGTCGTTTCCGCTGGCAGCACCAAGTGTGAGAAACAGGCATAATGCCAGCAAAGAACCGATAGCTATACTGGAAATATTCAAATCCCATTTTAACATGTTTTTTCTGTGTTCCATAACTACATCTCCTCGAATGATATTTCTTATTTTTTAGATAGATAAATGTAATATTATCGGTTTGGATGTCACACTTCAAACTTTTTTTCGGTGTAAGTTCAGATATGATAGGGGCTAATATCACACGCTCGAAAATGTTCAAGAATACGAATGTTTAATGCCGAATTATTAGTATTGATACAGGCAAATGAGTGGCTCTGGATAATGACCAATCCGGCCATGTTAGTTTGAACTTATTTTGTCTATTCTTTGTATTTGCACGCAGGTCAGATCGTAATCCGGGCAAAATAAGTAAGGGCTAAAGAAATTACGGAAAGAGCCACATGAATAAAGGGAGAGCCCTTTGGCTCTCCCATTTTTTTATGTCATTTCAGACTGGGTTCCACTTTTCATAAACCACAGGTTCTTTCATTTGTGTGAAGCTGTTCTGCACATGTGAATCGACGGATTCTACGAAACATGGTTGATTTTTTTTTCGAGGTTATGTAGAGCTTGAAGATTCAAAATGGAAGGGTTGACACAGACTATGACGGGGCGTATGATTTGCTGCAAAGAGGTTTATTGCTGGAGTAATTATAATGACCAAGTCAGAAAAGAGTTGGGAAAAGCGGTTAGCCGGTGAGCCGGACCAGATGACAATTGATTTTGTTGAGTCGCTTTCGGTTGATAAGCGATTGTATAAATATGATATCGTCGGATCAATCGCTCATGCGCAGATGCTGGCCGATCAGAAGCTGATAACTAAAGATGAATTCAGGCAGATAAAAGACAGTCTTATCGAAATCAGTGAGGAGATTGCAGCGGAGCGGTTCAAATTCGAAAAGAAATATGAAGATATTCACATGGCAATCGAGACTGCACTGGTCGGCAAAATCGGCCCGGCAGGGAAGAAACTTCATACAGGCAGAAGTCGTAACGACCAGGTGGCCACCGACATTCGGCTATGGATGCGGGATGAAGTTGAAATCCTGCAAACTAAGATAACGCTGCTCCAAAAAGCATTCTTAAAATCGGCTGGTAAATATACCGATGATATTATGCCCGGTTATACACACCTCCAGCGTGCCCAGCCGATTTCTATTTCATCTTATCTGTTGAGTTTCGTAGAGCGGTTCGAGCGGGATTTTATTCGCCTGAAGAACTGTAAGACCTTATTAAATATTTCGCCGTTAGGCAGCGGGGCGCTTGCTGGCTCGACACTGCCGTTAGACCGTAAAAGTACAAAAGAGCAACTGGGATTTTCCGATATTATCTATAACAGCATCGATGCGGTTGGTGACAGGGATTTTTGTGCCGAGTTCATTTTCAATTGTGCCCTGATAGCTACTCATCTTTCGAGCCTTGCTGAAGATTTTATACTCTACAGTTCCAGCGAATTCGGTTTTCTTTGGGTTGACGATGCCTACTGTACATCTTCGAGTATGATGCCGCAGAAGCGAAACCTCGACGTGGCGGAACTTATTCGCGGCAAAGCCGGTCGTGTTTATGGTTCTTTGATGGCGATGCTGACGATTCTCAAAGCTCAGCCGTCAGGATATAATCGTGACCTGCAGGAGGACAAGGTTCATATTTTCTCTGCCGCCGATACCGTTGAATCCTGTTTGGATATGGCTTGTGCTGTTGTCTCTCACAGCAAGTTCGATACTAAAAATATTTCAGCCGGTCTTGATGAAGGATTCCTGGATGCCACTGCTTTTGCGGAGTATTTGGTCGGAAAAGGAATTGCATTTCGCGATGCACACGGGATTGTCGGTTCTTTGGTCGCCGAGTGTGAAAAGCAGAATAAAAAGTTAAGTGAGCTTACTCTGGATGAGCTTAAGCAGCAATGCTCCACAATCGAAGCGGATGTGTATGAAAGTCTTGGTGCGGCGAATGTCGCCAATAAATATATCACCGAAGGAGCAGCCGGGCCCAAACAGGCGAAAAGACAAATTGAGTATTGGACCAAACAGTTGGGGCAGCGATGAGTGCGACCGAAGATGAAATAACCGGCTGGTTTGCAAGTCAGAGTAAATTACCCCCGGAAGATTTTCCCATAGGAATCGGCGACGATATGGCTCAGATTCGTCTGGGTAATGAGACTGTTCTTATCACTACAGATATGTTGCTGGATGGACTGCATTTTGATTTAAGAAATGCAACTTTGAGACAGGTCGGATACAAGGCGATGGCGGTCAGCCTGAGCGATTGTGCGGCAATGGCAACGGTACCACTGGCTGCAGTTGTATCGGTTGGATTACCGAAAAGTTTCGGCACCAAGGAGTTGAAAGAGCTTCACAGCGGGATTATTTCTGCAGGAAATAAGTTCGCTTGTGCACTTGTAGGCGGTGACATAACAAGGTGGAAATGTGAAAATCCGTTTGTGATAAATGTTGCAATGCTTAGCAAACCGGCGGAAAATGGCCCATTAAAAAGGTCCGGCGCAAAGGTCGGTGACAGCATTTGCGTTACAGGCTCACTGGGTGGCGCCGGATTCGGAAAGCATCTGGGATTTGAGCCGAGAGTTAGAGAGGCATTAAAAATCGCCCAAATGGTCAAAGTAAATTCAATGATTGATATAAGCGACGGACTCAGTAGCGATTTAAATCGAATCTGTCAGCAAAGCGGCGTTGGTGCGGTTATAGAAGCGGCACAGATTCCTATTTCAAACGAAGCTAAAAAAACAGATAGTCCGCTTAATTGTGCTTTGAATGACGGCGAAGATTTTGAGTTGCTTTTCACTCTTTCCGAGAAGGAATGGCCGAAGTTATCCAATCAGTGGAAAGAGAGGACAACGCTCACTCGAATCGGAACCATTAACGATACGGGGAAAATGCAAA
Source organism: uncultured Pirellulales bacterium (assembly GCA_964508785.1). Lineage (GTDB taxonomy): Bacteria > Planctomycetota > Phycisphaerae > Sedimentisphaerales > Anaerobacaceae > JAFGPS01. Next base: position 11,574 of record CAZDVE010000048.1, on the reverse strand, counting down.
TCAAAATGCATGATGGGCGTGTCAATGATTTGGAAGCCGAAGGCTATAATCATTTGAGCCGGTAGTAAAACCTAATGGGAAAAAATCCCAAATGAGCTTGGGGGTTAACTATGTAATTACTCTAACTGATCGATTCGACTTGTCATACCTGCGAAAGCAGGTATCTATGAATGAGTTTGATAGTATGGATTCCCGCTTTCGCGGGAATGACAAATTATGTTGTTTTGCTGTAAATTTAAACTATGGGTATTCAATCTAATATAATTACACATTCACCCGAAGAGACTATCGAGCTTGGCCGGAAGCTCGGTTCCCAATTAAAGGGCGGTGAAGTGGTGGCGATTTGCGGACCGCTGGGCAGCGGCAAGACGCATCTTATCAAAGGCATTGCCGCCGGTATAGGCGCCAAAGACAGCAGAAGCGTTAACAGCCCTACATTCGTGATAGTAAACCAGTACGTTGGCAGACTGGATATTTATCATATTGATGCTTATCGGTTGAATTCCATCGCTGAGTTCGAGATGCTGGGTTTCGATGATTACTGTTATCCGCAATCGGTTGTTCTGATAGAGTGGGCCGATAAAATTGAGGCCGCCCTGGGATCCATAGATTATGTCCGAATAGAACTTGAGCACAGCGGGAAAACCACCAGAGTGATACATATCAAAAATACCCCCGAATATATCAATTAAAGCATTCTCACGTCGATATTGCCTATTTCATCTATTGAATATTTGGCATATAAAATTTTATTTTCTATATTTTGTTTGGACACTTATACAGCTTTCCGAAAGAGGAATCTAAAGTGTTTTTCGGACTTATGTATTTGAGGTTCAGTTGTAAGATAGATATTAGAGAGAATAATTGAAGTAAAGTTTGTCGAGTTATTTTTTACAATCCATTATTTTCGGGAGGATTTACAGCATAAAGAAGAACATAGACGTGTTTAAGTCGGGTATCAATTAAGTCGATACTCAAATTGTCGGAGAAAACTGCATTGGATGTTGAGGTTTTTCAAGCAAATCTTTGTTATCTGAAAAGGGGCAAAAAATGAGAGCTAAAAGTGGTTTTACATTAGTTGAAATTCTAATCGTCGTGGTCATTCTGGGTATTTTGGCGGCTGTTGTTATTCCTCAGTTTACAGAGGCAAGTACCGAAGCCAAGACTTCAAGTCTGTGCACAGATTTGCAGACAATGCGTTCACAAATTGAACTGTATAAAGTTCAGCACAATGACAACCTGCCCGGTGTCGTCAATGGAACACAACATACGGCCGGAGCCGATTTTGAAGCAGCTATGACCGGACAAACTGATATATATGGTGACGTCTGGGCTGCGGGTACCGCCTATGGCCCTTATATTCAAAAGGTTCCGAAGAATCAATTCAACGACTCGAGTACGATTCGTATAGATGGTGCTGCTGCAGGTGCGGGCACAGATGGATGGCACTTTGATACTTCCAATGGTCAGTTCCATGCAGATGATTCCGCTACACATGCGGCTCTTTAGAATTCTAATGAGATTTAGAATGCCATTGATATACACCAAGTTGGTTCTGGCATAAATTTGTTAAAAAAACAGAATGAAGAAACAGGCTGACCATGCTGAGGTGATTAACTAAGGCTGGTCAGCCTTTTTGATGATTAGTTCATGGTGGTTAGTTTTAAGTTAATCGATGGACAATGAACCACGAATAATGAACTATGAGTAAACGAAAGGACATAAAATGAAAATGGCACGAGCTTTCTCACTTGTCGAGATTCTCATAGTGGTTGTCCTTCTGGGTGTCCTTGCGGTCGTTGTTATTCCGATGGTTTCCGGCAGTACCATATCGGCGAAAGAAAGTGCCCTTGCGACAGATTTAAGTCTGCTTCGCAGATTTATCCTGGTTTATAAGTGTCAGCATCTTGAGGTCGGTCCGGGTTATCCGAACGGCCAGACGAGCGCTAATCCAACCGAGCAGGCCTTTATCGACCAGGCAACATTGTCGAGTAATAATGCAGGGCAAACTGCTCCGATAGGAACCGCCGGATTTGAACGTGGTCCGTATATGCAGAAAATTCCAATGAATCCTTTGAATAAGAAAAGTTCTGTTCAGATGCTTGCAAACGGCGTAGATTTTCCCGCCTCCGGCGACGACAGCCACGGCTGGATATATAAGGCCGAGACATCTGAGATACGGGCGGATTCAGACGGTGCGGATAGCAATGGCAAGCTTTACTATGACTATTAACGGCAAACTACATTGCGGTAGAAGACAGCAAGGCTTTACACTTGCTGAGGCAATGATAACATTGGTCGTATTGAGTATAGCGGCCGCAGGGGTGCTGCTTCCATTTTCAAGCGGAGCGGTTGTACGAGCCGAAGGACTGCGCAGGACTTTAGGCGCAAGGTTGGCAAGCGATTCAATTGAGCAGGTTATATCAAGGCCTTTTCACGACCCTGATGGCAGTGAATATGACTATAATCTTGGTCCCGACGCAGGAGAAACTACATACGAACAATTTGACAACATTGATGATTTTCACGATTACTTAGAACCTCAGGGCCAGATAAAGGATGTCGGAGGAACGTTATTTACGGATCTGGCTTATATCAACTTCAGCAGATATGTAACATGCGAATATGTTACAGTACCGCAACAGCCGTCGCAGAGCGAGCCGGAAAAATGTAATTTCGTTCTTGTTACAGTTCAGGTGTATTACAACGGCAAACTAATTGCGAATATACAAAGACTGGTTAGTGAGTAAAAAAGTCAGGCATTTGGATTTTTTCGAAATGCGAAGCACGGAGTATAAAAACGGTTTTACGCTTGTTGAATTGCTTGTCGCCCTGGTTGTTACGAGCATTGTTCTGACCGCGATTGCTACGTTGGCCTTTGCTATGAACGCGGCGACAAATTCTTCGGATGATGTGAGCGTCAAGCAGGCCCAGATACGTTTTACAACGCTAAGAATCCAGGAGTTGATTCGACATAGTAAACTGATTTGCTCTGTAAGCAATGATGATGTTGCCATTTGGCGGGCCGACGACAACAATGACGGAAATATTAATATTGGGGAATTAGTATATATTGAAAGGGGATTTAATCGGGATCATATTCAACTTTGCGAATTTCCTTCTTCTGATGGTTCTGTAATAAATCTCGAATCTGTCGATGCGATTGCAACCAACTGGTGGTCGGCATACAGCAGCAGTGTAAATTATATAATGATAGTACCCCAATGCAGTAATGTTGAGTTTGGCTTCGATGTATTACCGCCACAGAGTCAATTTGTAAGTATTACATTTGAGCTTGTTGAAAATAATAGTAATCACCAATATCAAATAACCGCCGGAGTTCGTAGTTGGGCCGGAAATTTGCTTAATGAAAGCGATATCGTAAGCGACGACGATTAATATGAATACAGGGTACGGAAAAAATACCAGAGATGGTGCAGCACTACTTGTAGTGCTGTTTATCATTATGGTGATAACGGTTTTGTCATTAGGCTTCCTCTCCAGAAGTGACGTGGAATTAGCTTGTGGCCAGAACATGGTACTCCGAACAAATATGGATTATTTGGCCGAGTCGGGACTGGAGCACGCCAGGGGGCTAATACTTAATCCGCAGGATATCGATTCAGAATATTGGACCGGAGGGACAGGCCAGCAACTGGTCGCCGGAAGCGATGATTATTATGATTTGGAAGTATTTTTGGATCCCACGGATTACTGCAATTATATTATAGACTGTAACGCATACCGGCTCAAAATGGATGAAAGGACCGGTTTTAGCAGTATCAGAGCGAATTTACGACTCGATCCCTGCATAACACTTTGGACATGGACCGATACGGTAATCTCAAATGGAGTAACAATCAACGGGGATGTTTTCTGTGACGGCGCATTGACAAGTGCAGGCACAATCAACGGAGACGTATTTGCCGAGACATATAGCGGCAGTAAAACCGGCCGGTATGAATCCGTTGAGGATTTATCACTTTCATGGCCCCGGATTACCGTTACGGATTTTACCTCTAATTATGACATCGAAAACATAAGTTCCAGTAGTATTTCCGGTCAAACATTAGGCTCACTTGATCCAGTGCGGGTATGCTATCACAACGGCGATTTAGAGCTTGCCGGTAATATCCAAATAAATGGTATGCTGCTTGTTGAAGGTGACCTGGTTGTACGAAACAATCAAAACATAATCACAGCGGCGAAGAACCTGCCGGCATTTTTCGCAACCGGTGATTTGAAAATAGAAACCAGCGGTGAGCTGGAAGTGACTGGACTGGCGGTTGTTGACGGAGATGTGCGGATTAATGCCGGTACTAACGGAATTAACATTCTTGGAGGATTGTTTATACAGGGAACTCTCATCGAAACAACATCGGATTCATCCGGCGGCAATAATGAGGGTATTTTATATGGCAGCCCGAGCTGGCAACCTTCCAGTGGTCAATCGGGTGGTGCAATACAGTTTGACGGCGGCGGTTCAGCCGTGACGATTGGTGCAAACGATATGAATCCTTTACAGGGGACTATTTCCCTGTGGGCTTATGCCAATGATTTTGACAATAATAATCGCTATCTATTCGGTCATACCTCATTGTCATCATGGAGCGACAGGATTCAATTATACACTAATGATGAATCTGGCTGGCTCGATCTCGGTTTGGGAGATGCTCACAGCATGCATACGAACATCCAGAACCTGGATGAGCATAGATGGTATCATATCGCACTTACATGGGATGGAACGAACTATGTCGTTTATGTGGACGGTGCTGAAAAAGCGACAGATAGCTATACGGGATTATCCTCACTGGGAGATGTTGCGGATATCGGTAATAGTGGGAATCCTGCATATCGAGATGAGTCGTTTGTTGGTTTAATTGATGAGGTTCGTATCTACAATCGTGCGCTGGATGCCAATGATATTTATCCACCCGTTGATGGGCTGGCAGGCCTTATAGGATACTGGAAACTGGACGAAAGTGGCAGCAGTGTTACTATTACTGCAGCACCGTCTAAAACAGCGATTATGGTATGGTCCGAAGAGGGTGACATAGAAAAATGGGGGCAGGCTGCCGGAGCATTTTTCAGAAGTATTGAAAGAAAATAACTGTGTTCTGCAGTGACCGGTAAACATGTTTTTTGTTCGCTTTTCAGGTAACTAACGGCAAATCATGCTTATCGGCCTTTATAAATTTTGACAAGAAAAATCCAAAATATGTTAATGGTACGAATGACAAACAAAAACTCAATCCGGACCTCGGAATGATCCGGATTTTCTGTCGTATCATTTTAACGATTTTACTGATTCTGATGGCCTTAACAGTAGAAAGTATGAGAAATGACAATTATATCGTTATGTTTGTAGGTATTAAGCTGAATGCAGACAATATAGAGTCTCTGGCTTTATGTGTTTTCGCCGGTCAGATAACATAAGAGGTCACAGGGGAGGGATTTTATTGACGATGCGCCTGGTCAAGAGACTTCTTCAAGATGACGAAAAAGAGATGAGAGGTAGGTGTTGAAAATGTGCAAATACAGTAGAGGGAGGTTGTACAAAATGGCGGATTCAAAAAGTACACCAGCCTTGTTTAGATATTCGTGCCTTCGTGAGTACAACATATTCAGCCAATCCGGCATGAGTAGCGGTTTTACATTGATTGAGATAATAATTGTCGTTGTCATACTTGCCATCGCTGCAATGACGGCGATACCTTTGATGAGTTCCGGGGGCAGTGTACAGCTCCGCTCCGGGGTTAATATGATAGCGGCTGATTTGGAATACGCCAGAAGTATGGCAATTAGCAGGGGACAGAATTTTTCGGTGGTATTTGATAAAAACACAGAAAGTTACAGGATAGAAGACCAATATAACAATGTGATACCACATCCTGTGAAAAAGGGATTCAATTACGTCATAAATTTTCAGAACGACAGCAGACTTAACAAAGTCGATATTACTAATGTGAACTTTAATGCAACTCAGCGAGTTCAATTTGATTGCCTGGGCAGCCCCGATAACGGAGGTACTATCAGCCTGGATGCAGGTGGACCGACGGCGACGATTACGGTAGAACCTGTGACAGGATTCATATCGATAAGCAACTGACCAGGAAAGAGGGATGATGATAAATTTTGGTATTAAAACTCGGGATATCAGACCGATAGGATTGGACATAGGAAACAGTTCTATCAAGATGATTCAATTGGCTATTCATGGAGAGCAGATAACTGTTCTTGCCGCGGATGAGGCTCGGATTGAATCCGATTCAGGTGGTAACGGGCAGGAGAGGAAAAATTTTATTATCTCGGCGGTAAAGCAAATGCTTTCGAGAGGCAACTTCCACGGGAAAAATGTCGTGTCATGTCTACCGAGCGGCGATTTAAAAATCACGAGTTTGCGTTTAACCGAGGCAGATGGGGAGAAAGCGGAGCAGGTTTTGAGACGGGAAGTTGTTCAGCGTTTTGGGCTCGATCCGGATAAGGACGCTATGGATTATATTGTTGCGGGTAATGTTAGGCAGGGTGACCAGATTAAGAACGAACTGATTTTATTTGCAACGAATAATGAAGTAGTAAAGAGCCATGTCGAGATGCTTGAACTGGCTGGTCTTAGGCCTGTTGCAATTGATACGATTCCTTGTGCCTTATTCAGGAGCTTTGAAAGATCACTTCGACGACAGGAGGATAGAGAATTCGCAGTTATTTATATAGATGTTGGAAGCTGTTATACGACAGTGGTCTTTGGCCGGGGCGGAGAAATTTGCTTTGTAAAACAGATAAAAATTGGTGCGGAAGATTTCAATCGGGAAGTAGCGTCAAAATTAAATATCAGCAGCAAAGAGGCTGAAATACTGCGGGGGGAGCTTCAGGCGGAATCCAGTCCTTTGATGCCAAAGTTAAATTCCACCGTACAAACGTCTTCCGAAAGTGTACAGAAAATAGATGCATCGACATGTCAGGTAATGATTGACGGGATAAGTAAAATTGCCGAAGAGCTGGCAAAAGAGATATCGCTGTGCCATAGGTATTATACCGTGACATTCAGGGGCAGACGTGTAGAGCGAGCGGTTCTTACCGGAGGTGGGGGTTATGAAAAGATTTTACTCGATGTTCTGCGACGGCAGCTGACTGTGGGTATTGAAGTGGCCCAGCCCTTAAGAGGCTTCGATTTGTCGAACGAAAGGGCGAATCTTAATTTTTACGGTGATAGGCGAGGTCTGTTGTGTGAGTGGACGGTGGCCGTGGGACTCAGTCTCAAAGGATGGCATGGATCCAGGACGAGCGAAACCGTGATGAAGCAAGAAGTGCCAGCGAATTATGAGAGAAGGAGCAAGGTAGGAGGTCATTATGAAAGAAATTGATTTCCTTCCGGAATGGTACAAAAGTGGCAGAAGACGTCAGATAAGTTACCGTACGCAATACATTATATTGGGTGGTATATTTTTTGTGATGATGGTCTGGAATTTTATTACCTCATACTCAATATCGAGAGCGCAAGCCCAGGTTGTTCAAATGGCTACCAAACAGACCCAGGCTGAAAAAGTATCGGCCAAGTTAGCTGAACTGAAAAGCGAAATGAATGCATTTCACAGGAAAGAAGCTTTGGTGGAAAGAATTGATTCCAGAATAAACGTCGCAAGCGTTTTAGCGGAAATAAGCTATCTGATTGATGAAAGAGTTGTTCTTAACGAAATTGAGTTTATCTCCGAAAAGTTTTTGGGCGTGCAGAACAAAAAATCATCTCGGCAGGTTGCCGGTGTAGTAAGAGCAGTGCGATCTGACTTTGTTGCCAGGGGTGAACTGCCAATAGGAGATGTGCGGTTTAAGGTATTGATTTCAGGTGTAGCTGCAGATGCAAGTGACGTGGCTGCCTTAATATGTAAGATGGAAAATTCACCGTACTTTTGTCAGGTCGTGCTGTCCTACTCAAGAAATGCGGATATTGAGGTACGAGGCAGCGATACACTCCGTTTGCAAAAAGATTATACACAAGAGCTGTCAGACACCGGGAGAGGCGACCATAAATCCGAGGGTAATTTTCGAGTTAGCAATTTCGAGATAAATTGTTATCTGGCTAACTATCGTGAACAATAAAAGATTGAAAGCGAATACCTTGTTTCGAGAAAAACAACAAATAACGATATGTCTTATAGCAATGGCTGTTGTCGGCGGTTTTGTACTGTTTAGATTTCTTCCTCTACACAAAAGAATCAGTACAGTAAAACAGTCAAGGGTGGCACAGATGATGATTATTGCTAAAAGCATTTCAGATAGTGAACAGCTGCCTTTGTTCAAAAATCAGCTGTTTAAATTGAAAACCAAGCTAAGTAATTTTGAAGCTAATATACCTGAGCAAAGAGCACTTGGAACATTTGTACATCAAATTGCTGAACTGATGAATCAGCATAATCTTAAAGAACAGGAGATAGCCCCTCGTACGGAAATAGAAACCGATGGATTAAGCTGCATACCTGTGAGCATACAATGCAAGGGTGAATTGACACAGATATTTCAGTTTTATCAGCAGTTGCAGCAGTTGGACAGGCTGATTCGCATTAAACAGGTAAAGTTTACAAACGATAGTGATTATATAGGCGAAGTAAGTATGGAAACTGATGTAGTCATCTATTACAGAACAAACATCAAACATGGATAACGATGTCGGTAATGCCAGAAGAGATATACAAATGAGACGCAATATTGGAAAAAGCAGTAACGGTGCCAAAAGGATTATCAATCACTTGGCCGCAGAAAAGAAAAAGACCATGTTGGCGGTATGCTTAGTTTTGTTGATGGCCTTCATGTGGGTAAGAGTTTTTTTCAGGAAAACAACGGCTGTAGAAGGAGCGGTGGTCTCAGGTCAGACGCAGGAGGAAAACAGTTCGAATCCAGTATTGAAAGTATCATTCATAGAGTTACCGGAAGTTGTCGGTCGTAATGATGTAATAACCAGAAACTTTTTTGCCTCGAATGGTTGGAAGAGTTTCAACGGACGGGAAAAGAATGTTGTGAGTATAGAAGAAGTAAATGTCGTTCCAGGTGATGTAATGGAAAAAGTTATCAAGAAGGTTGTACAGAAGCTAAAGCTGGAAGCAATATGGATAGGCGAGAATCCCAGGGCTTATATTAATGATAAAGTTCATTCGATAGGGGATACGTTGTTCGTTAGTGAAGGAGCCGACAAGTATGAATGTGAAGTAGTTGCAATTGAAGATAATACAGTCGTGATTCGATGTGGAAATGCGGAAGTAAAATTGAAACTGACAAAAGATATTGAAAACGGCGGATAGCTGATACGCTATACGCAAGAAAGCAAAGGAGCCAAATTATGTATTATGAAATAAGATACAAGAATAAAAGGTTATTGATGTTGAGCCTTGTATTGGCTGTGATAGCAGCGGTTGTTGTGCAAAGTCCGGCTTTGGCCGGTGCAGGTGGCTCAGCAAGCAGCACAGAAGGAACTAGAATCCCGGTGTTTAATTGTGAAGAGGACTTTGGCATACGCAAGGCCCTGGCAATGCTCGGCAGTATGTGCCAAAAAAATATTGTACCTTCACCTGGTGTTGACGGGCAACTGGCATTCAGAAGTCTGAGGGACGTTACGTTCGAAGAGGCTATGGATGCAATATTAGGTGAAAACTTTGTATATGAGGAAAAGGGAAATCTAATAAAGGTATATACAAGGGAAGAATACAAAAAGATCAAGGAAAACCCGGAACGGATGGTATGCAAGGTCTTTACGCTCTATTATATGAGCGCTGCCGAGGCGGTCAAGCTCATCGTTCCGGTACTAAGCAGTGCCGGGAGTGTTCAGGCCAGTTCACCTGCTGAGACGGTTGGAACTACAGGTGAGTCTATCACTACGGGTTCCGGTGGTGGTGATACGATGGCATTGAATGACACCATCGTTATCCTTGACTATCCGGAGAACATAGCTGAGGCGGAAGAACTGCTTAAGGAACTGGATATTCGTCCCAAGCAGGTCCTTGTCGAAGCGACTATTCTAAGTGCTACTTTAGTCGAAGGAATGGAACTTGGTGTTGATTTGAACTTTTTTAACGGAGTCAGCCTGACGGGTAATAATGCAAGTGCGGCAGATGCATATAATTCTGCTGTTACAGCGCAGACACCTTTGGCACAGATAGCATCTGGTGGTACTGGGACACCTTTAGAGACAGCAGGTTTTGCATCTGTTGGTGGCAGCGGATTGAGAATTGGCGTTTCGAGTGGCGAAATGGCGGCAGTCATCACTGCTTTAGAGACAGTTACCGACACGACAGTTCTTGCAAATCCAAAGATTCTGGCTGTAAATAAGCAGCTTGGACAGGTTTACATCGGCACGAAGATTGGCTACAATTCACAGACTACACAGACACAAACGTCAACAACACAACAAGTTGAGTTCCTCGATACCGGAACCAAACTCTCTTTCAGGCCCTACATCGGGAACGATGGTTATATCCGGATGGATATCCATCCTAAAGATAGTTCCGGTACTCTGAAAGCTAATGACATACCTGATGAATTTTCTACCGAGTTGGCGACCAATATAATGGTCAAGGATGGGCAAACTATCGTTATAGGAGGATTATTCAGAGATGTTGTGGTTACAAATCGAAGTCAGATTCCCGTGTTAGGTGATTTACCACTTGTTGGCGCGGCATTCAGAGGCACCAGTGACTCCGTAACACGTCAGGAAGTCATAGTCTTGCTTACTCCTCATATTATTGAGGAGCCGGAACAAATAAATAGCGATGCAAGAGAAGATGATATACGCAGAAAGAGATTTGGTGCCAAGGGTGAGTTGCAGTGGACAGGAAGGTCGAAATTAGCGGAAGATCGCTATGCAAATGCAGTAAGCTATTATCTTGATGGCGATACCGAATCTGCAATGAAAGAGTTGCAAACTGTTCTCAAGCTTCGTCCGTCTTATCTTGAGGCAATCCGTTTGAAAGAAAGAATCATTGCTGAGACAAATCCGGATGAGATGGAAAAAGTGGAAAGGATTATGCTGGAAGCGGTTGACCAGAATGAAGCACCGAAATGGTTGAGAAGATAATTTATAGCAGTTAAAAGGTAAAAAGTAGGAGATTTGTGTTTGCTTCGCTGTGCTCGCAATGGCAACACGCGATATGCACGATGCAATATGATATACGATTTTTGGAGCAGCTGTTGTGAGGTTTTCAAGAAGCTTATTTGCAACAGTCACATTAGGTGTGATATGTGGCTTGTTTATCGCAACCGTCGCCGAAGGGCAGGACTCTGGCGCGGAAGAGGGTAGGCAATTCACTGGTTATTCACGGCAAAGGGACTTTGTTGTGCCGGTGGTTTACGCTGCCGGGGCTGTGGGCGTGATTTTGCTCGGTTGGTGCTGGTTAAGGCTGGCCGGAGTAATCACGTCCATAGCTAAGCACCTTAAGGATGACGGTATGAATACTGTTGGTGCTATCAGGAGTTTGTTTCTTCCTCTGAGAATAAAGCAGATGAATAAGTTATGTAAGGCTATAAGTGAGCGCCTCGACGGTTGCTCTACTCGTATTGTTGAGTATGACAAGCAAATCAAAGAAC
>CAZDVE010000047.1:2779-29307 GCA_964508785.1 uncultured Pirellulales bacterium | reverse complement strand
GTTTTCGTTCATTTTTCGCTTATCAGTGCTGATAATTGGGTTTTACGCAGGTTATAGGACGTCACCGTGATAAACCTTATGAAAAATCCTAAGAAAAGAGCCTCTCAAAGATACTTACTATGCGTTTAGCAGCCTGTCCATCCCATAATGGTGGTATCTGTGGTTCTCGATAGTTACCGCTTATGATATTTTTATATGCAGTGACAATCTTCTCTGTATCAGTTCCCGCAACCTGATTTGAGCCCAAAGACACAGTGACAGGACGCTCGGTGTTTTCACGCAATGTGATACAAGGAACTTTTAGAATAGTTGTTTCTTCCTGGATACCGCCGGAATCGGTTAATACAATCCTGGCATTAGCCTGTAGCCTTAAAAAATCCAGATAACCAATCGGATCCAGCATGTGTAGATTCTTAAAACTATCTACCCTGGACTGCAAACCCAGAGAGGATATATTTTTTCGAGTCCGAGGATGAACCGGAAATAATATAGGCATATCCATTTGTATAACTTCCAAGGCATCAAGGATTCGAGAAAAGACCATAGGGTCATCCACGTTAGATGGACGATGGAGGGTAAGTACTGCAAAGTCACTACCATCGAGAAATTCCCGTTGCCTTAAGTCCTCAATTATCGTGGATTGTTGAGCTTTCTCTAAATGACTTAGAAGGGTATCAATCATAACATGCCCAACCATGTGTATCTTATCTTGGGCAACACCCTCTGCCAAAAGATTATCCACTCCCGCCTGTTCAGTACAGAATAACAAATCACTGATCGCATCCGTAAGAATACGGTTAATCTCTTCCGGCATTGAGCGATCAAAACTACGCAGACCGGCCTCTACATGAGCAAGCTTTATCTGGAGTTTTGTTGTGACAAGACCACAGGCAATAGTACTGTTGACATCACCTACCACAACAACTAAATCAGGTTTGTATTCGACGAGAACCGGTTCAAACCTTTTCATTATTTCGGCGGTTTGTACGGCATGACTACCAGAGCCCACATCAAGATTAATATCAGGTTCGGGAATACCTAAATCGCTAAAGAAGAGGTTACTCATTTTATCGTCATAGTGTTGTCCGGTATGAACAAGAATTGCATTAATGTTCTTGCGTCTTCTGTACTCAGCCATTAGCGGAGCTATTTTTATAAAATTCGGTCTGGCACCAACTACGTTTATTATTTTCATAAATACTCTTGTAAAAAAATAGATAGCTCTTTAGCAATCCAATCTTTAGTTAGCATGACCTCTTTTAATCACATACCTCTTTAGCCGTAAGCCATGGAACAGCACATGCATCGGAACTACCTATGTAATCGTTATGAAATTCAATAGCGAGTACATTGTTATTTTCAGACAGTAATCCCTTTTTCACATCAACATGGAAAATTTCTTCAGGCTTCTCCTCATCGTGCTTAAATAGTGAGACTTTCTTGAAGTTAGCAGGAGCACCGGCAGGTCCCATAGAAGGGCTTCGAGCAATTTCCCTGCCGTTAAGGTATGCAATAAACCCGTCATCATAACGTATCCCCAGTTCCAGGCTTACTACCGAATCGGGATTATCAATCCTAAAAGGGCGCCTCATATAGACGGTACGGTAATTACCTTTCATATCGTTGAGCGATGTCGGATAACTCACCTCAGTGCTGTATCCGATTCCTGACGGTCCCACCAGCCAGTATGAATCATCAAAATTCGCACAATTCCAGGTAGCCGGAGGTTCAATAGTTCCCCGGCCGTATCTCCATTCGTCTCCTACTGAGATTAGCTTAACTTCGTTTATCTTCGGGACCGTCATTGACACTTCAATGTTACACACACCGCCGGCGACGGCATCAACCGTTAATCTTCCGGTATAGGAGCCAATTTCCAAGCCTGCCCTGTCAACACTGACTACAATAGTCCGTGTTTGAGTTGTACATTTTCCAGAAGATTTATCAACAGAAAGCCATGAATCCGAAGTAGATATACGGTAAAGTAGTGTACCTTTGCCAATGTTACTTAAGTCAATGGACTTAGTCTTTGTTATTTGGCCGAACTCCATATTTTCTACCTGGACATCCAGAACAGGTTTACCTACACTCACCGTCAACAGCGAAATGCCGGTAAGGCTCGACTTGCTGTCATCGAAAACCCTCAGGCTCACCGTATAGACGCCCGGATTTGTATATATATGGCTCAGTTTGGCGCAGCCGTTTGGATTTCCAGTACCATCGCCGAAATCCCAGCTATATTTTACAATACTGCCGTCGAGATCACAGGAAGCCGAACCATCGAGGTCTATCATAAGTGGATCATCTAACGCAGGATACACAGTAAACTCTGCAATAGGAGGACGATTACCGTCTGGGATAAATTCGAAAGGCCCCAGGTCAGGTCGACTACCGATATAATATAATGAAACACCCTGTCCTTTCTCCCATACAAGCGATTGACTTAATTCGAGGATATTCTTTTCATAATCAATATTTACAATCCGAGCCACACAATCCTGGCCCTCAAGCCGGATTAGATCACCGACTTCCCCAGCGATATTATAACCATCATACAGATATCCCGCGTCCTCAACAGGCAAGTATATCCCACTACCGTTACTAATAGTTTTCGTAAGGAAAGCTCCGGCATCAATCATAGGGCTGTCTGCCTTGAGATGGAAATCTCGCTTTTCTTCGTCTACAAAGAACGGGTCAGACTCTATATTATCTTTAAACAATGCCGGATAGCTTTCTTCCAAAATCACTAATGGCCTTTGAATGCGAACAAGAGAATTTCTGTAGCCAAGAGTAATGAGATATTGTGATTTTTTACTTGTATTAAAGAAGTTGTTGTTCTGACACAGAAATCCTTTTAGTCGACCTGCAAGAATCTGAACCGGTTTTCCGGAGAGTTCTCTTGTCCACCATGGCCATCTCTTATCGTTAGCGACAAAAATTGATTTGGCAAAAATATTATTTTTCAAGATGTTGTCTTCAAAAAAAAATTGGGAAGATGAAATATTTACGCCAGCGAAACTGGTGCCATAAAAAACATTATTATAAATACGATTGCCGGAATTGTAATTAGCTTCTTTTCCATAAAGTGTTAAATCCAGACCCGGACCGACTGTATCGTAAAATAGATTATTTCGAATAATACCTTTCTGGCCCGCGTATTGAATCCCGGCATAGGGAGAATGGTTTCCGCTGGAAGGGACATACGCGAATGTATTTTGTTCAATAAGATTGTACTTTGTGCAATCATATTCATAGAATTCATGATTAAAACCTACATTATGGCAATCGCAAACTTCACCTATTTTCTGGAGTTCATTATTAAAATAGTTGCCCCTAAATACATTGAAATTTCCACCTTTAATAGTCCAGAGCGTATGCTTGGCTTTCCCGAATGTATTATTTACTATAAGATTTCTGTCTGACTTTATCAGGGCAAGACTATCCTGAGTACAATCCTCAATTGTATTGCCGATAATGGTATTAAACATTGCTTGTTGGAAAAAAAGACCGGTTTTTGAACTACCATGTGGATCGATCGCTTTAGAGAAGTGATTATTACGAATGATATTATGATTTGCCCTTACTGCGTATAACCACCTTCGTACACCGGAGACTTTCAACCCCTCAATGATTATGTAACTCCTTTCTGTAATATCAATTGCCGGCTCAAGAGATGTGCCGGAAATAACAGGCTTCTCATCAGGAAAATTTTTAAAACAGATATAATTGTCAGCCTGGCCGGATCGTTTGGGACGAAGCATTTGGTTGTACTGGCCGTCTCGTATTATGACTGTTTGGCCCGGAAGAACTGTATCGGCGGCCGTCTCTAAAGTTCTATAAGCGGTCTCTGTACCGCTACCACAAGTACGAGTAGCAGGATTATATGTGGAACTCCGAGTACTCTTGATCTGACAGTCTACATAAATGATACTTCCCGCTTTTGCCTTACGAGCGCAACCTGCACCAACTACAATACAAGCTACTGCTAAAAACTTCAACAAAAGCATCTGAGAAAATATATAAAAGCTAATTCTGGCCAGCATGATTCTTTCACGTGATGGAAGAACAAGCAAAACCTGTAAAAACTTCATTGACACACTCTATGCTAATATAGAAAATTCACTACTAATTTGGTCTTCCGCCTCAATTCCAATGTAATTTATGTTATTGGATAATTCTCGCAATCTCCGTTCTTTCATCCGGTGTGAATACACCTAACTCTCGGTCTATCTCCAATGCATGTTTAAGATGTTGTTTAGCT
The DNA here is from genome assembly GCA_964508785.1 of uncultured Pirellulales bacterium. Lineage (GTDB taxonomy): Bacteria > Planctomycetota > Phycisphaerae > Sedimentisphaerales > Anaerobacaceae > JAFGPS01. Next base: position 25,046 of record CAZDVE010000047.1, on the reverse strand, counting down.
TGAACAATATCATTAAGCTTTACACAAATGCGACCCAGTTTTAGAAGCGTTTTTGCCTTTTGCCGAGAATCGGAAGGAACCGACTCTACAATTTTTTCAAAATCCTTCCTCGCATCATCAAGTCGATTCTCCATTTTCGACAAAATAGTCGCCCTCGTATCAAGAAGATGCAAATCATTTGGTATAAGCTCCAGGCCTCTATTTGCCAATTCCAACGCATCGGAGTATTGTTGATCGTGCTCCTGAAGAATCCATGCAAAGTCATTAAGAATTCGCACGTCATTTGGATACTGAGTAAGTAATTCCTGATACATCTTTTTTGCTCGTTCAATATCTCCCATCTTATAAACTGTGGAAGCCCAGCCCAGACGTGCATTTATTGAATTCGGCGATATAGTAACAACATGTTCAAAAAGCTTTAATGCCTCCTGCTTTAGTTCTGCAGAATCTGACGCAGCCAAGATCGATGCAGCCTCCAGAAGTAATTCCGGGTTCTGCTCTTTAGCCGAAAGGTATGCAGAACTAATTTGTGCCAGTTCTTCTAATCGGTTCTGTTCTATTAATAGTAGAAATCTTGCATGGACAACAGCCTGACTATTCGGGGCCAGGCTTTCTGCCTTCTCAATCATTTGTCTTGCTTTTTCCATATCGCCTATTAGACGATACAGGTCGGCAAGTGTCACAATAACAGGAAGACTTTTGCTTCCTTCTTCAGTTTGATAATAGTTTTCCAGTTCCGGAATTGCAGATTGATACTGTTCCAAAGCGATTAAAACATGAGCCCGTGAAATTAACAGCTTTTCATCAGTAGAATCACTATCAACTGCAGAGTCGATTAGCATTAGTGCTTCCTTAAGGAGGCTGTAATCCCTGCTATTCAGCGCAGCCTCCACGAACACACCTCGAGCTTCAACATTGTTCGGATCTTTTTGAAAAACCAGACGAGCCAATCCGACAGCCATTTGTGTATTACCAACCGCCAGCTCAATTCTGCCTCTGGCTGACATCAGTGCCAGGTTATTTGGATTGGATCCGAGGGCCTGAATCACATAATTACGTGCATCCTCATATTCCCCCTGCCGCATAGCAATGTTAATCAGCATAAGATGCGCATCAACCGCTGTTGGTTCTAATTTGATAACGTTTTCTAAAGTTTCTCTTGCAGTTTTTAGCGATTGTGGCGTAGGGGTTTCCAATAACTGCATAGCTCTCAACTTCATCAATTCAGGATCATTCGGTAATTGCTCTTCAAGTTTTTTAAGAAGTTCCATTGCCCTTACACGATCTTGCGTAGGTCCCTGCATAAACAATAATTTCATGAGCCTGCGCTCCAAAATCAAATCTGCAGGATACACTTTAAGACCCTCCTCAAGTACCGCTGCGGCTTTATCGAGTTTCTTATTGTTAATATAGAAGTTGCTCAACAGCTCATAACCCTTCGTACCCATCTCGGTGAATGTCGTCAACTTTTTGTAGTCCTGCTCAGCACGCTCAAACTCCCCTTCCATCGACAGGTATAATGCACGCATCCAATAGGCATTAAAGTCTTTTTTATTTGCTACATAATCATCGATGATTCGCATAGCCTCTTCGATTTGCCCGTCTTGCCTAAGGATTGATGCTTTTATCCCGGTTACAGCCAGAGAGGGGTCTGAAGTTATGTCTTCAATGTCCTGGAGGTATTCAAGAGCTTGTTCACTATCTTTTGTTTGCTGGTAAACCAGTCGTGCCAACTGTATTCGAGAAGCCACGTCTCTTTCATCATTAGATATTCTGAGTTTCAACTCATCGATAGCTCTGGAGATGTCTCCCATCCGAAGTGCCATCCGGATATTCCAGGCACTGGCAACCTGCTGATTCATATTAAACTGCTGAAGAATATTCTCAGCCTCTTCAAAACGGCCCTGTTCCTCAAGCAGCAGTAGTAATCTATCTGCAATATCAACGGCCGAAGGATTCATACTAAGTGCCTGTCGGCAGATATCTTCAATCCGTCTGAAATCCTCTAATCTCTCATACATATCCACCAAAAGCAATACCGGTGCCGACCATGTGGGGTCTGCGCTAATACAATATTGAAGCAATTCCTCAATATCTCGCTGTTTGGAGCGCCAATCAGCCGAAGAAAGTAACAAAGATGCCTGATGCAGGCGCCACTTAAGCCCGGTCTCCCCCTCGATCTGTCGCAATTCTTTGACCAGTTTCTCGGCCATAGCGGAATCTTCCTGGATTTCACGAACTCCCAGAAGCAATAAGCGGGCCTGGATATCCCGTTCATCCTGCGCTGCTAATTTTCTCAGAAGATCTATCCCTGCGGCCCGATCCCCGTGAAGAAGCTCCAAAAATGCAAGCCTGATAGATAAAGACCGCTCCTCCTGCTTTTCAGTGACGGTATCCAGTCCCTGTCTTAGACAGTTAAGAGCCAAATTATAATCCCTGTCTGCCGCATAGAGCTCCGACAGGCAAAGCCAGGGCTCGGCAATCTCAGAATGTCTTTTGCAGGCCGTCTCACACAAACTGACCGCTTCTTTCATGCGTTCGGTTCTATAATAGTAGTTTACGAGTTGCATCTCAGCATTTAGCGGCTCCCCGGATTCCTTGATAGCCAGCTTTAGCTGCTCTTCAGCTTTATCAGGCTGTCCAAGATTTATAGCGATAACTGCCTGCAATCCACGAATATTAACTTGTTCCGGATTTTCCTTGCGTAACTCGTTCAATTCTTTTGATAACTCCTCAAGCTTCGCTGTATCTATTTTGTCAGGCTGCTCGACAGCCAGATGAATTTCTGCCTCAATACGAAGAAGTTTGACCATAAGGTTGGTGGGATTGAGAGACTCCGCAGCTCGTGCAGTTTTTAATGTTCTGTTCCAGTCTTTCAGCTTGCGGTACTCCTTTGCCAGATGCAGAATCATTTCCGGGTCTCGTGGATAAATGTTTAGATATTTAATCAGGGCATCAATCGCTCTTCCGGTCTGGTCCGTTTTGCTGAAGGCTTCAGCAAGTAAACGCCACAATTGGGGAGCAGAGGCATGATCTACAATGATCGGTTGTAACACATCAATAACAACGTATGGTCTTTTCTCGGCTTTCGCTACCAGAGCCTGCAGATAAGCAATTCTCGACTTGGACTCCTGTGTCTCTTCCAGGGTATGTATTGTGTTGAGATACTCATCAAGGCAGCTGCGTGCCTGCGACACCTTGCCGGCAGCAACATAAATACCGATAGCAGAAGGGAGAACCTGTACCCTGTGTCTGTTTTCCGTCAAAATCGAAAGCGCTTCATCGGCCAGCGACGCGGCTTCCAAAATGGCTTCCCGTTTTATCGCCAATTCCGAAGCCAGTAAAAATCTGATCACAGTCCAGCCTCTGATATCTAAAAAGTACTCCTTTAGCTTTTCCTGCGGGATAGCATCAACGGCCTGTATTTCAGCAGCGGCTCTATCAAGTTCATTCAGTGCCATCCATTCAGAACCCAAAAAGATATGCATTCGAGGTTCATCCGGGGCCAAATTATCGGCTGCCTCGAGATCCCTGCGAGTGGCCGCCAATCTGTCACTTGCACTCATTCCGGGAATATTAGCAGTTACACGATAGAACCGTCCTCGATTCGCCAGAGCTTCAACAGACTCCGGTGCGTATTCTATCGCTTTATTAAGCCACCCCAGGGCCTCAGTTACTGCTTCGGGGGTATCATCGCTACTTACAATTTTACTCATTTTCACGCAAGCCTGCACATACTCATCATATTTTTCAGCAAGTGCATCAAGTTCTTCTATGAATTTCAGAAGCACTTCCTGAGCCGCATTCACCCTGTTCAGGTTGATTGACGCATCAGCCAGCCACAATGGGGCTTTTTTATCATTCGGAACATGCTCAAGCCGTGTTCGTGCAATATAGGCAAGCTCTTCGAAGTTCCTTATGCTGCTATAGAGCGTAACGAGCTTGTCAAAGGCGACGTCATCAAGAGGACTCAATTGCATAACACGACGGTAGGCCGAGATTACCTCATTTATAGCATCTCCTTTAAGAGGTCGCATAGAAAGCCGTGCCTGTGCATACTTCTTGATGATTTCGATATCATCTGGATTCCGACCAAGGTATTCTTTGAAATTTTCGTAGGCAACAGGCCAGTCTTTGTTTTCATAAGCTGCTTCCCCCGCTTCCAAAGACTGTTTCGAGAGAATATTCCTTCTAATCTGGCGAGCAGCTAATAAAGATGACCCAATCGCCACCACTACCAATATAAGTATAGAAAGCAGCTTTACATTGATTTTCGCATATCTATTCCAATTATGCATAACATACCTCCCTTTGATATAACTGGCTTACCGTTTATTAACATTTTACAGTCATTCAATCAAACTGAAAAGGATTTGATTAAGTTCTTTTAGACAATATTTATACAGAAAAACCGTGAAAATTTCATCCCCCGGCATGGATGTTTTACAAAGTAAATACGAGTCAATTATATGATATGAAAATATATGATATGAAAAATTACTCCCAAAACCTCGGTAATCATCAAGTTATCCTGCTTCGTATATTATCCAGAAACAGGAAACCGTAAGGTCGTTTTAAAAAAAATCCCTCTTACTTCAACTTCAGGGAACCCATACATACACCGCCGTTAGATAAAACACACAATCCTAAACGAACCTGGATACATTTAACCCGGTCGAAATAATCACCTTTGGGGAGGGTTTTGATATGCCCCCGTAGATTAGATACCTCCCTGTCCCGGGGCTATATTCCCTGAAGCTCTACTCGCAGCAGAGTAAAGAGCCTAAGAACTATAGCCCCCTCCAGCAATACTCATATACATTCACAAATTCAGGGCCACCTTTTAATATCTATTAGGATGGTACCCTCCAACAATCTCTCTCTACAAACAATAGTTTGAGCTTGTTGGTTTATTGCAAAATCAACTCATCAAATTAACTTTATGTTAACTATGATGATTTATTCGTCGCGTGTAACAATACCTCTAATCCAGGCCCACTCATCGTGGCCTCGACAACAGGTCTATTATTCCACGTATTGCCTCGACAGGCTTTAATCACGCAAGCTTACGTAACTTAATACCAGCTACGGCCAGACCGAGCATACCAAGCAGAACAGCACCGGGAACCGGAACAACCGAGATATGGAAGTGGTCCGAGCCTAGGCCACCTGCGTAGTTAACTTCGAAGCCAAACTCCAACACATTGCCAGAGAAAATCGGTGTCGATAAGAACGTCTGACTGCCAGGATCTATCCCCGTAAAGACTGAAGCGTAGGTATCTTCATCGGTCGTTACGTATATACTAACTTCCCAGTCGTCATCATCGTCATTTGCGAAATAAGCCCCAAACTGATCATAAGAAACACCCTCTGGTGGTGCAGGTAAAGAACCCGTCAAACCAATTGTCATCAACTGATCGTCGATGAGCTGGCCTACAAAACCAACTTCCAACTGCATGTCGGGCCCGTATTTATCATAATCGGGGTTAACCGCCCAATGAACGGTGGAACCTAAAGTACCAGGGGCATCGATCACAAGGAGCAACTCGTTGCTCGAACTTGGAGGAAGATTTATTTGTCTAAACTGTGTTGCCGTAGAGTAGTCCAACTCGTACATATCGCCCAATGCCGAACTGCTAATGCAGAAAACTGCAACGAACAAAACTATTATTAATTTCCCTTTCATAACACTGTTCTCCTTTCGTTTACCTTTCTTTTTCATATAATTGTTTCAAAATTAATAAACACCTGGTGAAACCTAATTGTGGTATCCACCAACGCTTTTCTCTTGTTCTACTTTAACTAACCTCATGATTATCTGTTGTCAGATTTTTACGCAAATCTGCGTAATTTCACACCGGCCACAGCCAAACCAATCACACCAAGCAGTACGGCTCCCGGAACAGGTGTGACATAGATGAAATCCTGCCTATGTAAAGTTCCACATCCTGTTTCAAAAACAATCTGCAACACGCGCACATCGCCTATTCCCGACGGCCAGTTGGATTCATCGAAGTCGTCGCTCCAATCGCTTATCAAGTCCTGCTGGTCAAGGTTGAGCGAAATACCAAAGAATACACTGGTGAAATCGTCACCGCCCTCGCCCTCGGTAGCCCAGATGAGACGCTGGAGGGCACCGGCTGTCTGCGACCTGTCAAGTCCATTGTAGCCCCCACTGCCGAAGTCATAACCAGACAGTGTCCCTTTAGCAAACTGGTAGTAAAGGTAGGCTGTTTTGGAATCGAGGTCATCGCCATCGGGTTCACCATCATACGGATCTACATTACTTCCGCCTCTATAGGCATGCGAGCCTGCTGAGCCATCTTTGAACGATTGGCTTACATAAACATCGACATCGTTAAGGGTGTACTCATTCGTTTCCAGACAGAACGTCTGGAAAGATTCGGATTTATTAACACCTAACCCGCTCGTAGTCGATGCATAGGCACTGTTTGAGAGCAGAAGTGAGTCGGTGCTCGAATCATACAATGTGAACTCGCCACCGCCACCTGTGTAGTGACCACTAAGCCGTGTATAATTGGCATTTCCTCCGTATTCAGCGGTTCCATGAGGACCAGCTAACGCCGAGGTTGTTATAGAAGCACATATTATAATTGTAAAAATTGTTTTTTTCATCACCTGTTAATTTCAACCTAAACACGAAAATAAAAAATTACTCCTCCCTAATTATTACATAACAATTATCCTATTTTGCGGATTCGGGGGTCCGCGAGATGATAACATATCCGATACAAATTGTGAACTCCTCAAAAGGGAAATACCTATTCCCTTGGAATATCGCGTTAATACATCCTCTCCGATATATTCCGGCTGGACAAAGCAAGAAATCGGTACGGAACGAAGAGAGTCCGGCATAACAGCATAACTATGACCGATCTGATAGGGACCGCCATCGTGGTACCACTCCGGAATAAAACCAAAAGATATCTTTTTAACCCGGTTAACCGAACTATATAAACCCAATCCTATGAGGGTATAAAGACACAAGTAGCAGCTACCGGAATCGGAGGCCGAGATTTGCAAATGCCTTATATTAGAAGTCCGTTCAACTTCTATGCTTGATTCGGGTATGAAATCGAACTTACCAAAATCCAAACCAATAACACCGGAAGCGAACTGATCAGATAAACAATCGCGTAGCAGAGGTGCCTCGCTGGAAAGTATTTGTGAAGGGCATTCATATTGGCATCTTACTCGCACAAGTGAAACCATGTCACCATACACAACAGGTGATATGAACCACATACAAACAACCAACATGATAAGTTTTTTACCTTTTAACATCAGTCCTCACTCCTGAGACTTCTAATCCCACAAAGATAACATAATCATATATTAAAGTCAAGAGGTATTTCCAAATGCAGTGAACAAATACCAAGCTGGTTCTTAAGTGCCTATTTCATAATAAGTTATAAACAGCCACACGGCAAAAAAAATTGACCTGCTTCAGGCTATGATTCGGCGTTGAATTTCGCTTTGTAACAAACACGTTAAAATTCATTATTATAATCGAATCGAGGCACCTATTTATCGGACTCAGAAATGACAATTTTATCCATCAGCCACAGCAAACCGAACATGAGAAGAACGGCAACCGGCATCATACATAAACCTGCGAAATCATGAAAAAATTTCTCTGCTGTTTCAGCATTTACATGAAGAAATAGTATTGCTGTTATACAAAGTCTCAGTATATTGCACATCACCGCAACAGGCACGCTCGATAAAAATAAAATCGCTTTCTGCGGGCGCGAGCGCTTTACCATGAACGTGATAAATCCTGCGATAATTATGAATGCCGTCAGCATTCGCAGTCCACTGCAGGCCTCTTCTACAGCCATCGTGGTTTGTTCATTCAACGTCACTACATTCCCATGCTGGATGACCTTGACACCAAACGCCTCCAAAAGAAATACAGACCCCGTAGTTGCCGCCCGTTGTAACGGCCCACTGATGAGATTATGAACACGTCCGGGGAAAGGGACCATAAGAAAAAGAAATAACAGTATCCATAAAACCTTCCGAAATACCTGCCAACCGGCAACCATAAGAACCAGAGCTGCTATGGTAAGAACAAGTGAATATCTTTCCGCCGACCCATACATGAACAGTAAGCCATAAGACCGAGCTATCTGTGACAGTACAAGCAATGCCACAGCCCACCAACATGGCACTAAAAAACATCCTCTGAGCTCCTTCCTCTTATACCAAACAAAGAAAACTGCAATCAATGGAACGAGTTGACCCGCGGAATAATCATCGTTTCTTTGCCATTCTTTGAAAAGATCAACAATCGTCGGCCAGTATGACCATGCAGTAGCCGCCAGCAACAGGAAAGTTACTGATATAAGTCTCAGAAAATCAGACTGCTTCTGATGTCTTCTGGAAATTTGCAAAGCATGCCTGCTGCGAATGTGATTGTTATTCATTACCGGTCACCCCATATATATTTTTTGTATGAGAGTTATTCGTAACCGAATTTTTACTATCTTCAATACTCTCGAATAATCCGGATATTAACGGAGTTGATTCGACGGCAAAGACGGAAATTATGTTCGAAACCGAATCTGCAGTCAGACTCGTTCCGATTGGAGCTACTATCTGTACCTGAGCCACATAACGAACCGCGCCGGAGCCGCGCCACACTTTTGATCGCAATAGTGAAACGTCACGACCATACTGCCCATCGATAATGTAATAATCCAAGACTGCGATTTTTTCTTTATTCAAAGTGCCACGGGAAAACTTAAACGTGTTACACTGCAGTTTCATTCCATCACCAAAGGGCAATTCCACAGAGTGACGATTAATTAGCGTCCAGCCGTTCCCGGTGTAGCAGACTTCCGGACGGTGAGGCATCAGATCGCGTGCTCTCATACCGTATGAAATATATAACCAGACCCGCTCCGAATCACTATATCGAGAATAACTACGGCTAACATGCGCATCGGTATCTGTAGCACGAACTATGTCTTCGTCCAAGGGTGTGTCCTGCCCGGTCCACTCGCCAATTTGCATCGGTAATTTTTCCAAAGCATCAGGTGGTATTGAAGGAGTTTCTACAGGGGCTGACAGCCGAGCAGACATAATTCGATATACTGTGCCAAAAAGAAACATTAGGAAGATTGCTGTTACTGAGGCTGCAATAACCGGTTTATGATTTGATTTTTTATTTTTTGCCATTCGTTATGCCTTTTTTAATTTACCCATTGGCCCGCTTCATTTTACCTATATCGACCCTGCATACAAGGCATGTGTTACCCTCAACGGTGCAACAGCCAACAAGTGTTGTGCTCGCTTGTTTTTGATGATAACTCCGGCTTACCCATCCGCAGATCGGTTCCTCACTACCTTTGAATGTTTCGACCGTGAGGCGATTATCCAGTTCGATTTCAATTGTCCCCGGCCCGACGTCGACAAGATATCGATTCTTGCCCACCGGATTAACTATACAATACTCAGCAAAATGAAAAAATACCTCTATTTGGTGTTTTCCACAAGTAATAATGTCATCACGAACAACAAGCTCCCGCCCATCCAGATCAAGCATGCGCTTATGGGTAACCGGATCATCCAAATGCATATAACCATCATGTTTACCGATCACTTTGCCCCCTTCATCTGTAGGTTGCCAACTCAGACAATCTGCCTCTGCTTTTCTGCCCCAAAGAAAAAGACCCAACATCTCAGATTGGTCGCGACTGTCAACAACAATCGTGTTATGCGATCTCGTACTGCGAAAATACTCCCGCCATTTCGGATAGCTGAAATAATCATAAGTCCCCGGGTCAACCAACACGTCTTTACCGAATGCCCGAAGAGTGAAACTCAGAGCGTCCGCATGTCCGTGAGCGGCAAGAGTTCCTATCCCCAACGGGCCACAATCAAATACCACACTAATACGATCCGACGAATCCAATCCGCCGTGTTGCAGCAGATAGTAACCAGTCTGATTAAAAGCAATAGAGGAAAATTTCTTGATTTTAGAATCCTGGGGAATATCGTATTTATCAGGTCTGGATTGCCCCGGCGAATATTCAATCGGTTCGGTCCGGCTTGCAGCCGCCATGAAATCACCTCGCCCAAACAGTGCGGCTCCTATTTCCAACCATTGCTTTATGCTGTGAGGGTTATCACCCATATCCAGGACATAACCGTCGTCACAATCACCCAACATCGGAAGATTGTCACCACCTTCACAGAGTTTAGCAGTAAAATCGAACATCTTTTCCAACCGCGACCAATAAGATTCTGAAAAATCCTGACCTGATGCACGAGCTGTGATACCAGCAATAACAAAAAACTGCAAAACGAAAATATGATAACCAATGGCTTGTTCCCGTATACCGCCATCAGGGTATGTCTGATTAATGATTTCCCAATTGAGGATTTCCCGACTTCTATCCCGCCATTTGGATGCGTGTTTTAGATTTTTGAAGTAGCTCGATGCTACGAATACACCCGCAGCTTCTCCAATCAGGTGATTGTTCACAGAAGAACCTCGTGAATACTTCCTGTCGATTTCCCATATATGACGCGATATGGAGTCCATAATCCTTAAATAAAGTTCATCACTGATAACTTTCGATTCTTCGATTAGATCCAGAGCCCATACCCAATTGATAAGCCGTATTCCAAGTTCGAGACCGCTGCGCCAGTTCATCCCTGCGCCAAAGGGATTTTGTTTGAGCCAGCTATCCAGTTGCTCCGCTACCGCCTCTGCGAAACACCTCTCACCGCTGTGACGATAAGCCCGCCCAAGAACAACGAACTGATGATGGCGATTCGGTTCCCAGACATATTTGCAGTCTCCGGCCTTTCTGACGTCCCTGTAATCCAAAGATGGACTAAAGACCATCGGCGTATCCTGTCTGCGTTTATGGTCACGATTCCAGATAATCGGATTGCCGAGGTGTTCATTCTTCAGATCGAAAAAACTCAATCGATGTTCAATAATATTCTCCGCCCTGGCGAGCAAAGAATCATACCACTGTTTTCCGATTTTATTGTCGGTTTTTTCCTGTGCTTTTTGTCCTAAAGGCATGTTATACACATGAAAAGCCGGGCCTGTATCGCTGCTGTATTGGCTTAATATTCTTGATGATTTCCTCGACCTCTGCCGCCAGCCAACAAGTAACCGGTCAGCACAGTCGCGAATGACCGAATGTACCCGCCAGAGGACCTCACTCGGAGACATTGCCTGGAAACGACGATAGTACCAATTTAACGCTTGCATAGGAAATTATTGCCCAATAAGGACAATCCTAATTATCCGGTGAAATCCGCTGGTCAACATATATAGCTTTGCCTATTGCAGAAAGGGCAATGTAATCGACAAGCTCGACAGTAAATTTAACCTGTCCTTCAAGTTTTTTTCCCAAGTTGCGGTGTATTCTGTCGACATCCTCTTTAACGAATCCGTCAGCGGGCACGATACGCAGAACTGCCTGTCCAGGTATTTCCTGCATAAACTGGAATTGTTTTACTCTAATAAAAGTATCATCGTGCATATTCAGAGCAGTCCATGAAATTTCCGAGCCATCGGCCGAAATCAGCACTTCCTGAGTCCGGTGACCTCTTATGTCACGAATAATAATGTGTTCTCGTCCACATAACTGGCAATGGTCACTTATATATGTGGCCCAATCTCCCGTGCGATAGCGGATGAACGGCACTACAGTATTTATGAATCCTGTTCCGACTATTTCGCCCCTTTGCCCCTGCGTCGTTACCGGTTTATCGTTTTCATCAAGCAGCTCAAAGTAACCATAAGTAGGCCATACATGATAATCATTAGACTGTTCACACTCGGCTGCGAGGACGAGTTTCTCCGAGTGACCATAACAGGAAAAGTAGCGGCATCCAAATACCTCCTCAACCATAAGCCGCTGCTCTGGATATACAATTTCAGATTCGGCTATGATACCTTTAATGTTTTCCGGGGTTTGCCTACCTTTTCGAAGTATATGCCTGGCAAGGGCGGCTACACTCGATGGATAAACATGCAGAAAACATGGACCAACAGTTGCTATATGCTCCAGGTAACGAGCCATATTTTCATCGGACATATGAAAGTTACTGTAATAGTGATGCCGTAGAATAGGATCATATTCGTGGCGAAGGCCGCTTCGTTCCGGACGCACCACACGACCACGTAACACAGCCATTGGCATTTCAAGTTTATAACCGGCACGTTCCCAGCTTTTTATAAGATACGCATATTCAACAGACGAGCGGTTCGCATTTATGTAAAAATTCAATGGAGTACCGCTGGTTCCCCCTGTAGAAACAAAATCGATATCAACCGCATCAACGGTCCTTGTACACATATCCGATAGGTTGTCTATAACGATTTGCTTATCTATAACAGGAAGTTTATTCATATCTTCCAAACAATGGATATCTCGCGGATGAAATCCAACTTCATCAAACAAACGATGATAATATCTGGTCTTTTTATAAGCGAGATTCAGAACATCACGTAATTTTTTCAATTGATACTCTTGGATACGTTCCGCCGGCCAATGCTGCGCCTGTTGTACGAAATCACAATTTGCCCTGAACCTTTTACCAAACAACCAGGCAGGTGGAAATACCTCCAAAGCTCTTCCCACTGTTTTTTTTACCAGGGGCGGCGTTTTCTCCCACAAGTTCTTTTTTGATATCGCCTTCTTCATTTGTGGTAATCCCACAACAATCAAATAGTGTCCCCAAATGAAATCATGTTTCATGCTTCTGCATTGGAGTAAACACTATCTTTATTAACCTCAATATGTCCCAGCCATCCGAAGTGTGGTTTGAAATTCCAGTCTTCACCATTAAATCCAACCAAAGGGCCGTTATAAAATGCATCAGTTGAGCTACAAAACACCTCATCATACTCAAACTTCGTAAGAGGAAGAGGTTGAGCAAAAAACACCTGTTGTAATAATGGTATATGCTGATAATTAAAACCCATTAATCTTGAGCAGACCAAGTCAACCGCCACGGGATTTTTACCGGATATAATCGCTCCTGCTGGTTTGGGAGTCGGATCAAGGGGGCCGTTGCCTTCACCACCGACAATTCCGTCAACTATACAGAATATCTGCCTTACGGGATTATCATGGAGATGTCCGTTTTTATCTGAGTACAGAAGTATCCGGTTCAAATCGGTTACCATCCTCCATGTTGTATCGTTTCCATACCAGTTGCCTGAACGGATTGTATTTGTATTTGTATCACCGAAAATATTTTTACCTATAATTTTTAACGGCCTGGCTATAACTGTCCTCAAAGGTCCGAACAGAGGAAAAACATGTCTGAAAAAACTCATGGCTTTTTGTTCGATTCTATGTTTGATTCCGTTATCAGCAAACTGGTCACCACCTTGAGCGGGTGTGCCTTCCCGATGGTGTGGAAGCCAGTTTTTATTCCCATTTATACCTACCAGGTTTTTCATGCTTACAGTGATACCGGTTTTCTTATGGGTCTTGAGTTTCGCCAAGTTAATGACACAGTCTGCTTCCAGGACAGTTTTTGAAACAAGGTATTCGTGTACATTGTCATGATGATGAGAACGAAGTTCGCCGATATCGTATTCAGCGCCATACAACAAATGACACAAATTAGAAATATCACAAAACACCGAGTGACGATTCAAATCCACTTTGACATAGCCGGCGGGGTCACCGGGTAATTGTTCGTGTTTGACAATAACACCATCCACTTTTTTTGCCCGTTCAGGCCGAAGGTCATAAACTTCCACATTAAAACCGGCATATTGCTTATAGAACCGCTGAATTTCATCCAATCCCGCCATTTTGCGAATTTCATTAAAATCTGCATCATTTTGCGGTGCATCCGCAATTATAATGCGGCCTTTACCTTTGAGAGCGATATAAACAAAATCAAGAGCCGCACGTATAACTGAACCATGGGTTATCAGGCAATCCTCATGACCCGTTTGAGTCTCACGAAAATCACGAACAAAATTAGGTTTCAGTACAACCGTGTTGCCGGGATGGATGATTTGACCCAACGGATTCCAGTCCTTCCGGTCGTAATTCTCAATGTCGAGTTTCAATAACCGCATCGCTTCACGCACTCCGTTGTATGCATGATTAACTTCCCCTACCAGAGATTGAGAAACAAAAGGGTACTCCGGATAAAATTTCTCGGGCGAATACGGCGGCTTATGCGGATAACAATCGTGTTCGCTGGAAATTGCAACTTGAGCCGCGGTTAAAATGTCGTTTGTTTCAACCATACGTTAAAAATTACCTTCTTAATTGTTATTGATTCAAAGAATACTCAGCAATTAGTAATAATATCATCCCAGCGTTTAATTGTTACCTGCTTCTCATATCTCATCGCCGACCGGTGAGCTGCCTGGGAAAATGCCTTCAGCTTGCCTGGATCCGATAGTAATTGAACAAGACAATTAGCCAACAATTCAGGAGAACGTCGTGGAATCAGATATCCGTTGACTCCATTTTCAACCAAATCCCCCAGGTCACCAACATCGGAAACCACCACGGGCAGGCCGCACATCATCGCCTCCATCATCGAAAGGGAAAGTCCTTCAGAATCCGATGTAAGGACAAAGATTTTGCTTTTACGCAGCCAGGATTCTATATCATCCTGATATCCCGTGAACTTCACATTGTTTTCGATACCCAGATTCATTGACAATCTCTGTAATTCGTCACTCAATTCTCCTTCACCAACAATTACAGCCTTGACATTCGGAATCCTCTGTGCAACATAATTAACAGCATTTAGAAAAATATCTATTCTTTTAATCTTAACGAGACGGCCGGTCAAAATAATGCCGTATAAAGGAGCTTCATTAGTCGGGTAAAACCGTGTTCGTTTAATACCTCCTGATACTACGGTTATTTTGGTATTTACACCCTTTTCTCGAAAGAAATCGACAGCTTTTGTACCCATCGTTATCACTAAATCCGACTTTCCGACTATCTCCAAAAGCCTTTTTTCCACGACGGAATCGGCTGTCTCCATTTTTGTAAAATAATTGTCCGCTCCATGAATCCCGCCATCCCGGATTTCCGCCGGCCCTCCCACGCAGAAATACATCGACCGCGCCCCCACAAGGCGTCCTATAATAACCGCTGCAATTCCATTAAACATGATGTGAAAGCCGCCGACTATATCCGGCCGTTTCCGTATCGCCGCCCACAGAAAAGTTAATAACCTTGCCTGTGTTGCTCCCAATACTTTTATCAGCCATTTGGGTGGATAGATAGCAAACACTTTAGGTATCTCAGGTACCGGATTTGTCGAGACCATCAATACACGAGAACACCCTTTTGAAGCCGAAAGAGGAACAAGATGAGCAAGAATCCAGTTGTCAGAATCAAAACGGCCCGTCAACATAATCTCACAAGCATTATCGGGTAACGGACGACGGCGTCGACCAAACCAGCCGGCAATCACCAAAGCAACATTGCTTAATAACATCAACTGTCGCGCAACAAAATGCCATAGTAATCCCCGCAGCTTCCTCCGATATGAAACAGGCTTACCCTGCTGCTCAGAATCTCCAAGCCCTGCCATATCGTGGGATTCAACTGTATCAACCACTGGACTGTCACTCATAACTTCGGGAACTCCAACTTAGGCCAGGCCAGCGATACGCTTGATTGACCCGTGTGATCGGGAGGATTATACTTAAAGTCAGTAACTTTCCGTTCATCTACTTTTATACTAACCTTTTCTGCATCCGGCACATAGAAAGTTAAACCACTAATGTCTAAAGCAGATAATTTGCTTTTTAGAATTTTATTTTTTGTATTAATGTTGATACAAAGACTTCCCTCATTCCATCGGCTTTTATATGTAATCTCACGAACAGCACGGCGGTATTCAAGCAGCCGACGAGTAGTGGTAACAAGAATACGCCTGTCTTGAAATGCTCCGGCCAATCTTCGAAATGCCTCGACCGACGCATGACTAAATGGAATTTTAGGATCATCCACCTTACCAAGGTGCGTATATAAAACACATGCTCCACCTCGTTCAACAAGGCGATTTATCATATCAACAGTCAGAACTTTATCGATATGCCTGCCCTGATCACATGAACTAACTCCACCCCAATGCGGATTACAACGTATGAATTCATATACCTCCCTGCCGTCCCGTAAAGTCACCGGATACAATACCTCATTAGGTCTGTGTATTTTATACTTTTTACTGCCTGCTCGGGCCAATGTGCGTTTTGCAATCTCCTTCAGCAATGTCCCGCCCGAAGCTATGGGATGATTTGCATTGAATATACCACCTAATTCAGTCGGAACATTCTGACCTGTGACACTTGTTACCCGCCCTCGGCAAATATATTCAATTCCATAATCAGTCGTCAAATCAGCATGATATGCTTCATGACCAGGTTCATCACCGTGACCCTGCATAATATCCGGGCCTAAGTTTGTAACGGCAGTACCGTGATCAACCCATACCTGCAGTTTACAATTGTGACGGTTTAATTCATCCAGCGCCCGCTCAGCATGGCTGCGTGTCTTTGCCATGTCTCCGTATGAATGCAGGCAATCGATATGCCCGCTTTGAATAAGTGTTCTGACCATGTGACGTCCGGCATCATCAGTGTTCCAGTAGGCAAACTGGTCGCGCGACATATCAAAGTAGATGGAGTTTCCAACCTCAAGGCCTACACCCGGCCCCATAACCGTATCATCGGTTGTATTCAGGAATCGCGTTATTTCCCAATACACACTCTTATCCGACGTTTCATCCAGGTCGCTGCAAATTGCCAACATGGCCTTATAAGGATATGGTATTCGACTTAATTTGACATCGTTACTCATTCAATTTGTCAGGTTTCTTTTTGCAATCTTTTTATTAATGATTTACAAGTTCAAATTTTATATAAGGCTTTTTGTACTGGACAGATTTCGGACAATCTTTGCCGGATTGCCCGCAACTACAACATTAGATGGTACATCTTTTGTAACAACTGAGCCGGCGCCGACGATCGAATAATCTCCGATTGTCACATCTCGCAATACGACCGAGTTGACGCCGATAAATACATCGTTACCTAATCTTACAGTTCCTTTGCCTTTATCATTTATATCAATTCTTTTTTTTGCACGGTCGTGCGATAATATAATACATCCGTGAGTGATTACACATCTGTCACCTATAATTATTTCTCCGCCTCTAACGTCGAGCTTTGCCCCCCAGCTAACCATACAGTTTTTTCCAATGGTAATGCCGGTCATTCTAAGATAAACAATTCTCAAATGTTGCAGGATACCTGCCGTGTAACTTAAAATTTTTCTTATTTTTTTTGATAGCACCATACTATGTTTTTGCATTTTGTTTATAGTTGAAATCCCTAATCGCTCGCAAATAAACGTCCCGTGTACGAACAGCAACTTTACTTGGATGAAAACGATCCGATGCTATTTCTTTACTCTTTGCTCCCATGGATTTTCGTAGTTCTTCGTTTTCAAGCAGTTGTTTCAATCTCCGAGCAATATCCTCTGGATTATTCGGGCTGACCAAAAAACCGGATTCCCCGTCCCGAACCATATAAGGCATTCCGCACCTGTTGGATGTAACTACAGGTATCCCCGCAGCCATCGCCTCTTCTATTCCCATAGGAGAATTTTCTTCCAGTGACACCAATGCGAACACCGCTGCTCGTGACAATTCCTCCTGGATAGCCTCATAGCTTATTCTTCCGAGCAGCTTGACGTTGTTTTCCAGTTTTTGCTCTCGTATATAGCCGGATACTCGATTGATATATTCACGGTCACCACCGCCCGAAAGTCTCAATTCGGCTTTTATCCCGGCCTTGTGCAACTTTGCAAATGAGCGGATCAGCATTAGAGTATTTTTGCGTTGACAGATTGCTGCGGCACAGAATATTCTTCCCGTTTCTTCGCGTCGGTTAATGTTGAAAAAAACCTCACCAATGGGATTGTCAATATCGTGTATGACTCCGGTAACGATTCCTGTTAGCTGTTCGCGTACGTAAGGACTTATCGAGATGATATGTGGCTGTGCCGCCCAGCCAGCAAGCTCTATATGTTTCCACAATAATGATCGCAGCCACCGATATCGTCCATCAGATATCAATGTATCTTTGTATATTTGTCCATGAATAGTAAAAACTCGAGGCATGGCAATTCTCTTAACCATAAGACCATATATATCGTGAGCATGAATAACGTCGGGCGCCAGTTTTTTGATGTAACTTTCAATATTTCTTCTCCCTGCGCCAACGGCATTAACAAGCGTAGCACTTTTTTTACGAGGCAACCGATGAATGCACACGTTACCCCATGAACTTTCCTCAATTGCTGAGCAGCCATTACCCTCTGTTATCACATGCAGTTCCAGATTCTTCAAAGCGGATAGTCCATTAACGAGATTGACGGATACAGACTGTACTCCTCCGCATGGGTCCTCCGGGTCCCGCGGAAAATCGGTTACAATGGCGATCTTCATAAGCATTTTTCGTCAATCAAACTCTTGATCTGTGTATTTTTTATGATGTTCCGGCAGTACCACTTTAAATACATTTCAATTCCAAATATTATTTCTTTGATTCTGTATTTCGATTTATACATATTGAATGCCGGCTTTCATAAGTTGCTGAAGTGTTTCTTCGAATTTGATCTTTGGCGTCCAGCCGGTAGCTTGTTCTATTTTACTAATATCTGCGCAAAGGTGCATCCTGTCTACCTTCCGCATTAATTGAGGACTTTGTTTAATCTCAATCGGTCTATCGAGAATATTCTCACACATCTTAACAATGCCTTTAACAGAGTATTCCATACCTGAGCCAATATTAAATACATCGTATCCTTCTTGTTTACGGTCTAATAAATGTATCAAAGCTGCGGCTAGGTCTGAGGTGTCGATATAATCTCGGTAAGGCTCGAGATTACCCAGTTCGATAGTACTTTGGCCGCGTATTAACTGATTTATCAATTGAGGCAGCAGATGCGGATTAGTTTCATTGGGTCCGACTGCGTTAAAAATTCTCGCTGAGTTACATGGCATTTCCGTCTGAGCGGCATAAAGTCTTGCTAAGTGTTCACAAGTAAGCTTGGAAATTCCGTATATATCCAAAGGTAAAGGAATATCTGTTTCCTGGCATGGCTCGTCACAAATATCATAGACCGCGGCAGTTGAAGCAACCACAACCATTTCAAGAGGTGCGCCCTTGCATGCCTCCAGAACGCTCAGTGTACCCTGAACATTTATATCCATAGCTTCCAGCGGGTGCTGATTGCAGTATGGAATAAAATGTATCGCTGCCAGATGGCATAAGCTTTTGGGACGTACATCCTTTATAATTTTAGAAACTTTTTCAGTATCGCGTATATCTACTTCCAGCAGGGTTACCTTTTGCCCAAGGGCATCAATAAGTTCACGCCTGCCGTTGCGCAGATTATCGATAACAACAACTTCATCGTTTCTCTCGGCAAGAAGTTTACAGAGCATTGAGCCGATAAATCCTGCTCCTCCGGTTACTATTACTGACATACCGTTTCCTCTCTCTTATCAGAAATATTTTTTTGTTGCGGATACAAGTCCGTGAATATCTTTTCGAATTTTGGGAGTATAACATCAATCCTGTGGTTCTCCAGATAATATCGGCGGGCTAAGTCCGAAACCTGCCGCCGGCGCTCAGGTTCATTAAGAAGCATGCGGATTCCTGATGCGAGTTCAGTAATATCTTTCGCAACGATACCCATATCTTTTTCGATTATTAGATTGTCAGGGTCGAACATAGATACAATCGGCAGACCGTAACTCCATGCCTCTAAAAACGTGTTTGGAAAACCTTCGAATTCCGACGTGCAGCACAGGATTCCGGCTTTCTGATAAAACTGCGAAACTTGTTCCCTCGAAGCGGGGCCGTGATAGGTTATATTGGAAATATTTTTTACTCTTTCGCAGATTTGTTGGGCATAATTTGTCTTATCAGACGGGCCTACCAAATCGAAATGTACCTCAGGACAAATCTGTGCCAAATCCAATAGCCTGTCAGGCCTTTTAACTTCGCATATCCTGCCAATCCAAAGTACGCTTGAAGAACAATTATGAACATTTCTGATTGCGGCATATTCCTCTTCGGACGGCCCGGGACAGGGCATAGGTATTACAATCGAATCGAGGCCGAAATCAGCCCGTAGCATTTCCTGCTGCCTGCGGGTTTGAACAATCACTATATCTGCATGTTTAAGTCCGTAGCGATAAAGAATTCTCTCGCGAATTGTATGCATCTCAGGCAGCCGACCGTCACAGTCCGGATCGCTTGCTACTGAATATACAAACCTGCGGCCATGCCTTCGGCACCAAAGAGCCACCTGGCCGGTGACATATTCT
Organism: uncultured Pirellulales bacterium; assembly: GCA_964508785.1. Lineage (GTDB taxonomy): Bacteria > Planctomycetota > Phycisphaerae > Sedimentisphaerales > Anaerobacaceae > JAFGPS01. Next base: position 4,655 of record CAZDVE010000047.1, on the reverse strand, counting down.
CCGCAGTTCTGATAATAAATATCTGCATTTGCATTCCTTATCGCTGCGTTAAGGCTTGTCCATTTAGGCCAGAAGAATCTCAGACCTTTAATTCCGGCTTCTTTTGGGCACATCTTAAAGACTTTCACACCGTCAATTTCCTGCCTGTCATCCTGACCTTCGTCACAGGTAAGCATACTGACCCTGTATCCCTGCTTAGCGAGCCATTTTGCCATAAGTGACGTTTGTCTTTCCACACCTCCGATAAAGCCTGTATCCCCGCCTGTAAGCGCCCCGTAAGCGAAATGCGCCACAAAACAAATTCGCGGCTTAATGTGATTTTCAAAAGTGCTTGTTTCCATTTCGTACAAGTTAACTCTTTCCGATAGTTATTTAAAACTCGTAAATTTCGAAGACCTTGTTGACACAGACTTCAATGCCGAATCCACCGGCACAAATTACGGCCTATTGAGTAAATTTGTTTTACATCAGCTTATTTTACAACAAATTGTTCAAGTAACCATCTAGTTCTTTAGTACTTTCTCTACCAAAAAGCAGTCAATTATTTAAATCATGATGTGTAATTAAAAACTCTTTTTCTGAATGAAATTCCACAATTAAAGATAAAGCCTTTCTTATGCCGCTGGTTTCGGCTAAACGATAGTAATACATCGGAATTCTGCAGAATTTCTTTAGAAAAATGTACAGGGGAATAAAGCTTTCAATTCAAGGGGAATCGACGCCACTTTTCGGTAATTATTATAATTTTTGCGATTGAATGTTTATCGAAGACCCGTCCCAGGATAATAAAGAGCTACCATCTTTTTTTCTGCCGAAAAACCATGTGCGAATAGTGAGACGTCGAATGTGGCCGACGACAACTCTAAAGTACCTCCAGCACCTGTAAATATCACGGGTATCCCATGCACATCGCAATTTGGTCTGCCGCATATCTTTAAACCATAATACTATACCCCTAATAATCCCCTTTTCTTCAATGCGACTGCATAAATGCTCGTGAGGATATATCCATTTTTGCCCGTCTTTGTGTGATTTATAATTCCCGGCAAAGCCTTTAATTTCACTAATCCAATTAACATAAAAACTTAATATGTCCCAACCGCCGTCATGGCTAATCCTGTGAGACAATCCATTTCTGGGATTAACCTCAATTATCTTGTACATCTTATCCCGTGGATCGAATTTAACGTCGACATCTACAAGTCCACAGTATCCTGTACGTTTTACAAAAGTATTTACCAAATCAACAACGTCCTGATTCCATAACAAACTCACATAACAACCGACACCCACATCAAGAGGATGCTGAAGCAGCTTCTGTCCGACATAAATCTTCACCGGATTGCTGTTCTCATCATATAATCCCCCAACAATCAGGTCCGTTTCAGCTCCACCGGGAATCATATCCTGGATAATCATGTCACACCCACAGGATAAAGCATTTAGCATAACCACCCGCAGTTCTTCGAGTGACTTTGCGATTGTAACTTTATAGCCGATAGACTCATTCCAATCTCTGGAGCGAAAAGGTTTTACTATAGAGGGTAAAGTGACTTTATCCAAAACAGATTCAAGTTCAGATTTGTTTCTGACTATCAGAGTATTCGGGCATGGTATATCGTGTTTGCGACAAAGCTCGTAAAATAACATCTTATTATCCAAAGCTTCCAGCAATAAAGCATCCGGCAGAAGATAAACAAATCTTTCATCAAGCTGTTCTCGATTCTTTGCGAGAAAAAGAGCGAATTCGTTGGATGATGGTATAAGTACAACATTTTTCCCGGGCGCTATATTCGTATTGATAAAGCTCACAAGCTCGCTGGTCAAGTTTGTAGAAGGACATTGTAAAATTTCTGCGTTCGGATATTTTCCATCC
>CAZDVE010000047.1:0-2679 GCA_964508785.1 uncultured Pirellulales bacterium | reverse complement strand
CTGTCCATTGATTTATTCATACTCTTGATTTTTCTCTTAACTTCATTATCAACTTTAATTGGATAAAGAGCTTGATCGCTTTTGTCACTGCTTCTTGCGAGGTTTTCTTCTTCGATTAACTTCTTTATAGAATCTCTGCCGTTACCGATTATCCTGGCAGGAATCCTTTGAGAACAGGCAATAAAATCCCCTTTTAATGTTAACACTCGGAAATGAGAGCCTTCAATATACTGCTCCATTAAATAATTTCTCCTGTCGAATACAAAAGATTCGGCTATTGCGTTTTTCAACTCTTTTACAGTTCTAATATTTACTGTTACGCCTTCGCCACAACTTGTACCGATACATGGTTTAATTACTACAGGGCAATTCCAATTAATAAAATCTCTGCATGTCTTCTCTATATCCCCAAATGTGTATGACTGATGTTTCGGGACATTTTTAATACCATTGTTCAGAAGTATTTTATAAGTAAGATGTTTATTTCCACATAATTTATATGCCACAGCATTTTCTTTGTCTGTTAAAATTCCAATAAATCTTCTCTTAACATTCCCCTTTTTAAATTCATATACCCCATAGCCTAAAGGCGTCATTTCTATGTTCAACTTCTTGGCTGTTTCGATATATTTGTTGATGTTATAACCTCCATATGGATATTTGTTCGGAGTTCTCTGCTTTTTCTTAAATTTATTCAATATGCGATGAGAGCAAATATCCGTATAAAGCTTGCAATAAGAAAACATTTTTTGCCCCTTCATATACAATACAAAAACAGCAGTGCTCAGATTTCTGTTATTCCCACAACCGGTTATTATCTGTTTTGAAGATTGAACATATCTTTGAGAATAATTTCTGCAACATGAACTGGTTCGCCTCGCTGTGTTATTTGATACTGGCAATTCGTGCCCGGATCTGCGTTGACTTCGTTTATAACGCCGTTCGTTTCCTCCAACGGCTTATTAATATCGCTCGTTATAATATCAAATCCACCTAAATAAATATCCAGTATCTCTGTCATATTTCGACAAGTACTCTTTATACTTTCTGATACTTTATCGATTCTTTTAAGCTCACCGCCGACACTATAATTGACGTTGTCCCTTAAAAACACTTCTTCATTCAGTTTCGGAACGCTTTTCAACGACATATTCATGCTTCTTAATTTACGTTTTACTTCATTGTTAACCAATATCGGATACAATGCATCCATATTGCTATCAGTGCTTCGCTTTTTGTTCTCATTATAAATTAGCGTCTTAATGGAATCTCTTCCATTGCCTATTATTTTGGCAGGTATTCGCTGATAACAACTGATGAATTTTCCCTTTAGAGTGAGGAGTCGGAAGTGAGAGCCTTCGATATATTGCTCCATTAGAAAATACTTCCTGTCGAATACAAAAGATTCAGCTATTGCGTTTCTAAGCTCCTTAATAGTTTTTATATTTACAGTAACACCATATCCGCCATAAGTATCACTACAAGGTTTGATGACGACGGGGCAGTTCCATTCTTTGAAATCCCTGATGGTATTCCTGATATTCTTAAATGTGTACAACTGATACTTCGGAAGATGTCTTATGCCGTTGTCCTCGAGTACTTTGTAGGTTAGATATTTATTTCTACATATATAACTCGAAATCAGATTTTGTTTGTCACAACCTAAACCAATCGTAACTCGTTTTTTCATATCTCCTTTCTTAAACTCATATATTCCGAAACCCAGAGGAACCACTTCTATATCCATTTTCTCGGCTATCTCTATGAATTTGCTGATACTGTAATTCTCATATTTATACGAGTGAGGAGTACTACTTTTCCGGGCTTTCAAGTAACTTGATATACGATGAAACAAGTCTTTTCGTCGACATATGCAATTAAACCACAGACTCATCTTTCATAACCTCCAAGCAATAATACCATTTTTCTCCTTTTAAATCTTAATTATCTCACAAAGCCGCAGTCCAAAAACAAGACAGGACCTCATAGATTAAACATGTCTTTTAATATGATATTAGCAACATCAACGCGAGTTTCAGAATTAGTCACCTTATACATAACTTCAATACTGGGAGCAGTATTCACTTCATTAATTACTCCATTTGTTTCATTGAGGGATTTGCTGATATCGTTTGTGATAATATCAAATCCTGCGAGATATACATTCAATATTTTTGCAATTTTTTTACAGGTATTTTTTATATTTTCAGATACCTTTTCAATATTTATAACCTCGCCGCCGGAATGCAAATTAACAACATCTTTGACAAAGAGTTCTTCATCTTTTCCCAGGACACTGTTTATTGATTTATTCACACTCTTGATTTTTCTTCTAACCTCATTATCGACTACAATTTGATAAAGTGCATTTGGACTTTTATCCATACTTCTTCTATAATTTTCCTTTTCAATTAATTTTTTTATAGAATCTCTGCCGTTACCGATAATTTTAGCTGGTATCCTCTGGGAACAGGCGATAAAATCACCTTTTAAAGTCATAATTCTATAGTGATAACCTTCAATATATTCTTCCATTACATAATATTTCCTGTCGAATATAAAAGATTCTGCTATCCCTTTTTTCAATTCTTTAATTGTTTTTATATTTACTGTTACGCCTTGACCGCCACTTGTTCCAGAGCATGGTTTGATAACAACGGGGCAATTCCAGTTTATAAA
>CAZDVE010000046.1:0-30801 GCA_964508785.1 uncultured Pirellulales bacterium | reverse complement strand
TCTTGTAAAACCAATTACGAAGAAATCATAATCAGGAAAAATACGGGTCTATACATTAATACACAATATGTAATTTACTTGAGCTGATATTTACAGATTCTTCCGGTAGGATTAACATCATCATACAATTACAACCGAAATCGATTTGTGATTTGTCAGAAGACCACCTCTCTACCGTCGAATACAGGCCCATCTTCACAGCACATTTTATAAACAGTCGTACGGGATCCATTAATTCTACATTCGACGGCACAACTCTGGCACAGACCGATACCACAGGCCATTCTTCGTTCCATACTGACCTGGCAGTCGATGTTCTTATCCTTGGCAATTTCAACCACTCTGGCCAACATTATTTCCGGTCCACAACTGTAAATAATCATAGAGTCGCAGGCCACATCATATTTATCAAGCCACTCGGCAAGACAATCGGTAATAAAACCTTTATACCCAACTGAACCATCGTCCGTCGCCACTATCGACTCAACACCGTATTGAGCAAATTCAGTCAATGAAAATCCCAATTGCTGTGAGATTTCATCCAGTTTTCCTTCAAACGGCAATGAACTTGCGGTCTTTGCACCGGCAAAGGCGATAACTTCAATATCGGTATGATCAGATGCAAGGACTTTTGCCATGTGTTGTATAGGCGGGGCTCCCATACCACCAGCAACCAATATTGCACTTTTTTTATTGTCAGGAATTCGAAAACCGTTGCCCAGAGGTCCGATGACACTTAGTGAATCACCTGCCGACAACGTTGTCATTCGCAAGGATGCAGGCCCGACAACACAATAAAGCAGTTCAACAATAGTCTTATCACCGTGGGTAGTGACATCAGTGAAACTAAAAGGCCTTCGAAGAAGTATATTGCGGCAGGATGCATCGCGCAAATCAGATGGTATTTTTTCCGGTGCCGGTAAGGCGACATTTGAAATGTCTAATTCGGCAAATTGCCCCGGTTTGAAGCCTGCAAACGCCTTTGCACCATCCTGTGAAAATGTCAGCTTGAGCTTATAGAATCGCGGCCCAATCTGCTTATTTGAAGATATAACCGCTTCAAAGGCACCCCTGGTCGACCTGTTTTTTTTCGACATAACCGCCCATAGTCCCCGTTACAACAAACCATTAAAAACCTTGACACCATCTACAACCTTGCAGACATGTACAGCATATTTGTCGGCATAATCAGGATGTTTTTTCGGATAACCGACATCAACGGCCTCTTTGACCGCCTTAACGCTCTCCGGCCGAACCAAGGCTCCCGATGCCCCTTTGTCACCTCCACCTAACATCCGCTCGCCAAGAACACCCGACACCGTTCGAACAATACTGCACATCATCTCCAGCTCAGGACCGGAAATTTTATAATCATCTCGTAGTCCGATGCCGTCTTCCCGGAATATCTTGCCTACCGTCACAATATCGCCGGATTTCCAGGCATCGAGCATTTCATAAAAACGCTCTTGAGCACCGAAAATGTATTTCAATCGATCACACAAGTCCGGATAACTTTCACCAAATTGCTTCATGATTTTTTCATAAACTTTTTGATCCCTGATATCAGCCAGACAGGAAATATCGTAGCCCGCTTTTTGCAACATCGAGACCAATTCTTCACACTCGGCGCGTCGAATTTTGTACGTTGATTTTTCCAGACCCGGTCTTTCCGTCCCCGTATCCATAACAACGATTCGAAAATCCTCGGCCCCTTCTCCGAGTAGAACGTATTCCACGGATCTTTTTGCCGGATTGTAATATGTCCCCATACCCTCGCGTGCGAACAATATCATAATCTGGTCGAGCTTGCCGCATGGCGAGCCGATGTAATCGTTTTCGACCGCCTGTGCCAAATCCACGATATCCATTTTATCTGCAATCTCGATATTATTAGCATCGAACAGCGAGAGAATTAGATTCAGGCTCAAAGATGCCGACCGGCTCATTCCCCCACCCGGAATGTTACCGTAAATAACACCATCAATCCCCTGTGAGAGCTTGTACCCCTGACGCCGAAGAACATAATCCACACCGTAAGGAAAACGTCCCCATGTATGCGCGGCCTCTTCTGATTTCGGCTCCGGAACATCGCCAAGTTTAAATTCAATAACGCCGTCATCGGGAAAATTGCCGCTGAACAACCTGACAGAATCCGTACCGTTGGGTTTATACGCCATCCATATAAATCTGTCCGTTCCGACACCAAATAGTTCGGTACCGTTATAATCCCCGTGCTCAACACCAAGGCAAAAACGCGAAGACGTTCGCCTGATTTTGCCGTCATTGATGTCGATGCCGTTATCTTTCGCAAACTTTCGGATTCTATCCAAAGCCGCCTGTCCTTCTTTAGTTAATTCCATTCCACAACTCTTACAGTAAAAACTTCAATCTTTAGTAAAGTATAACACATTCTGGAAATCCAGAAACTACCAGAAGATTATATATAAGGCTATAGTCAAAAGAATGACAAACAAGCCAAAATATACTGAACCTTTTGACCAATTCAATTCAATCTTCGTCTGCTCCGGCAGTGCAATTTTCTCCCTCATCGGATTAATCAATGTCACTAACAGCAGGACGACTGTAATAGCACCGACAGTGATTGCCATCCGATTCAGAAATGCCATATCAGACCAGCCAAAGAACAAAATACCATAGATAATCGGGCTCAGAATCAGTCCCAGAACTCCACAATACCGCGGTGTTCTTTTTACAAACAACCCGAACAGGAATATTGTCAAAACGCCGGGCGAGACGAATCCCTGGAACTCCTGTATGAAAGCGAACGCACCCTTGAACTTAGGATTTGCAAGAACCGGTGCAATAAAACATCCGATGACAACTCCAACCGGGACACAACAACGACCAACCCATACCAGAACTTTCTGTGCAGCATCTTTATTGAACCATTCTCGATAAATATCCATTGTGAAAATAGTTGAAGCTGCATTTAGCATTGATGCAAGAGAGCTAATCACAGCCCCCATCAAAGCAGCCAGAACAAATCCCCGTATCCCGTTTGGTGTCAGGTACCTAATCAACAGCGGGAATGCACCGTCGTAGTCATAACCAATTAATTCCTGCCGGACTTCAATATCGGGGTGACTTTTCTCAACACCCTCAAGCAGTCCAGCATTGCTTGCAGCTATACCATCACCCGCCGGAGCAATCTTATCCAGTACCGCTTCATTGAATGACAACAACTCTGCGGCAAGACGCGGCTCCAATTGTGCAAAATCACTATTAAAAGGAAATACCATATTCGCCTGAGGCGGTGCCTCTTTTACCTGTTCAAAGGCTTCCAAAACAGGTTTATTAAACGCCTCCTGGTTCATTGCGTCCTCCTGCATCTTTGCTCCATAAAGCGTGAAAGCTATAATTCCCGGAATGCATACAATAAACGGAATAATCAGCTTTAGGAAAGCGGCAAAGACCACACCACGTTGTCCCTCTCGTAACGAGTGGGCGCCAAGTGTTCTCTGCATAATATACTGGTTCAGACCCCAGTAGTAAAAGTTTGGAATCCAGATACCCAAAAGTAATGCCGTCCAGGGTAAAAATGTGCTGGTTCTTGGAAGTACCATGTGCATATTAGCATCTTTAAGTGCCATAAACTTCTCACTAAATGTTGCACCGTCACCCAGACCGAGCGATGTATTCACCGCCGCAGCATTAATTCCCTCGAATCCACTGGGATTGTCCAGTGCCTTAAATGAAAGCACCATAATGACCGCACCGCCAATAATTAATGCCGAACCCTGAATCAAATCCGCCCAGGCACATGCCTTGAGTCCTCCTGCTGCAACATACACTCCTGCAAGGATACCTACAAACCAGGAAAGCGTTGTGATATTGATTGGGATTCCCATCAACTGCTCTTTAAACAACGGATTCAAAGTCTTGGCTCCGAGGTAGATAACCGTCGGGATTGTCACACCTACATAGATAATCACCATCAACAGTGACATAACCAAACGAGAGGTATGATTAAATCGGTATTCAAGATACTCAGGTATGGTAAAAATTCCGCTTTTAAGAAATTTAGGTAGAAAGAAAAACGCAACTACAACCAGAGTAATCGCTGCAATCCATTCGTAGCTGGCCACCGCCAGACCAATAGAGCTCATAGCCGCCTGGCCTGACATTCCGACAAACTGCTCGGCTGAGATATTTGCTGCAATTAGTGAGAATCCTATCAGCCACCATTTCAGGCCGCGACCAGCCAAAAAATAATCCTCACTGGTTTTTTCCTTACGGCTTTTGAAAAGACCCACGGTAACGACACAAACGAAGAATACCGCTAATATCCCAATGTCTAATCCACTTAGTTCCATTTGTGAACTCCTTAATTTAAACCTTCCCTGTTAAAATCCTTCATTGTGTTATAATGTGATTCAAAATTATATCATTTTTGGGCTGAGTTAATTAAATTGAAATTATATAGAGTTTACAGCCAACTGCAATAGAATATATCCAAAAAAGTATGTTACTATTTTGAGCCGATATAGTATATATTTTCCATAATCCATTTATATTCGATAATTACTCAGCCATCAATGTCTCAAGAGTGTCAATGACCACCGGTATATATGTATAAGCTGGCCCGCCGCCCATTACAACAGCCACGCAAACTGCTTCGAGAATCTGCTCTTTTGTCGCTCTGGCATCGAGACAATTTTCCACATGACCTCTGATGCAAGGTACACAGCAATCGGCCACGCCTATTCCCAGCGCAATCAATTCTTTTTCTCTAAGCGACAATGCACCATCTCGCATAACTTTATGAAATAGACCTGCAAAGCCGCTGGTGACATCCGGTGTTTGTTCCTTCATTTTCGCTATATCATGTTTGAACTTCTCGAAAAAATCCTTTATCTCCTGCGACATCCTGTATTCCCCTCAATAATTTTCTAAAATTTCCATAAATCCTCCGGCATCGCCTTAATCAAATTTATTGGTATCATAACAATCCGCCCCAACTTTTCTGCCGCCATGTCGCCCAGCAGTACATTTGTATAAATACCCAAAAGTTCAGTGCCATAGAGGTTTAAGCTTTAACCGATAAAGTTAGTCGTAATTTCGCACAAAACACCAACTGAGCCAGCCGAAGCCATATAGGAATTGTAGGTCCAACGATATATATACATTTTAACTGACATTATATCCTGCACTTGTTTTACTGCAAGAAGATAGAAACTTAAACCTCGATTAGTTTCGTAGCATTTTCGGCAATCATAATTGAAAAACAAGGTAGGAAATATCAATAAATTGTCAATTCATTCAAATAACCGCTAAAGGTCAATCTCAGTATTTACGATAAAGAAGTTATCAATTAATCAGCAGTAAGATGCGGTGTAAGCAAAATTTTATAAAAGTCTCAAGGTACGACTATTAGAAAGTCGCTAACAGAGAAAGCTTTCAAAAAAGTACTTTGAGGCTGAATATATTTTAACAGGAGAAGGGAATAATCCGATGGCAGTGGATATCGGTTCTAAATGTGATGAAAAGGTTTCCACTTTTGAATTGAATGTCCTCAATACAAAAGTGAATTTTCGCATTGGTATCAAAGAAAACCAGGCAAGCTTGGCCGATATTGTCCCCCTGGCACGTACGATTTGTACAAAAATATGTAACATCGTACTTCAAAATGTAAATAGCAATGGAGGCAAGATCCCTTGCCGCAAAAACTGCTCAGCCCACTGCTGTCGTTATCTCGTACCACTGTCGGTTCCTGAAGCGCTTCGATTAAAAAAGGAAATTTCAGAAGCCCCACCAGAAAAACGCGAATTAATATGGAAAGGCTGTCTTGCTGCGTCACGCCATATACTGATTAATAAACCACCCAGAAAACTCACACACCAATCAGCAAAAGTATCCTCAAATGAACAATCTGATTTGAATATTATTTCAAACTGGTACAGGGGATTAAATCTGGACTGCCCATTTCTACATAAAAATACCTGTACCATCTATGAGCAGAGACCACTTGCATGCAGAGAACATTATGTTACAGGTTCTGCCAGAGGGTGCGAAGAGGAGCATGCTGCTACAAAGTTGCTTGAGATGCCGTTATATGTATCAAATGCCCTCGGCCAATTAGCGAGCGAATTAGAAGGTACGGATGTGGAAGCCGTGATTTTACCATTAGTGCTGTCCTGGTGTGAAGAAAATAAAAAACGTGCCGAGAAAACCTGGCCCTACGCAATGATGGTCGAACGGCTTTTTAAAATTATAAAGGAAATGGCGAGTGAAAATTCCGGGGCTGTCACTATATAAGCAAATACGATTATTTGTTTTTAAGAAAAACTTCTGGCAGTGCATCTATAATATCCGTCGTTATCATACCAACCTGCCCCAGATTCTCTGCTGCTACGTCACCGGCCATGCCATGAACATAAACTCCCAAAACCGCTGCATCGAAATTACTTAACCCCTGACCGAGCAGCGCTGTTATAACTCCGGTTAAAACGTCGCCTGAGCCTGCAGTGGCCATTCCGGGATTACCAGTCTTATTAGTATAAACTTTTTCGCCATCGGTGACAACCGTTCCCGCTCCTTTGAGAACAACGAGCGTACCGGTATGCTGGGCCAATTGCACCGCCTGCTCCTGACGCTTTTCCGGCAGTGGTTCCCGGAACAGCCCCGACCAGAGCCTTTTCATTTCACCGGGATGCGGTGTCACAATCATTTTCGCTTTTAATTTGCCAGGCCAATCCTTTATACCGGCCAAGTTATTCAGACCATCGGCATCCACAACCAGCTTCAAGCCTTCCTGTTCGAGCAGGGTATCTAAAACAGACCGCAGTCCCCCGCTGGTGCCAACACCAGGACCGAACGCAAGGGCATCGTTTTGACCGACAGCTTCAAGGATAATATTGACTGCCTTTGCCGATATCCGCCCAAGGCTGTCTTCCGGCAGCGGAATCGTCGTAAATGATGGCTCCACCGAAGCCACTATCGGTAAAACACTTTTAGGTGTAGCCACCCGCACAAGGCCGGCCCCCGCTCGCAGGGCACTTCGACCGGCAAGAGCAGCCGCCCCACTCATGCCGATACTACCGGCAATAATACAGACCTTACCGAAATCGCCCTTGTGAGCATCAACCGCCCTCGGCTTTAATTGCGGAATAGATTCTATTAACTGCATATAACCTCGTTTCGAGCACTATATTATAAATAATACAGGATACGGTCAACAACAGATTTGACAAGCAGACAGAAAGTTCTATAATCATAACAGAAGGTGAACTTAGAAAGTATTGCGGCTCAGGCTTTGTAGCCATAGGCTACTATGGCGGAGCAGGCACTTCATAGAGTAGCGTTGGAGTATTATCTGGAAGAAAGACTCGAAGGCGGATTTATCTTGAAACTATTTAAAATAGTTTAGGCAACAAAAAAAAGAGATAATTACATGAAGGTCCGATGCAAAGGATGCGGCAAGGTTGTCAAGACCGAGTCTATCATCTCGGCAGATAAATGTCCTGAGTGTGGTTATATGTTAGCGGATTCAACACAATGGTTATCTACGCCGACCGTACCAGTGAGTCAATTCAGGAACATCAGCAAAGGAAAGTTGCCGACAAGGAATAAGTCCATGCGTAATGTTGGTTGTCTAATCATGGTGGTTCTCTTGTTTGGAATTCCAATGTTGATAGCCGGAATCACAGAGGGTGACAATGACACGTATTATATCTTGGCCATCGGCGCTCTAATTGTGATTGTCTCACTGGGTGTTTGGTTTGAACGGAACACGATAAGGAGGAAGTAACATACAAACGGGAGAATTCAAGATATGTTTTCTGAAGCAAGCATCAGTAGATCTCGCTGACAATGAAAAGGTTTCTCTCTGGGAATCTACGTACTCAGATACCATCCGATTTCAGAAGGATGCCATCCGATTGGATGGGAAATGGAGAATGTCTGCTATCGGGAAGTTCCTGTGTTTGGGCTTTCTTGGCGAACTTATTATGAAACCGATAATTAAGTCATTCCTGAAAGAACGCACTGAGACCATTTCAGTCCAGAATCTGGAACGAGTGGTGATCCACCATAAAAAAGAGAACATCACATTCCATCTCTTCCAGACAAGAGACCAAGGAATAGTTGAAGTCCATGTATTCATTGCATACGCGAACGTGGTGCCACAAGTTGTCGAGGCATTAAAGGCTGTTGTTCCGCCAAATAAGTTGGAGGAACAGAGTACTGGGTAAGGATGGTTAAACTCCGGAAAGCAAAAGGCAGAAAAATCGCTTAAAGAGAAATGAAGAATGTCAATAGGAAGCGGCAGTAGGATGCGCCTCATGCGTCACGCCCATTATCGGCCTTGCCAAGACTCGTAAGGACGACCCGCTCCAGCGGAGGTCTACGCAGCTTGCCGTAGCCCGATGTGAAGCAGAGATAATATCGCACCTATCCCTAAGCAGAACCAAAAATCCAAAGCACGAAGTACGAAACCCGAAATCTCAAACAAATCTGAATATCGTATGACAGAAATCCCAAACACAGGCTGAAAGCCCGACGCTTTTGAACATTAGGATTTTCTTAATTTGTGCTTGTTTAGGATTTAGATATTTGGTTTTCGAACTTTCTACTCTGCCGCTTCGATTTTTCTGTTGATTAATGTTGCGGTTACAGCGGCGGAGAAACCGTTGTCGATATTAACTACAGTAACACCGGAAGCGCAGCTATTTAGCATAGTTAAAAGAGCGGAAAGCCCGCCAAAGCTGGCACCATAACCGACACTGGTGGGGACAGCGATGACCGGACAACCAACCATACCACCAAGCACACTCGCCAGAGCACCCTCCATCCCCGCGACTACAATGATAACATTAGCATTCTGTAGTTTCGGCAGATGCCTAAATATCCTATGAAGTCCGGCCACACCAACATCGCAAATCATCTCTGTACGCTGACCCATCATTTCGGCGGTGACCTTTGCTTCCGCTGCAACAGAAAGGTCTGACGTCCCTGCAGTAACTATCGGCAAAATACTTTCGGAAGCGGGAATTTCCTTCTGTTCAAAAACAATTGCCCTGGCTAATTCATCGTAACGAACTTGAGGGAATTTTTTTATCTTAGCTATTGCTTCAAAAATATGCGGCTCGGCCCTGGTAGCTAAAACATTATTGCCTTTCTCGGCAAGACTCTCAAAAATTTGAATTATTTGCTCGATGGATTTGCCAGGACAGTAAATCACTTCTGGAAAACCGCGGCGGATCTGACGATGGTGGTCAATACATGCAAACCCCAAATCCTCATACGGCAAATGACGAAGCCTATCGATTGCCTCAACGATTTCCAACTCGCCGCTTTTAACCTGCTCCAACAATAATTTTAATTGCTCAGTCTGAATATCTCGTCCCTCGTCTTTCGTCCTTCGTTCATCCGGTCGCTTTTGGTTCAAGAGTCAAATCTGCAAAGATACCGGCCTCGAATTTATGATACGCCAAAGAGGCTACCATAACAGCGTTATCTGTGCAATATTGTTTTGGAGCGGCTAATAATTTCCTCGGCGGTGTCGTCGAGTTGCATAACTGCTCGAGAGCGTTTCGCAAAGCACTGTTGGCGGCAACACCGCCACCTAAAAGAATGGCTTTTGCCCCGATTCTATCGGCGGCCCGCTGTGTCTTTTTGACTAAGACGTCAATCACCGCCGCCTGGAAAGAAGCCGCGATATCGGCGATCTCCTGCCTGGTCATCGAATCGACCTTATCTTCACCTTTCATATCCTGGCCGCGACAATAATACAGTACGGCTGTTTTAACACCGCTGAAAGAAAAATCCAGAGAGTCCGGCCCAAGCATCGAACGAGGAAAATAGATTGCGTTTGGATTTCCGTTTTTCGCCGCTTTTTCAATACTGGGTCCGCCCGGATATGGAAGCTTTAAAATCGTAGCAACCTTATCGAATGCCTCGCCGGCGGCGTCATCAATGGTTGAGCCTAATAGTTCTAACTCTAAAGGAGACTGGCAATCGAAAAGAGATGTATGCCCGCCGGATACAATCAGGGCCAGCGCCGGCAGTTGTAAATTTTCCTCGGACAACATCGCAGATTGCATGTGGGCATGCAGATGATTGATAGCAATAAGAGGTTTTTCCCAGGCAAAGCTCAATGTCTTGGCTGCGGTGACACCAACAACCAAAGCAATGCTCAGTCCCGGTTGATTGGCAACTGCGATTGCATCAATACTTTCTTTTGTAACTTCGGCCTGCTCCATCGCCTCGATGATGACAGGGTATATCTTTTCGATATGGGCACGGGAAGCTATTTCTGGCACAACGCCGCCGTATTTTTCATGTAGCTTGTTTTGCGACGCTACAATAGAAGACTTAATTATGCCGCCGTCGGCCACAACAGCGGCTGCAGTTTCGTCGCAACTTGTTTCAATACCCAAAATATTTACAGTTTTAGCCTTCATAAAGCTGGATATTAGCTAAAACAAGTACGTATGTCAACTTTCATAGAGACCTCAAACATGATATGCGGTATCATTTATACAGCTTTTAAGTTGGGTCCTTTATATTTAAAGTGTTTCTCTACTATTACTGATTTCCTTCTTGCCCACGAATACGATTCGGAACATAATCGTATCATTAGAAACGCTGTGCCGAATTCTCTGCCCGGTACTGAGCTTAAAGTGTTATAATTAGAGGTTTGAGGCAATGTCGGAACTGGTTTCCGTTTACAGAACACTTCCAGAAAATGTACCAAAGATAGTAAAGCTACTTGAGAGCCGGAACCTTCATCCAGTCGTAATTGATGATGTTGGCAAAATGGGAGCTTACAGAAGTCACCAAATAAGGATTGCCGTTCCTGAAATCGAACGAGACATTGCCGCTGGCATCCTGACAGAAGCTGAGCAACATAACAAAACACGACTCTTCGAGCTTATAAAAGTGACAAATGGAATTATTCTAATTGTCATCGCCCTGCTGGTATTGGTTGTTACTGTTGGATTTTTTGACAAACAAGGCAAATGGTTCTTTGCTACCTGGATGCTGATTATAGCACTTGCCAGTATTGCTCTTATTCGTTGGACATGGAGCAGCAAATCAGGTGACCGGGGTAAATAGTCCGGCCTCTAAAAAACTTTCATGCCACTGCCGCGGTTTCCTCTTCAACCTCGCCGAAGCGGACACTTATTTTCTTGCTCACACCTCGTACCTGCATTGTTATCCCGAACAGCACATCGGCAATGCTCATCGTACGCTTGGCATGAGTAATGATGATAAACTGTGAATCCTTCTGGAACTCCCTTAACAGCATATTGAAACGCTCGTTATTAGCTTCATCAAGAGCCGCATCAACCTCATCGAGGAAACAAAACGGCGAAGGCTTTGTCTTGAAAACTGCAAATAATAATGCAAGTGCCGTCATGGATTTTTCTCCACCACTGAGCAGTGATATACTTCTTGTCTCTTTGCCGGGTGGTTTGGCGATAACCTCTATGCCCGCTTCGAGAATATCCTCGGCGTCCTCAAGCATAATATCGGCTTTTCCGCCGCCGAAGAGCTTGCGGAAAATATCCTGGAAATGTCCCCGGATTTCATCGAATGTCTCCTGGAATTTCTCCCTGCTCTTTTTATTTAGGCGGCTAATTAACTGTTGCAGTTGAGCCTTACTGCTGTTTAGGTCCTGAACCTGTTCGCTCAAAAAGTCGTGCCGCTGTTCAAGATTCTCCTGCTCATTAATCGCATCAACGTTAACATTACCCAGACGTTCAATCCTGCCTCGAAGCTCGTTAATCTCATGCTTTATCTGCTCCCAGTCAACCTCCTGTCGTGTATAATTTTTATAGGCCTCGGCCAAATCTATTTGTAACTGTTCCTGTACTCTTTCGACCAAATCCTGCTGCTTGACCTGTAACTGACCCAGTTCTACTCGAAGCTCATTGATGAGTTCTTCAGATTGTTCCTTCTCCGTACGTTTGAGACGAAGCTGTTCTTCTGCCTGCTTTCGTTGTGCCAGCAGCTTTTCTATTTCTTCCTGCAGAATCCGACTGTCTTCCTGGCTATTTTCCTTTTCGACAAATAATTCCGATACACCCGCTTCAGCGTTCAGAATGTCCCTTTGTGCGGACATTTCCTGCTCGGTACAACTTTTTATTTCATCCAGTGCCGTCTGATTAGACGTTATGTTCTCCTGCATTTGTTTTTGAAGACTCTCGATGATTTGTCTCGATGCTTTGCTTTGCTCGGTAATCTGACCAAGGGAGATTTTTAAATCGGTAAGTTTATCTTCCAGCGTTTGCTTTTGTTGTTTTTTCTCCGTGTATTTTGCCTCAAGCAGTTCTATCTGTGTTGTTCTCTGGTCGTTGACTTCTTCCAGTTCCTGAAGTTTCTGTTTCGACTCGTATTCTTTCCTGACCGACTGGGCTATCTGCTCGGCAAGCAGATCGATTTCACTTGTAATCAAAGGCTCTTCTTCCCTTAGCCGCTTGATGTTCTGTTCTATGACACTGAGCTTAGAACTCACCTGCATCTTTTCGGTATTGGCCTCATAAACAGAAGTCCGCAGGTCTTTGCATAATTTCTCCAGATGAGCGTTTGCCTGGCTGTTTTTCTCAATACGAGCTTCGAGCTCGGTTATCTCGGAGCTGACGTTTGTAATAGTGTCTTCCAGTTGCCTCAGCCGGCTCTTACGTGATATCAAGCCGGTCGCTCTGCCTAAAGGTCCAAGTTTGATGATCCCATCATTGCTTAAAAATTCGCCCTTTAAAGTTACAAACTGGTACTGCTGGCCCGCATTTCGGGCCAGTTCGACCGCATCCTGTAAAGAATCAACGATAAGCGTTCTGCCGAGTAACTTCCAGATCAAAGGTGCGTATTTGCTGTGGTACTTAACAAATTGAACGAGTCTGCCCCCGACATTTTGAAATTCCGACCAGTCTTTGCTATCTAAAAAAGGCTCGATTTTATCAAGGCAAATGAAATCAACACGACCGTCAATTTCTTCAATCGTCTCTGTATCAGCCAGCATCTTGTCTGTGCTGTTGATAACCAATGCATCTGTTTGGCCTTCAAGGGCCGCTTCGACAGCATTTGCATATTCTATATCGGTCGATATCATCTCGGCGAGTATTCCTTCGATGTAATCATATCTGTTTTTTTCGATTGAGCGACTCTGCAGAATACTCTTAACGCCGGCTTTGAGCCCTTCGCAGCGTTTTTCCATATCCGTCAATATCACTAGCTCACTGTTTATTGCGCTTCGGGTCTCTTTGCTGTGAGCCAGTCGTTTATTATCTGCCGCAAGAGATTCGCTGATTTTTTCGCCTTCCTTGCGTTTAGCCTCCAGGCTCTCATTCAATTCGTCCAAGACCTTCTCGATGTCTCCTGATCGAGCTTCATGTTTTGCTTTTTCGGTAAGTAGCTCCTCCAGTTCGGCCCGTGCAATCTGTGCCCGGCCGGCAAGGCGGTCTTTCTGGTTGGTTAAATTATTACGATAAACCGATATGCTCTGAACTTCGTTATGAAGTTGTGCGGTTCTTCTTACAATATCTATAATTCCGGATTTCTCATCTTCCAAAGTCGCTTCCAGAGATGCACATTCCGAGTTGATCTGCTGGATATCTTTCTGAACACGCCCGATCCGGTTATTTTTCTCTTCGAGTAATTTCTCACAGTTTTCCAGCTCATTTCTGTATTGTGCGGAATTACTCTCAAATATATCCTTCTGCTCTTTTAATTTTTCAACCTTAGCTTCGGCGGACGTCCTCCTTTGCTGCAACTCTGCGACTCTGTCTCTGAGGAAATCAATACGTTGTATCTGCTGCTCAATCTTACTTCGAACAGAGACAAGACGATTGCCGGCATAATTTAATTTATGCTCAGTTTCTATCATATCCTCACCCAGCCTGCTAATCAGACTGTCTTGCTTTGCCACCTCCGCTGCAAGCTGCTCAGACTGTTCCGACTTTTGCTTAAATGAAGCTTCTTTTTCTGTGAGCTGTGTAAGGTTTTTGTCATATTCGACGAGCGAGTAATTTACCTGTAACTCTTTGAGCCTTTGCGTATATTGCAGATAATTCCTTGCTTTACCAGCCTGCAGTTTGATACTTCGCAGTCTCTTGGCGACTTCACCCAGAATATCCGCCAATCGGAGCAGGTTTTGTTCGGTGCGTTCCAGTTTTCGCAGTGCTTCCCTCTTGTGGGCTTTGTACTTGCTGATACCCGCCGCTTCTTCAAAAATAAATCTTCGATCGGTTTTGGATGCACTTACCAAATGGTCAACCTGCCCCTGCTCAAGAATCGAATAAGCCCTGGTTCCTATGCCGGTGTCCATGAATAATTCCCGAACATCTTTCAATCGGCAGGCCTTATTATTTATCCGATACTCGCTCTCACCGCTCTTATATATCCTTCGTGTAACCTGCACTTCTTCGGTGTCAATCGGGAGCTGGCGCCTGCCCACACCGTCCGGATTTGATAAAAACAAGCTAACCTCAGCGGCACCGAGAGACTTTCTGCTCGTACTGCCGCTAAATATCACATCAGCCATCTGCCCACTACGCAGACTTTTAACACTCTGCTCCCCCAAGACCCATTTAACTGCATCGACAACATTACTCTTGCCACAGCCGTTGGGGCCAACAATGGCGGTTATAGGCGAATCGAAAAGAAATTCTGTCTTGTCGGCAAAGCTCTTAAATCCGTTCAGTACAATTTTTTCAAGTCTCATTGATTATCCTGTTTTAAACGTCCGGTAACTATTAACATAAAGTACAAGCGCCATTTTTAAGGAAATACGCAATATTGTTATCGGCCGAGGGTTTGTTATTTCTTGATATTAATAACGATTTTTGGCATAGGACCGGCACGAAATTCTGCGTCAACAGCTCCTTTGTCACACATCTGCTTTAAAAGAGCTATCATATCTGCGTATGGAACACCCAAACCTCCACGGCCATTCTCACCTTCGGTTGTCGGTTCCGTACAAAGTTTGCGGATAATATCACCAAGCTCAAAAGAGCTTGTCATTTGTGCTATGACACTGGGTCGTTTCGGATGCGTCCTTATTAACGAGACAGTCCCCCGGTCGACTGGTGCATTTATTGTTATTTCTCCATC
The DNA here is from genome assembly GCA_964508785.1 of uncultured Pirellulales bacterium. Lineage (GTDB taxonomy): Bacteria > Planctomycetota > Phycisphaerae > Sedimentisphaerales > Anaerobacaceae > JAFGPS01. The sequence goes on along the minus strand of CAZDVE010000046.1, from coordinate 15,729 downwards.
GGGTGACTGGATAAAAATACCTCTGTTGCAATATATTGGTGCACCGAACAATACAATTCTCGGTTGGCCGCTGCGAAATGTATAAATCACATTCTGTTCAGTCCGTACAATTTGCTCCAGGTAAAAATCTCGGTTAATCACCTCTCGATTTATGGCAGCATCATCCAATTTTCGCAATTGCTCATACGCTTTTAAACGGATTTCAAAATCACCATCTCGTAACAACATCCGGGCAACGGAAGCAGCTTCGTCAGGCCTTGCAGCGGCGGTTATTGACTCCAGCGCCTCGATTCTATAAGCAGAATCCCTGTCCATAACTATTTGCCTGAGTGTCTGTAAACCTGCATTACTTCCCAGGTTAAGCATGCATCTGGCCGCACGCAGCCGTACCCGCTCATCGGAAGAAATGAGCAAAGCAGACAGTTCAACAAGACTCTGATTGCCAATCGCTTCGAGTGCAATTTCACTTTCTTCTTTTTCCGGCACACGGGCAAGCTCTCCGGCATAGTAACGTATCCTTTCCATGATCATTTCCGGTGTCTCCTCAAGGTACATTGCTCTGACAATAGAAAGGAATCTTTTTCTGTATTCTTTATATATGGCCGGAATCCTCAACTGGATTCTACCGGGAGAAACCGCCACTGCAACGTCACGACCAAAACGTTCGTTCAATCGATTGCGAATGACATTGGACAGTTTAAAATCAGGCTTTTCAAGAACCAAAATGATATTATATTCTTTAAGAGTCTTGCCGCCGGCAAGTATATAACCGGCTCTTTTATCAATACCTGATGTTCTTATTTTATCAGTAAAGACCGGTCCCTCGGCATCAGCTAAAATCTCAGTAGTTATACCGAAGCTCCCTGTAATCTTCAATTCGGTACGATATAACCAGCCCCCTTCCAGAGAAGTTGTTTGCGTGCCGGGCAATGCAGATACTCTTACATCGAAATACTTACCTTTTGCATCCTGCACGGGAATCACCGCCTCGACCAAAACCACCGTCGTATCGGAACTATTTATCAGACTTTCGGCTTTAGACATTGTCTCGGCAGGCAATTGTGCCATGATATATTGGGTTAGATATGACCTAATCTGTGGCGGGCATTCCAAAGAACCTGTTCCTCTTAGCCCGCCGATCAGGCCAAAACCTTCCACTGAAATCGATTCAGGATAAATCACCTCAACCAATGATCCGACCGTAGTGCCTAAATCCTGTGCAGGTCCACCCCTGGCACCTGAATTACAGCCTGTTATATAAAAAATAACCTGCACTACCGTGATAAAAAAAATCATTTTTCGAATGATAATACCCATCCCGCTTGATACCTTAAATAAAATTCAGTGCGAGCTTTAAAATGCTCCACACATAGTATGAATTGCTCCCATTTTCGTCAAGCTTAATTCCGCCACTCTCAATCGCCGATTACCTGGCAAACTACCGTTCTGGTTCTCGGCCTGGTATCAAAATCTACCAGAATTATTTGTTGCCATGTCCCGAGTGTCAGCCTGCCGTCAACTATCGGCACACTCAGAGAAGGCCCCAAGAGCGAAGCCCTGACGTGAGAATGGCCATTATCATCATGCCAGGTCTCTTCATGCTCGTATCGAGCATTTTCAGGTGCAATTTTCTCAAAAGTTGCGGCGATATCATAGTTGACCAGGCCCGGCTCATATTCGGTCGTTGTAATCCCCGCCGTCGATCCAACATTAAAGAGTATAATGATTCCATTTTTTATTATCGATTGGGCCACGGCTTTGCCAACCTGTTCGGTTATATTTACAACATCACAATCGCCTTTTGTCTTAATCCTGATTTCCTGAGTTTTAACCATTGACAATACACCCTGCTGTTAACTCTTATCTATTATTGTTCAAAAACAGTAAAATAACAGATACAACCTTACTTTTCAAGCACGACACATTTTTACACAGAATACTACTACGAACTTTTTCCTTGCATTGGTTGTCATGATGGTAATAATACCACCAATCGAATCGCAATACATCAACCAAGGAGTGGTTACATGGCACAGGAAGAACAGGTTCTGGTAATTGAACGAAAAATTATCGAGCAACTTGGAATGTTTCACGGTCTGGTATTCGATATTGACCGGTACCTGAGGAGGATTTTTGTCCAGGGCGTCCCCCGTTTTATGCCGAGATCGCAGGCCGAACGGGACCCTTCCTATAAACAGCTCATCCCCTATGTCATCATGGCTCACCAGGGAAAATATTTTAGCTATGTAAGAGGCAGGCGAGCGGGCGAATCCCGCCTTGTCGGAAACCGTTCCATCGGTATCGGCGGTCACATCAATCCTGTAGATGCTGATAATAGCTCTTTATTCGCCCATTTATATGAAAATTATCTTGCAGCCGTTCAACGTGAAGTGGGCGAGGAAGTATCAGTAGAGACGTCTTATACGGACAGTATTGTTGCACTGCTCAACGACGATTCCAACGAGGTCGGAAGTGTGCACCTGGGTATCGTCCACTTCTGGAAACTGGATGCCCCCCGGGTAGGGAAAAAAGAGCAGATGATTACACAGATGGCTTTTATGACAGCGGAAGAACTGCAACAAGTTCGGGATACCTTGGAGACATGGTCTCAATTATGTCTTGATGACCTCACTAAGATGGAAAAATCTGCAGAAACAAAACCAAAGCCGGATATTTATTCTAATAAGTGATTAAAAATCCAAATGATTACCTGCTGACCCCTGCGCTCCGAGCCCCGCTTTTGAATGCCTACATTTAACAGTTAAAAATAACCAGTATCCTATGCACCTAAATAACATCGGCTATCCAGATAAATTCATCAATTCCCTAATCACTAATTCCTCGATATGCTTTTTAACTGATAGCCTCTCTGCATGAATTTTAGGTCTACGCTGCCCGGATGATTTGGACTCCAATTGTCTTGAGCATAGACATCATAATACATGTCAATTGTACGTTGATCCAGCCATCTATGCATCTCTGCCCTGCCATCGGCCCAGCCGAGACAGCTACTTTCATCATGCCAGACCGTTAACGGATCAATCCAGCTATCGCCGGTGGGATTGACAAGCCATGAGCCCATATTCCATTGCCTTGGGTCGGCTTCTTCAACGAATACATATTTCGTAGCGGGATTTTCTATTTCAGTGTATTTTTTGACCGCTCTGTCACCTAATTCTCCGTTCATACCACCGGCAATGGAATAACTGCGGAAGGTTGCTAAATTGGTTCTTTTTCTATCATCTGATGGGCAGCGATATACATCTACATCCTTGGTATAAGAAAATAAATATCCGTTTCTAATACCGTTCCACTCCTGTTCAATAGTAGGAGAAGGTTTATCGTCACCTGTATAGTTACGCTCGGCATCCTGGGGCGGCTCAACCCAATACGGTTGTTTATAATCCTTAAATGCCGAGCTTCTGGGCACATTACCATGTACTAACTTGCCGTCATTATCATCCTGGTACATGAACCATGCCATCGCCAGGTTCCTTACATTATTCTGACAGTGGATACGTTTGGCGTGATCTCTGACTTTATTTAAGGCAGGCATCAAAATTCCCATTAGAAGAGCTATAATTGCTATAACAACGAGCAATTCGATTAGTGTAAAACCTGCTTTCTTCATTTTTTCTCTCCTAACCTTAAAGAACAGCAGAGGATTCATGTAAGGCAAATAAAACTGCTGAGCAATAATCCTTATATCCATTATCGTAAAAAATTGATGTTAGGAACAAAACATCGCGCGCACTAACACTGCTTTCTTCCGATATTAATGAGTTTTTCAACATTATAAATCATACAATAATAAGGACTTTTTGTCAACTAATTTAACAAAACAGGAAAAAAGGTGAATTTTAGGTAAAAAATTGTATTCGAACATTTACCCCGGCTTAAAAAGCTCACCACAGTAGGCTAAACTCGGTTACTTGCCAATTTTATCTGCGGCACTTGCCTGGCGATTAAAAATCGCTCGATATTCTATTATTCTCTCAATGCTTTTTTATAACGGGCTTGAGCAATTTCGTCCAAACTTCGTAGCCTTTGCTGTTCAAATGCAGTTGATCTTTCAAAAACAATTTTTGATCAGGCTCGCCATCGCTATCGAGCAGCGGTGTTGCGCCGTCGAAATAAAACAGGCTGTCGTCCTTCATCGAGAAGTTCTTAATCATTGCGTTAGCCTCATTCATAACCTCCCAAAGAGACCACCGGCTGCCGCTCGGCTTAATGCTTATGAAAATAATTCGAGTTTCGGGCAGTTTCTTGCGGACCAGGCTCACAAACTTAACATAGTCATCAAGCACACACTTTGCACTCTTGCCTGCAGCCACGTCATTATCGCCGGCATAAAATACTATCACCTTCGGCTTATAACAGAGCACAATCCTGTCGGCATAATAATTGACATCCGAAATATGAGAGCCGCCAAATCCACGGTTGATTACATTAAAATCCTCGAAACACTCGCGGGTCGGCCATAGACGAATACTGGAACTACCTACAAACAAAACCGCATTTGAAGCATACGTGTTCTTGCTGTCCCACTGCTCGAAAACACGAATCGTCTCTTCCCATCGGGTGGAATCATCATTAACCGCCGACTTTTCCTGAGCATTCGATACAACTAAGCAGCACAATACAACTAACAGGCAAATCTTCCACCGAATCATTTGAAAATCCTTCCTGAATAATTACAAATTCTTATCTCGAACCAGAAAAAACACATCAGACCATGATAATACAAAAGAAATGATTTGACAAAATAATCCAACAACTAACACTTTACCTGTAAATAAGCCATGGACTTTTAGATGCACGGATTAGAACTCAATTAACCAGCAATTCTTTTCTACATCGTACGCTCTAAAGAGCACTCCAAAATCGAAATAACTCCAGCTAAAGCCGTTTTCCTCAAACCTTCTACATACATATTTTGTCCACGTTATGCGGCTTTGTTTGTCGGCATTAATAATGGAGCCGAATTCACCGATTGTTACGGGCCGATTATTTTTTAACGACCAGTCCTTCGCGAATTTAAGATGCTTATCGACGGTATTTTTTTCATCCTCGGTCCCCGTCCAGGTTCTGCCCAGCCATTGGCCGGACTCCTCCAACCAATGAGCGCCCTGATGAGTAAAATCAAAGGGAAGATAATACCGCACACTGACAATTATATTTCTCTCTTGCTCAGGAATAATCAGTCCATCAAGCAATTCGTGAGATGCGTAATTGGCGGTATCGATAATTATAGTCCTGTCTTTATCTTTGGTTCTGATTACTTCGATTAAATCCAGTATCAGTTTATTCCATTTCTCAGGTGTCAAATTGCTGTGCGGTTCGTTTAATACCTCAAAGAACAATTTCTCGTGGTCGTGAGAAATGTAATGCGTAGTTAACTGATCCCATATCGAAAGAATCATATTTCTGTACGTTCTGTTATCAGGATAATTATACAAATCGTTGAAATGATGAATAGTGATAATCACAGCCAGGTCTCTTTTAAGACACCAGTCTATAACTTCATCCACACGGTCTATAAATTTCTGCTCAATTTTATGAGGATATTTAGTGTCCGTATGGGCCGACCAGCATATAGGCAATCTCACCGAATCAAATCCTGCCTTATAGACTTCATGGATATGTGATTCGCTGATGGTAAGACCCCAATCGCCCTCATTCGGGGCTTCGAGGGCATTGCCAAAATTCATTCCCCTGCCGATAAGCTTGTTGCGCTCAAAGGCCTTTCTTGTATCAGTGACAGTCCTGTCACTATATACATTCAACCAATTGCAGCCAATCGGGCATACAACAAGAAAAGAAAGTATGATAGAACTAATAATCCCGTTGGTTTTACATGTTATCATAATGCTTGTCCCCATCAACCGTACACTACGACAAGAGTAGCAGGTAAGATGTTGACTGTCAATAACCGCCGTTTTATTCGTCTTTTGTTACTTCGTTCTTTTTAATTCCACCAGTATGAGTCAATAATGTTTCCTCTATAAAAACATCACGAAAAATGTTATAATAGCTCTGTTAAATAATTGTAAATATAAGGAGAAATCATGAAACAAAATATTCTCTTTTTTTTACTGCTTAGCGCTGCCGCCTGGAGTGCCGAAACTCCTTTCAAACGCGGTGTCAACCTTACAGGCTGGTTCCAGGCATCGAGTGTGCAACAAATCCAGTTCACAAAATACATGAAGCAGGATTTAATCAATATAAAAAGTTTAGGTTGTGATGTAATTAGATTGCCTATTAACCTGCATTTTATGACGAACGGCGAACCGGATTATACAATCGAACCATTATTTTTCTATTTCCTCGACCAGGTCATTGATTGGGCTGAAGAATTGGAACTGCATCTTATTCTGGACAACCACACATTCGATCCGGCTCAAAGCACCGAACCAAATATTGTCGATATTCTTGTCCCTGTCTGGATGCAAATGGCCGATCACTATAAACAGCGTTCGACCCTGATTTACTACGAAGTGCTCAACGAGCCGCACGGAATTTCAGATCAGCTCTGGAACAATATCCAGCAACAGGTCATCGATGCGATTCGCCAGGTCGATCAAAAACACACAATTATCGTCGGCCCGGCGGGATGGAACAGTTACAACAACCTCCGGCTCATACCGGAATATAAAGATGACAACCTGATATATACATTCCATTTTTATGACCCGTTCTTATTCACTCATCAGGGCGCAAGCTGGACCGACCCGTCAATGGTGCCGCTGGCCGGCGTGCCGTTCCCGTACGATGCCAACTGCATGCCTGACTGCCCTAAGGAACTGGAAGGCACATGGATACACAGCAATCTTATAAATTATAGAAATCAGGGAACGGTGGAACGCGTGAAATACCTGATTGATATAGCCGCGGACTTCCAAACTGCACGCGATGCCCCTCTGTTCTGTGGAGAATTCGGCGTATATAAACCAAACAGCGACAACGAAAACCGAATCTACTGGTATGATGTTGTGCGAAACTACCTTGAAGAAAAAGGCATCTCATGGACAATCTGGGATTATCAAGGCGGCTTCGGGCTTTTCGAAAAGGGAACCAATGAGCTTTTCAATTACGATTTGAATGTCCCCCTGATTGAAGCACTGGGATTGACTGCGCCGCAGCAGCAGGAATTTGTTCTGGCCCCGGATGTAAACGGCTTCAATTTATATCTTGATTATATTGCACCAAAAATCGTTGACGCAAGCTGGTTGAATGAGGGACTGTTGGATTATTACTGCAAGGATAATCCAGCAGAAGGCAAATTCTGCATTCACTGGACGGGCGTGAATCAATACAGCTCTCTTGCACTTCGTTTTTCACCTGTCAGAGACCTTTCCGTACTGGTGGATAAAGGTTGTTCAATTGATCTCTGGATTCGATGTAATCAGTCGAATGCGAGGATTGACATGCGATTCGTCGATACCAAAACAAACGAACCCAACGACCATCCCTGGCGCATGCGTTATAGAATTGACGAAAACACCGCTGCCTTTGACGGTCAATGGAACCATTTACAAATTCCACTCGAATCATTTACCGAGCACGGCTCATGGGACAACGGCTGGTATAATCCGGCAGGCAAGTTTGACTGGACCGCCATAGACCGTTTCGAGTTTGTCGCCGAATACAACGACTTAGATGGGGTAAATTTTTACTTTGATAACATCCGCGTCGTAGATCCGTAAGATATACACACCCAAATCAATTAATATAGTCCATTAACGCGTCTCGTGTTCATTACCTCGCATTTCAAATGTAGCATTACATACTTCGTTTCGGTTTTTTGGGATACACACGTATATAGGCAGCAGGATTTGATATTTAACTTTACAACCTTTTAAGAGAAAACTTGCCAAAGTTTACCACATTTGTTATACAGGAATTCCGGCTAAGAAAAACTTCAAACATAAAATCCTGTAATTGAGAAAATATAGTAAAAAAGTTCAACATCGATAAAACCAGAAGGTGAAAACTATGAAAAAACTCGTTCTTCTAAGACATGGCCAAAGCATCTGGAACAAGGAAAATCTTTTTACCGGCTGGACCGACGTTGATTTGAGCCAAAAAGGCGTCGAAGAAGCCGAGCAGGCCGCTGAGCTATTAAAAAAAGATAATTTCTCCTTCGATCTGGCTTTTACTTCTGTCCTGAAACGCTCTATCCGTACTTTATGGATTGTCCTTGATAAAATGGATTTCATGTGGTTGCCCGTTATCAAGTCATGGCAGCTTAACGAACGTCATTACGGTGCCCTGCAGGGTCTTAACAAAACCGAGACCACTCTAAAATATGGAGATGAGCAGGTCAAGCTATGGCGAAGAAGTTATGCAATCCAGCCCCCCGCCCTGGAAAAAACCGACCCTCGCTGCTGCGACCGTGAACCTATGTACAAAAATATAGACAAGAAAAACCTGCCGTTCACAGAATCGTTAAAGGATGTTGTCGACAGATTTCTCCCATATTGGCATGAAGCGATTGTGCCCGAAATAAAAGCCGGTAAAAGGGTGTTAATCTCCGCTCACGGCAATAGCTTAAGAGCGTTGGTAAAATATCTCGATAATATATCAGAGGAAGATATTTCGAATTTGAACATCCCTACCGGCATACCTTTGATTTATGAGTTGGATGATGACATGAAACCGCTGAAACACTACTATCTCGGCGATCCGGAAAAAGTCGCCGCCGCTGCTCAGGCCGTAGCCAATCAAACAAAACAAGAATAAATGTTCGGGATATACCGTAAGCACAATTAGCTATTAACTAACTTATATAAAACACAACTAAATCTTAATAAGGAGTGCAGATTATGAAGGCAAAATCGGGACTTTTAATTCCGGTTGTAATTACACTTATTATCCCCGCCTGCTTTGCTCAGAGCGATATAGCAGCAAAGCTGGAGCCCTCTGCAATTGAGGCCCGAATAGCGGAAATACGAATGGGCGATATCATAGTAAAAACCGATCCCGGTCTCGACGTTCAGATCCAGCAGGTACGTCACGAATTCTTATTCGGTACCGCTATTAATAATAGACTTGTGGAAACACATGAAAATGCTATATCGCCGAAAGACAGAGAAATATTTTTGAAAATTCTCGCTGAAAATTTCAATTATGCCGTGCATGAGGACGCCTTAAAATGGTATGACTGCGAAAAAGAATATAATGTCGTCGATTATTCCGCAGCGGACAGAATATGGGAAATATGTCACGAATTAAACATACCGATGCGTGGTCACTGCATTTTCTGGGCGAAAGACAAATACATTATGCCCTGGTTAAAAAAGCTGGATAACGATTCGCTTCGCGGAAAAGTTATCAGCCGTGCCATGGACATTACAAAACATTTTAAGGGCCGTATTGAGGAGTTCGACCTGAACAACGAAATGATTAACGGTGATTTCTTCCGACGCCGCCTCGGCTACGGCGTTGTCAATGAAATGGCATTTGCAGCAAAAGCAGGAAATCCGGACATCACACTCTATGTAAACGATTATGGTATCCTTGTCGAGCGCAATTACAACGCCGATTCTTATATAATGCAAATCCGGAACCTTCTTGCAAATGGAGTTCCCATCGGCGGTATCGGCTGCCAGGGACATACTATAACTTCCGATGAAGCCGACTCTACAGGCAAAGCCGCCACTCTGCCCGAACGTGTTCAGAGGACCCTCGACAATCTCGCGCAATTCGATTTGCCGATTAAAATCACCGAATGTCTTTTCACCGCAGACGATGAACAAGGCATGGCCGATGGGCTTCGTGAGTTCTTCCCGATTTGCTTTGCGCATCCGAAAGTTGAAGCGATTTTAATGTGGGGCTTCTGGGAGAGCGCCCACTGGCAGCCGCATACAGCTATGTGGAAAAAAGACTGGACACCGACCCTTCAAGCCAAGGCCTATCGCGAGCTTGTTTTTGACAAGTGGTGGACCGGAACTTCCGGCAAGTCCGACGACAGCGGGACATTTAAAACACGTGCATTTTACGGCGATTATATCATCACTTCAAATGGTAAGACCATAAAAGCTACTCTCAGTAAAAAAGACAAATCAATGCAGGTAAGTCTTAATCAATGAAAAATTCATAGGTTTGTTCTTCACTGTAAAGGTAAGAGCCAATTGTTTTGATGTTAACGCATATACACGACGTTAAAAATACTGAGTCCCTAACTTTATCAGGGGATATTACTTAGATAGAATCATCGTCAGGAAATATGAACATGAGTCGGCCACGTTTAATGATATACATATTATTAATACAGTTTTTTAACATCAACTGTATTTTAGCCGATGAGTATGTGGATATTGTTGTTGATTGCAACGGCACAGGCGATTACAAAACCATCACAGAGGCAATCAATGCACTACCAATGTACCCTTATCAACGAACAATTATTCTAATTAAAGACGGCATTTACCAGGAGAAGTTACGAATAGAGCAAAACTACATAACACTTCGCGGACAATCGCGTGACGGTACTATCATCCGCTATAGTCAGCTACGGGAAGACTGGAACAAAAACAAAGACCATATCGGCCCTGGCGTGATTAACATATACGGCGATGACATCGTCCTGGACAACCTTACTATCGAAAACACTCAGCCCAAAATCGGCCCCCACGCCTTCACCATTTACGGCTTCAGCACCCGAATTATTATAACCAATTGTAATGTCACCAGCAACGGCGGAGATACCGTCTCCCTGTGGAATTATAAACAGGGTATGTATTATCATGCAAATTGCTTCTTTAAAGGTGCGGTCGATTTCGTCTGCCCGAGGGGCTGGTGTTTCATTCGAGACTCGAAATTTTACGAAGTCAGAAAAACCGCTGCTATATGGCATGCAGGCAATTACTCTCCCGATCAAAAGTTCGTCATAAGAAGCTCTCACTTCGACGGCGTCCCCGGCTTCGACTTAGGCAGGCACCATTACGAAGCCCAGTTTTACCTGCTGGATTGCAGCTTCTCCGCCAATATGTCCGACAAACCCATCTACAAGGTCATGGACAGAAATCCAGATAGGAACAATCCGTACTACTATGGTGAAAGAAAATATTACTATAACTGCCGAAAAGAAGGCGATGCTTACCAATGGTACAAAGATAATCTTGAACAGGCCGTTAACGCACCAAAACCTAAGGATATCACACCGGCCTGGACATTTGATGGCAAATGGGACCCTGAATCGAAAGATCCTTTATCGATAACAGATTATAAAATAGACGGCCGTTCTTTGATTCTCACTTTCAACCAAATCGTGACAGTTCGGGGAAAGCCCGCCTTTAAGAATAAATCGGGAAAACTTTTTAGTATTGTCATGCAGCGGTTTAATGATATCAATCGGCTCACGTTTACTTCGGACAGTGACATTACCAAAGAAGACCTCCGGGGAGAAATGGCCGTTCAGCAGGGAGATATTATTTCTTCCATCGCCTCTGTTGACACAAGGTCCATCGGGCCAAAGTTTACAATAAATCCATCGAATTGATACAATATGGAAAGTCTGCCGGCGTCACCTTTTAGCACCGAACAATAATTCACTTCAAAACATTTTACAAATTCGCAGGATTAGATGTGCTACTCTGCGAAATTCACTGCGCCGATATTGTCAAAATCTCACTCTGTTCCAGACTGTAATGAAGATTCTACATTGGACCAGCCGCTTTCGCAAGAATGGTTCTCGTAATTGACCGACCAATCGTGCAGAGCAGGTGTGATGGTTGTATCATCGGTCATCAGATTGGCTCGCAGCCGAACGGTACTTTCGTTGATACCGCTGAGGTCGGCGCCGCTCCGGATGTTTTCATAACCAGAAATTGGAATAGAGCCGGTTGCAGGTAGTACATCAACCGTTATGTTTGCATTCACTACGTTTGTAATATTAACGTCCACCGTATCCCACTTCCAATCAGCGTCGTTTGGTAAATCAATTGGGATTGAAATGATGCTGCCCTCGGGGACATAACCACCTGGGCCGTAGGTTCGCAGGTTATCAAAAGACACATCGCCACCATAAATCCCTGACTCAGTTGCTTCAACTCTCAATTCCAAAACTTCAGGACCGCTAAAGGCTGAAACGTCAGCTGTGACATTGAAGTGTTCGTCCTGATATAAACCTGTTACCTTGGCAGACCATACTTCTGTCCCTCCAACGAGGACTTTCAGGATTAACTGCTCTCCGTACCATGTACAAAAATCAAATTTTAAAGTGTCAACTCCCATCCAATCCACGATAATGCTTTAACTGTCCATTCCGGTGCAAAGATTCGCATCATATCATCGTCAAAGCTGATAAAGAACTGTGTTGTTCCCTGCTTTCCATGTCTTCCGGCCCTGCCCCTCAATTGCTCATCCATTCTCCTCGATTCATTTCTTTCTACTCCCATAACGAGGAGTCCCCCTAATTCTTCCACTCCATCTCCAAGTTTTATATCTGTTCCGCGTCCCGCCATTTTAGCAGCAATAGTAACTGATCCTTGCTGCCCAGCCTTCTTGATAATCTCAGCCTCTCTCTGATGATGTTTAGCATCTAACAGTTCGTATATTATATTTCTCTTTTTAAGTTTAGCAGCAACTTCATTAGCTCGCTCAACTGATGACGTACCTATGAGGATTGGTCGTTGCTTTGCATTAGCTTCTTCAATTTCGTCAATAACTCCACCTAATCTTCCCTCATTCGTCTTATATATTACATCACTTTCGTCAACTCTTTTTGATGTGAATCTGGAAGGGATTACGATAACTTCCTTTCTATATACCGATCTATATTCAATTCTGTCGAACGTGGCTGTTCCCGTCATACCAGCTACTGAGTTATACTGTTGAAAGAATTTTTGAAGGCTAATTGTGGCAATATCACTTCCTTCAGGAGAGGGCTCAATCCCATGTTTAACTTCTATAGCTTGATGAAGTCCGCCACCATAAACTCTTCCATAAGCGGGTCTTCCAGTGATTTCATCGATAATGACAATCTTGCCATCTTCGAACAAGTAGTCTACGTTTTCTTTATAGAGTTCTTTTGACTTAATAGCGTTATCTATAGCAGGCAATATACCTCAATACTTTTCGTGTTTTAATAATTCGACATCATACACGTTCTGAACGTTGAGTGCTTTTTCTATCTTCTTTATCCCTTGCTCGTTAATCTGTACTCTCCACCTTTTCTTGTCGAGTCCATAATCCTCGTCTTTACATAGCATTTCAGCGATTCTCATTGATATGGAAAATTTTTCAGAATCAGATATTCTTGTCACAGTCAAAGTATATGGTTGCCTTGCTTGGTCTATCAATACACAGTCCACCTCGTCAATTATCGCAAAATTCAAACCATTTATTTGGCAAATATCCTCCATGTTAAAGACACGACCATCGCGCAAGTAATCAAAAGCAAATCCTTCTGCCGTACCATAGACGATATCACAATTATATAATTGTTTTTTCTTATCCAAATCAAACTCCATAAGCTGGAATTCATTCGACGTGGAGTCTGAAATTAAGACAGTATTTTCTTGCAAAACACCAACAGTTAAACCCAGCCCATGATATATTGGTCCCATCCAGTGGGCGTCCCTTTTTGCAAGATATTTATTCGTTGTAGCAAGGTGAGCCCCTTTGCCTCGCAGAGTTTCTAGAAACAGTGGTATCGTTGCAGCTAAAGTTTTTCCCTCTCCGTTTCGCATCTCTACAATATGTCTGTCAAACAATGCTAAACCTGCCAAAACCTGCTCATCATAAGGTCTTTCTCCCAACTTTCTCTTTGATACTTCCCTCAACAATGCAATACCTTCAATTAGTATGTTATTATTAAGATTATGAATAAAATTATTTTCCTTGTTTTGATCTTCTCTTTCTCTTTGAACGATAGTCCTCAACGCCAGAGCACGCTCCTTAATTCTTGAGGCTTGCATTACATTAATTGAGGGCTCCATTATGTTGATCTCGCGCCCTATTTCCTTGATCTTTCTCAAGTATCTATCTTTCCTGTTCCTAAACAAAGACAGCATATGTTTCCTTTCAAGGAAAAACACTAACTATAAGGTACCCTGTAAGAATCGCACTTCAAGTTATCTCATCATCATTTGGGGCATAATTAAAGGTGTCCGGTCAGAATTAAAGGTGTCCGGTAACTTTTTCTGGTCACGCATTTCCTGTTTTCACAGGAATGACATTACTTTCGTCTTTTATCGCTTTTTCAAAAATGCCTGTTTTTTACCAAATTTTGGTGAGTTCATAAAAATATGTAACAATCATACAAGGTTTTTGCTTTCATTTATATTGTGGTAACTACGTATTTTTAAAAGATAGCATATAGCGTTTAGGGTATCGGGTTTAGACAAACCACAAATCACGATTCAATTTGGTGGGGCTTCAGCCACCACCCTACGTATTTAAGGCGTATCCGGCGGGGTAAATGTTGATTTACTTTGTGAGATGGCGGTCTCCAGCCTATCTCACGGGGTTCACCCCATGAGATGGCGGCCTTTGGCCTATCTCACGGGGTAAATTTCGCATTAAATGCGCACATAGTTGTAAGCAAAAATTGGAATTTTTAAAATTTTTATTATTCCATTAGCCATAAAGACTTAGCAACATGCCTGCCCGCCGAATGGGGCATTATTTCGCATCAAATGCGCAAGTTCGTCCCATTATGGAGAGACCAGATCTCTCCACTCGGCTGCACCTCGGTCGAGATGACAACTAAAAACTAAACACTCAAAACTCAACACTTTGTCCATATTTGTTGGGGGTCGGTCATCAGGGTAGCCTTTGATATTCCAAATTGGCTGGATCGGCCGGTATTATTTCTTTTACTTCTTTACCGGCGGTTGCGCTATGGCCACGCTTTCAGGAGAATCCCGCTGACTCAGGGCAAATTCTCGATAGTCGATCCTGATGACTACGAGAAACTTTGCAGATACAAATGGCGCATCTGCAGGACAAAAGGCAAGAAGGTCCTCTACGCCGAACGTTCCATCCGCAGGCCGGACGGAAAATATTCCCGAATCCTTATGCACCGCCAAATTATGAAAAACCTGCTCTTAGCTTCATCAACTCAAAACCCAAAACTAAGAACTCAAAACTACCATTGCTATCTCAGCGATGGTTACGTCATCGACCATATAAACGGCTGCGGCCTGGATAACCGCCGGGCCAATTTGCGATTAGCGAGTGCCGCTCAGAATGCATGGAATTCAGGCAAGCGGAATCCTAACTCGGGATATAAAGGCGTCTGGTTCGCCCGCGATAAAAATTTATGGCGTGCGGCAATAGTCTGTAACGGCAGGAGGATCCACCTTGGATATTTCAATGACAAGTGCGAAGCCGCCAAAGCTTATGATATGGCTGCTAAAAAGTACCACAAAGATTTTGCCGTCCTTAATTTCCCAAATCATATGTGGTTGCGGAGGAAAACTCCGCGGCACGTTAATTCTTATGACCCCCAAGGCAAGCTTGGGGGCTAATCGTTTTGGATTCCCGCTTGCGCGGGAATGACAATGTCGCATGGTGGGGGCTAATCGTGGTTAAAAACTCCCCGGCGCAAAAAAAACCCTGCACCAAACGGTACAGGGTTAAATATCAAGAACAGTTAAACCATTGCAGCGAAAGGCCTGACTTTCACCCCCATGTTTTCTTGTGAAAACAAGAATGGGGGGTTCTAGTATCCCTAGAAAGGAGGTGATCCAGCCGCAGGTTCCCCTACGGCTACCTTGTTAC
>CAZDVE010000045.1:0-31470 GCA_964508785.1 uncultured Pirellulales bacterium | reverse complement strand
ATCGAATTTAAGGAAGTCCAACAGATGATTTTGGGTCTCGGTGGGTTTTTTTAGTATCTGTGATGTGGATTATTCACAATTTTTTAGGTTTAGCCTTAGTCATTTCAAAAGTAGTAATTCCATGTGTTCTTATTAACAATGTTTTCGGGCCGGCCTGTATCTGACCCGACATGTTTCCAATGGTTTTACTGCTTAATATTTGTCCTGTTGACTCATGTATTTCTATTTGCCTGTTACCTGTTCCTGACATCTCAACTTTCATATCGAGTTCGCTATTCTGTGTCGCGTTCGGGTCCGATTTTATGATTGAGTTCTCTTCGATAATCGCCGTACCGGCGTGTCGTTCCTTTAGGGTCCATTTGTTCTCAGATATGAAAGGTTGCATCTTAAATACTAATGTTCGACTCCAGGAATCCCCGATGCCGACAGGCTTATCCGGGTATATATCAAAATAGGTGAAATATCTCTCTTTTAGAAAGTTCTTAATTTGTTCTTGTTGTAGATGCTGAAGCATTTGTTCTTTATCAGGTCCTTCAGGAATATTATTTCTAAGTTTTTTGGAAAGTGTCTCTATATTTCTGATATCTTCCACATGGCCTTGTGGGGATATTTTTACCGTGAATCTCTCCCCTAAAAAAATCGCCACGCTCTGGGCCTCAGGCGGTACAGATGAGTCTTGTTCGGCTGAATCATATTTATAATCCATCGTAGGAGCTTTTTGGCTGAGTTTGATCCAATCGATTGTGCAATCTACCCAGCCGTTGCCTTTTTCATCAACCTCATTGACATCGAACGAATAACCAAAGCCTGACGACGCCCGTGTAACCGTCTCATTTCCCGTCATCTCTTGAATTACATTGCTGTCGGAAATAATCCGTACGTAATATGACTGACCCTTTTCAAGATTCAGCTTATACTGTATCTTTTCGTTAGCTCCGGCGGGAAAAACGAAAAGAGAAGCTGCTAAAACTATTATTGGAATATTTTTGGAGAGTTGTTTTTCTTTCATTATTAATATCTCCCTCAAGAATTATTTTCCCTGATTTTAACAATCATCATTTCGAAAAGCCACTAAGAAATAATTTAATCAATTTATCTGAAATTCAGGTTTTTCATTGATTATATGCCTGTCTAATCTAACCTTCCAACTGGTCGGCTCCGAGCTGGCCGCAGGCAGCACGTATTCCTCGACCCATCCTAAAGCGAATAGTCGTCTCAATGCCGGAGCTGTCCAGTATCGCTGCAAACTTTTTGATACGACTGCTATCGCTGCCTTCAAATTCACATCCTGGATGCGGATTGTGTTCTATAAGATTGACATGACATATCAATCCGCGTAGTAGCTTGGTCAACATTTGAGCATGTTCGGCCGAATCATTTAATCCTTTTATCATGACATACTCGAAGGAAACTCGCTGTCGGGTACTGTCCTGATAATAGCGAAGTGCCTTAATCAACTCGGCTAATGGGTATTTGGCGTTTATGGGCATCAATTGTGTTCGCAATTTGTCGTTCGGGGCATTTAGTGACACTGCCAGTCGGGGATGTAGCTCCTGCTGTGCCAATTTTTTAATACCCGGCACTATTCCGCAGGTGCTTATTGTAATATGCCGTATGCCGATGTTCTTGCCTTTAGGGTGATTTAAAATACCTGCCGACTTTATAACTGCATCATAATTTAGAAGCGGCTCGCCCATGCCCATATACACAACATTAGTTATTCGTTCTGTGTTGCGCGTATTGCGTATTGTGTAGTTTGTTCGCGCGACGCACGACGCATCACGCATGACGAGATAGACTTGGTCGACAATCTCAGCGGCGGTCAGGTTTCGTGTAAACCCAAGTTTTGCCGTAGCGCAGAACGAACAGCCCAGTGAGCAGCCGACCTGGGTCGAGATGCAAACCGTCCTTCGTCTGCTTTCAGGCAGCAGGACAGTCTCGATTCTGTTGCCGTCTTCGAGTGTGAACAGGTACTTGGCCGTTCCGTCTTTGTCGGCGATTTTCTTTGTGATAACAAGGCTGGATATATAGTAGCCCTGCTCGATTAGTTCATGCCGGAAGGCCTTGCTCAAAGGCGTGATTTGTGAAATCTCCATGACATTCTCAACGTGTATGAAGTGAAAGACATATCCCGCCAGGTATTTTTTCTGACCCGGTTCCGTAATTAGCTGCTCAAGCTCACCAAGCATCTTATCTTTAAGGTCCTTGCCCATAATCGAGCAATTTTATCAGATTTAAATCTCCCTGTCGAATTTGCTCATGAGGAATTATCGTGAGATTTTTATGTATCATTTTATAGAATTTGTAGAATGTACTTGACATTCGGCTCTCTATTCCATAAATTCATTTTGCACTTAAGCGGAGCGCAAATTTTTAACAAGTATCTTATTTAGGAGGAAGACCAATGTCAAAGCAGGGAAAAGTGCATAGTCTAAATGTTATTTTTGTGGTTTTTGTCTTTCTTTTGGTTTTATCGAATCTTGGATATTCTGTGGAAATTAGGGTTCCGGAAGACTATCCGACAATTACGCAGGCGCTAGTAATGGCTACCGATGGTGATACCATCAAGGTGGCAGCGAAGACTTACTCAGAACCGAATGAGAAATTTCCGCTTCGCCTACAAAAAGCAGTTACCCTTGCAGGTATTTCTGATGATTCTAATGAACACAATAGCAAGCCACATTTGAGAGGAGATGGAAAGCATACGGTGGTGCTAATCGAGAGTGGGGGAGCTACATTACAGGGCTTTATAATCACGGACGGCTTGGGCTCGGAAGGCATCAACAGCATGGATGGAGGAGGAGTTTGTGTCTTTGTGGGACCCAGTGAGACTAATTCAGTGACAATTCGGGATTGTGTAATCGAAGATAATATCTGCCCCAGCGACGAGACCTATGATGGTTGCGGCGGAGGCATCTACTGTGGTGGGACATACTGCACATGTTTTAAGGTAAAAATATCTAACTGTATAATCCGCAGAAATTCCGTCCATGGTACAGGCGGTGGTATTTCTTGTGCTCTTTTGAGCAATGTTGATATAAATGATACATATATTGAGGATAATACCGCTGATGACAAAGGAGGCGGTGTCTATGTGGATGTCTTTGCTGCGCTTGATATGAATAACACGGATCTGGTGTGGAATAATTGTCCTGGTGATCCAAACAAGGAAGATTGGGGCGGCAAAGGTGGGGGGCTGTCTTGTGAGAGTTATGGATTCTTCACGGCTACAAACTGCACATTCTCACAGAACTCAGCGAAATACTTCGGTGGCGGTATCTTCACCCGAGGTGGCTTTTTCACCGGGGAAGATCTGTGCGGTGGAAGTAAGGAATTTCCCTATGTATCATGTTCGCTCATCGAGAAAAACAGTGCGGGCCTCTCAGGTGGGGGAGCGTATATCGCCGGCAGCGCAGTCCTGGACTTCTCTGAGACCACACTATACAGGAACGATGTGAATCACGCTAACGCTGATGGTGGTGCTGTTTATGTTGCCGGCGGGCCAACCGGCGGCGGTGTAGTGCACTTTGCAGATGTGTGTCTTTTGGAAGGCAACGAATGCGGCGGACGGGGCGGTGGAATTTATTTAGGGCCATATGCGTTTGGTATTTTTGAGTCCACACGCTTTCTTGGAAACTCGGCACTTCTTGATGGCGGGGGATTATTTCTCGATACTGACGCGTCTTGCGAATTGATGGACTGCTGTATTACATACAACAATAGTGCCCGCAGTCACGCCGGGGGCATCCGTGCCAAATCACAGTCATGGCTTGATTTGGACCACTGTTCACTTGTTGGCAATTTCGCTCCTTATGGGCGCAGTGGACTTTATCTGGATCCCAACACGATAGTGTACATTACTGATAGTATTTTATGGCACAACGCAGGTGGTTCGGTTGAGACCAATGGGGCCACTATTAATATCAATACCTCGCTAAGCGAAGATGGAGCGGATCCTAATAACGGCGTTTTATGTTGCGATCCCGGATATATAGGTTGGGGCGATATTGAAGAAATCTACGTCGGTGGATCAATGCCGGGACCGGGAACTGGAACACTTGCCAGTCCTTATGCCGATCTACAAATTGCGCTGGATAGTTTCAATTTTCAACTTGCAGCGAATTCCCCCTGCGTAAATACCGCAAGCGGTGGTAGCAACATGGGGGCTGATACCGGCGTTGGCGGTTCCGCGGGCAATGTCATAGCCAAGTTACACCTTATGGACGGTACCTATGATATTCGCGGACGCAATATCTCTTTTATTCAAGAAGTCCGAGGCTTTGTTCGCGCAATGTCGGTAATCCAACACGCTGTCTTCGGCGGTATCGATGATGTGTCCATCACTGCTGTGGAAATCACCGGGGAGGAAATCTTCGGCGGAATTGTGTCTCGAGAAGACGTCAACTTTGTCGACTCCGACGTCTCGAGTAATACCGCACTCGCTAATGGAGGTGGCATCTATGTAGCTGATGGCAATTGCGTTTTAACTAACAGTTATGTGTCCCAGAACACTTCCAGCAGCAACGGCGGTGGGTTGTACTCTGATGTAAATACAGTGACAATTATTGCAGACAAGAGCTGGATTTCAGACAATTCTTCTGTAGCAGGCGGTGGAATTCATGCCTCCGGCCGACTTCGAGTTACGGATTCCAACTTTGTAAGGAACAGCGCCAATATTGGCGGCGCAATTAATATCGGGCAACTCGGCAACCTTTCTGTTATCAGTTCCCATTTCCTTACAAACAATGCGGGTGCTCAAGGCGGGGCCATTAATTCTCATGGCAAACTGGAGATTCATGACTCGTTATTCGAATTCAATACCGCTCACGCGGGCGGCGCCATCCATATCTGGGAAGAGCCGGTTGGCCCGGGGCTGTGTGTGAACGGCACTTTTCGCAACAACACTGCTCAGCAGGGAGGGGCTTTCAATCTTGCGAATTTCATGTCAACTGTTTTTCGTGATTGTGTATTTGTGGAGAACGAGTCGTTGGGCTGGGGTGGTGGGGCTGGAGTCTGCTGGCATTTAAGTAACCCCATATTCAGCGATTGCATTTTTGATGGGAACAAAAGCCGCCGCCGGGGCGGTTCAGTGAGTCTATATAATAGCGGATCTCGTTTTTCTGGTTGTACATTCAGCCGGAGTTTTTCGAACGAGAACGGTGGCGCAGTCTACGTGTGCCGCTCAAACGCATTGCTGTTCGAAGACTGCGATATTATTGACTCGATGTGCAATGGCAACGGTGGAGCCTTTTTTATTACAGACGCATCTGTTCCAGTACTCTCCAATGTTCACATAGTTAACTGTCAGGCTGTAAGCCACGGTGGCGCCATTGCTGTATATGGACGGGCCAGACCCAAATTAGCTGAAGTTTATATCTCCGATTGCAATGCAGTGTATGGGGGTGGTCTCTATGCCTGTGGAACCAGTCTGAGCCTCTTTCAGGGTTGTCGTTTCCTGGATAATAGCACATACGATCCGACCCGGCCGCCTGATGGTGGCGGGGCTTATTTTACCGAAAACGCTGGTGGCTTGTTCACGCGGTGTCGGTTCCAGGGAAACTATGCCCAGGACGACGGAGGAGGCATGGGTGTGGCCGAACAGGCCACGGTTGGCCTCTGGAATACATTGTTTGCTAACAATGTAGCGATCGATGACGGCGGTGGTGTACACTTCACCTGGAAAAGTTCCGGGACATTCACGAACTGCACGCTGACAGAGAACATGTCCAACGGCGGCACGGGTGCCGGCATTTATCTGGAGGCCGATAGCACAGTAAGTGCGGACTCCTCTCTTATCTGCCGGAATGTTCCTGACGGGATTCGGACCGATGCCGAACCGAATGTCTGCTATTCCTGTACGCAGAAAATGTGGCCTGGACCCGGCAATGGACTTTGTGATGACTGCTGTATGCTCGACCCGAATTCGTTTGAGCTTACTGATGGCTCTCCTTGCATTGATATGGGTAATCCCGACCCGAACATGAACGATGCACATCGGCCGCCGGGCAAGGGAGAACTCAGGAATGATGTGGGCATCACCGGAGGTCCGTATAATTGTGCCGATGTTTGCTATGACCAATTTAACTTTCTCACTTTTAACGAATCCATTCCTCTTATACTTCGTGGTCATGCGAGTTTTATAGATGGAGTACTTGGCTTGACCAAGGCTAAGGTATGGCGTGTTGGCGGTGCTTGGTATGCCTTCCCGGTTAATGTTCTAAATGGCTTTGAGACAGTATTTAGTTTTCGGATAGACCGAGATGGATCAGACGGCTTTGCATTTGTTATTCAGAATGACAATTTGAGTAGCCTTGGTAATTATGGTGTTTACATGGGTTATAATATCCCCAATTCAATCGCAATTGAGTTTGATACCTGGAAAAATACAGAATTGGGAGATTTGAGCCATAACCACATCAGCGTCCAGACTCATGGAACTGAGATTAATGGTCCCCAAAGCGATTATACTTTGGGTTACAGCGATATTCCATTTTTCTCCGATAACCTGGTTCACTTCGTAAGAATTTCCTATGTTCCTCATCATCTTAGTGTTTTTATGGGCGATTCATTGGGACAAATGGACGAACCTGTTTTGTCTATTTCACTTGACCTGGAGAGCATCATGTCATTAACGAATGGAAAAGCTTTTATCGGCTTCACTGCGGGTACGGGAGGTCGTGGTGAGACTCACGATATTTTGCAGTGGTCGTTCGTTTCAACCGGAACACCATAGTCTAAAGTGAATAAGAAAAGACGTTGATATATTTGGGAGTCGAAAATATTTCACCTCGTTAGGGAACTTCTGCTATGCAGATATGTGATTTTTTCGATGATAAAAATGAACTTTAAACCTTTCGTATTTTATTCGTCTTCGCTGTCGGTGGAGATGTATTCTTTCTGGCCCTCGCTAACGTAAGCCGGCTCAGGAGGATTTTCATCTTCTGTCAGGTCCTGGTAGCCTGCCTCGGCATCGGCCTCCATCTGCGTGCGGACGTTCTCGTACTCTTCCAGAGTCATTAACACCTCTCTGGCTTGGCTGCCTTTATATTCGCCGAGTATCCCTGAGGCGGCCATCATCTCGATGATACGCGATGCCCTGGCGTAGCCGATATTCAGCTTTCTCTGAAGCAGAGACACACTGCCGCGGTGGGATTCCAGGACAATATGAACTGCATCATCAAACAGGTCGTCCTTGACCATCTCGGAAGGATCCAGCTTCTTGATTTGTGTTAGCTCAGGATGGAATTGCGGCTCGGCGATATCCTTTAGATGCTTGACAATCCCTTTAATTTCGGCATCGTCGACGTATGTACCCTGTGCACGAATCAAGTCACTCGTACCCGGTTTCAAGAACAGCATGTCACCCTCGCCAAGCAATGTTTCGGCACCGTTCTGGTCGAGGATAATTCGGCTGTCCATACGGGCGGCGACGCGGAAACCGATTCTACACGGCATGTTGGATTTTATCAGCCCGGTGACTACTGTTGCCTGGGGCCGTTGGGTTGCTAAAACGATATGAATGCCGATTGCTCGGCTTTTCTGCGCCAGGCGGACGATGTAAGCTTCGATTTCCTTGGCTGCGGTCATCATCAAATCAGCAAGCTCATCGAGGACTATAACGATATAGGGAAGTTTCTTCGGAATTTTTGCTTCTTCTTCGGGACTGCTGGGATTGAATCGTTTGAGAATTTCTTGTTCGCCGAGTTTATTAAACTCTTCAATATTCTTGACCTTGGCTTCAGCCAGGATGGCATAACGCTCATCCATTTTTACCGTTGCCCATTCAAGTATCTTGACTGCCATCTGGGTCTCAGTGACTATCGGGCACATCAGATGCGGAATAGTATTGAATGCTGTCATTTCGACCATCTTTGGGTCGATTAAAATCATCTTTACTTCATCAGGCCGTTTTGTCAGCAATATTCCGGTGATAATGCTGTTTATGCAGATGCTTTTGCCTGAGCCTGTCGTGCCGGCAATAAGCAAGTGCGGCATCTTTGCAAGGTCCGAGACGAGAGCTTCGCCGGAAGAATCCTTGCCTAAGAATAGTGGTATCTGCATCCTTTGCGGTTTGCTGCCGGATAAATCCATCATACTTTTAATGCGGACTTTTTCCTTTTCGCTGTTTGGAACCTCGATACCGATTGTATGCTTACCGGGCAGAGGTGCAACGACTCTAACGGCACCGACACCCAGTGCACGAGCCATGTCGTTTGCCAGTGCAGCTATCTGGCTTACTTTCACACCTGCAGCGAGTTTCAACTCAAACATAGTCACAACCGGCCCGGTGTCAGCGGCGACAACCTGTGCGTTTACGTTGAACTCAGAAAGCAGTTGCTCTAATGCGGTTGCCTTGGCCTTGACAATTTTCTCCTGTATTGAGGCATAACCATACTCCGGTTGTACAAGTAGTTCCAATGGCGGCAGGGTATAATCCTCGTATGATGGTTGAACGAATGTACGTTTGGGAGTTTTTGTCTCTGTACGTCTTACCTTTTCACTGTCTAATCGCTTAACCGGAGTGCTATTCGAATGTTTCACGGGGAAACTTTCAATACGTTTTCCTTTTTGGTCGTCTGTGTGCTCTGCTATTGTGCCGGCGATGGATAATGGTTTTTGTTTGACACTTAATTTTCGCCATATTTCGGTTATTACCTGTGAATGCTGCTTTGCCGCCGACCAGGCAGGCACCATCGCATCTGTGAACTGTCCGACTCCGAAACCTAAGAATCGCAAGATTGTTATTACGATACCATCTGCTAATAAAACAGCGCCGACAATCCATATGGCTGTAATCAATATGAAAGTGCCTAAGGATGCGAAATGATTTTGCAATAACTGTGCTGCTCCGATGCCGAGTACTCCGCCGGAACCCATCGGGAAATTAAAGATTTTATGCGGCCATAGGCAATAGAAACTTGTTGAAGCTGCGAGAGTTACCAAACATAATCCAACTATGCGCAATCCGGGCTGGGTCATTGTGTGGTTTTTGAGTTTTATTACCAGCAGGCAGATTACCGAAGTCAATATGATAAAGATACCGGGGCCGATGTAATACAGGGTATAATACGCGCAAAAAGCTCCGATCGGGCCACATAAGTTGGATGTGGGACTATTATGAGGATGGGCAAATTTGCTTGGCCAGTCGTTGATATTAAAGCTAATGCAACTGAACAAAAGAAACAGGCACACTCCTATCCAGAGACACGCTGATGCCGTCAGGACCACCGAACGCGTTCTTTCGACTTTTGTTACTTTCTTGTAAGATCTTTTCTTACTCAAATCTCCAGCTCCTTCCCAAGTCCTATAAAAGTTAAATCCAAGAAAGAAAAAAAGCATTGTCCAATAGTGGACTTACCTTATATCGGCAGCTTTTGGGCCTTTTCTACAGAATTGAAAGATATCGATAGATGTAATACGAGGTGTTTTACAACATAAGGACTTAAAATTGGTGATTTGCCTTCAATAATTTGGAAAATGGAAATTGTCATTCCAGAAATCACACACTTTTATATTGACTTTTTGAAAAAAAAGGGTAGATTTACCAACTCTTACGAAAAGGATAAAACTCAACCCTGAATATTTACTAATCCCTTTTGAAAGCTTGTTATGTATTCAGATTATATTCGTAATGTTGCGATAATAGCACATGTTGACCACGGTAAGACGACTCTTGTGGATCAGCTTCTATATCAGTCCGGAATGTTTCGGGCTGAGGAGCTTGACAAGCTGGCTGGCGGGCAGCATGGCTTGATTATGGATTCTAATCCGCTGGAGCGGGAACGCGGTATCACAATTCTGAGTAAAAACTGTGCCATTGACTATACGGACTCCCAGGGCATTGAATATAAAATCAATATTATTGATACACCGGGACATGCTGATTTTGGCGGAGAGGTCGAACGGGTTTTGAAAATGGCGGATGGCGTACTGCTTTTAGTTGACGCATTTGAAGGGCCTATGCCGCAGACGAGGTTTGTATTGAGTAAGGCGCTCAGGCATAAAATTCGCCCCATAGTCGTAGTTAATAAGGTTGATCGTCAGAACAGCCGGCCGGATGATGTTGTCAATGAGGTATTCGATTTGCTTGTTCAGCTTTCGGCAAACGATGAGGCACTCGATTTTCCCTGTGTTTATGCGTCAGCAAAAGAAGGATGGGCGACGACGGATCTTAATATTGAAACCGATAATATGCAGGTTATATTCGATACTATTATTAATAACGTTCCACCCCCTAAGGTCATCGCCGATGCTCCGTTGCAAATACTGGTAACCAGCCAGGAGTATTCGGATTATGTCGGTAGAATAGCGATAGGCAGAGTTTTCGCCGGACATATAAGTGAAGGCCAGAAAGTAACTGTAATTGACAAAGAAGGGCTGCATACACAGCAAAAGATTATGCAAATCCATCAGTTTTATGGTCTTGGTCAGAGACAGGTCTCAAGCGTTCAGGCAGGTGATATATGCGCTATATCCGGGCTTAATCCCGTTGATATTGGTGACACTATCGCCTGTGCGGATAAACCTTCAAGGCTCGCAGTTATTTCTGTTGATGAACCGACAATGACAATGACATTCAGAGTTAATGATGGGCCTTTCGCTGGCAAAGATGGAAAATATGTAACCGGCAGACAGATTGGAGAAAGGCTCGAAAAAGAGCTTCAGAATAATGTTGCATTGAGAGTCGAGGCGGGGCAGAGCCGAGAAGAATTCCAGGTTTCAGGCAGGGGACTGATGCACCTTGGTATTTTGCTGGAGAATATGCGGCGGGAAGGATATGAGATTTGTGTGGGTAAGCCGAATGTAATTTTGAAAGTGGTCGACGGTAGAAGACATGAGCCGATAGAGTTACTTGTGGTGGATTGCCCTCTGGATTGTCAAAATTCCGTGATGAGCCTTCTGGGCGACAGGCGAAGCGAAATAGTCAAAATTGATGCTAAAAGCGGGG
Organism: uncultured Pirellulales bacterium; assembly: GCA_964508785.1. Classification (GTDB taxonomy): domain Bacteria; phylum Planctomycetota; class Phycisphaerae; order Sedimentisphaerales; family Anaerobacaceae; genus JAFGPS01. Next base: position 20,522 of record CAZDVE010000045.1, on the reverse strand, counting down.
CGGGAGATTTTATTCATATGGAATTTATGATACCTTCGCGTGGCCTGTTCGGCCTTCATGCCAGAATGATGAATGCAACTCAAGGCAGGGCGATAATGAATCATACATTTGAGAGATATGAGTCGATGCGGGGAGCGATACCACAACGGAAAATGGGAGTTATGATCGCTACCAATACCGGACAAGTGACAGCCTATGCGCTTGATGCTTTATACGACCGAGGATTCTTCTTTATTGAGCCGGGCGAAAAAGTGTATGAAGGGCAGGTAGTCGGTGAGCACTGCAAGGAAAACGATATACCTGTAAACGTAGTAAAAAGCAAGCAGCTTACCAACATTCGGGCGGCAGGCAAAGATGATTCAGCCAGGGTGAGACCGGCACGAAAGATAAGCCTTGAGGCAGCCATGGAGTATATCCAGGCCGATGAGCTTGTTGAGATTTGCCCGAATTCGATTCGAATCCGTAAACGACTCCTGAAGGAAGTGGATCGGCGACGATATGCCCGCCAAACCTCTGAAGCAATATAAATGAGATTTGGATGCTTTCTATTTGAGAAAGAGAGGTTTTATATGTCGCTCGTAGATATTCTCCGTGACATTAGCTGCGATTGCTTGTTCATATTTGTCCAGTGCATCTGTAAAACGTGAACCCATTTCGGCGGCTATCTTGTATCCTACGTGAAGAAGCTGGCGTAAATTAGGATTAAATTCCGGGCATGTTTGGTCATGTTGCAACGCCGAAGCGAATTGTTGGCCGTCCCATTTGTTAATCTCTTGTGCTTTTGGAAGTTTCGCTGGGTTGATATCAATCACGGTAGCATACGGCCCACAAAGCTCATCCATACGTTTCAGTGCTTCGGCATAAATTTCTTTTGCGATTGATAAACCGTCTCCGCCAGCCACCGCCAGGCCGATAAGTTCTTCAAGCCAGGTCGTGCCAGCTGTTTTGATATGCAGGCCGGCGTCGAATTTCTTCATTGCCTTTTTCATCGGCTCATAAATAGAAAACTTGTCGCTGCCTGAATGAATGCTGAGCTTGAGGTTCTCAGGCAGGCCGAATTCTTTGACGGCAAATGCGACAACCGCCAGGTCTTCCTCAAATTCCTTCGCAAACCGCGCTACGTCACCTACATAGTCCACGCCTTTGTTGAATCTGCCGGTGAATTTGGGTGCGATTGTCTGTGCCGGGACACCTTCGTCGGCGATTGCGGCTAAGATGAAAAGCATCTCTACCGGTGTTTGTGGTTGGTCGGTTTCGTCCATGGAAACTTCGGTGATGAAATTATCAGCACCTTTCGCCGCCGTGATATGACTGTAAATTTTTCGTGCCTGTTGAGCGGCCAGTAGTGTTTTATTTGCTATTTCACTGATTATTTCTTCTGTGATTTCGAGAGGCTCGTCGACTCCGTCGATTGAAAGTGAGCCGATGTATTGTTTATGCTTTTGGATAAAGGTGTTGACATCTACTTCGTTTGCCGGTTTTCCAATGAAATCAGCGACATCAAGCGTGAAAAAGTCACTTGATTTGATGAATTTGTCAACGTTGCCCAGGCCGATATGGTCTGCGTCAACAAAATAAGCCTCGTTCCATCGGCAGGCTTTCACGGCTTCATCGGCTTCTTTGCGGGTATCGGCGTGTTTTGTACCAATGATTGTATGCTCTCTGTATGATTTGTTCCAGACAGGGGTAACATTTACGCCTTGTTGTTTTGCCTTAATTATTGCAGCTAATTGAGCCTTGCCCTGATGGCCGAACCTGTCACCAATTCCAAATGAATACTTTTTCAGAATCATACATTAACTCTCCAACTTGAAGAAACTTTTACTGTCAGGTCGTGGTAATTATTATTTCTTTTTGAATATTATATATTGATAAGCTTCAGTAGATTAGGAATAAACAGGGAAATCTGTGGAATATATGTTACTATCATTAGAGCAATTACCATAGCGACGAAGAACGGCAGGAGAGGACGCACTACGTTAACTATCGTAGTCTTGCCGACACCACAGCCTACAAACAAACAAGTACCGACTGGCGGAGTACAAAGTCCGATGCAAAGGTTTGCTATCATAATCAGCCCGAAATGAACCGGATGAATACCAAGCTGCTTGACCACCGGGAGAAAAATTGGAGTAAAGATAAGAACCGCCGGTGTCATATCCATAAAAGTCCCTACAAATAAAAGCAGGACATTGATAATCAATAGAATAACGATTTTGTTATCCGAGATGGATAATAATGCCGCACTGACATTCTGCGGAATGTTTTGTGTAGCCATTATCCATGACATTGCCGATGAGGTTGCAATAAGAAGCATCACAACGGCGGTGGTGATTCCACACTGCAGTAAAATTTCAGGTATTTCTTTGATTTTAACTTCCCTGTAAACAAAAACCGCTAGGATAAATGCGTAAACGACGGCGATAGCGGCGGCTTCGGTGGCGGTGAAAATCCCTCCTAAGATTCCGCCCAATACAATCACTATGAGCAACAGGCTCAGGATTGCACCCTTAAAAGCCTTGAGGATTTGCATCAGACCGGCCTTGGCTCCGGCACCGTAATTTCTCTTTTTGCTGATAATACCGCTGACCAGCATCAACAATAAACCAAAAACTATCCCGGGCAGGATTCCCGCCATAAACATAGCCACGATGGATACGCCGCCGCCGGCGACAAGTGCGTAAACAATCATAATATTGCTCGGCGGAATCATTAATCCTGTAGTGGCGGCGGTAGTTGAGACGGCGACGTTAAAATCTCTGTGATAGCCTTTTCTGTTCATTTCCGGAATCATAAAGCCGCCCACTGCTGATACTGCGGCGACCGACGAGCCGGAGAGCGCTCCAAAAAGCATACAGGTTAACACATTGACATAAGCCAGTCCGCCTGTGAATCGACCTACAAGAGTGCCTGCAAAATCAATGAGTCTGCGTGCTATTCCTCCTCTTCCCATAAATAGACCGGCCAAAACAAAAAACGGTATTGCAAGAAGTGCGAAAGAGTCGATTCCTGTGGCCATCCTCTGAGCGATAATGTCCGAGGCACCGTTGATTGAGCCCATTACATAAACAATGGTTAAAAATGTTGATATGCCGATACTGATTGCAATTGGGACATTAATTAAAAGAAGAATGACAAAACTAACAGTGAGAATTAGCACCGGTATATCCATTACGAATTATCCTTTTGAGGTTGCTGTCTTTTTATTTAACAACGAATTGACAGTTTCGATAATATTTTCGATGGAGAAAATTACGATAAAGAATCCGCTGATGGGCACAGCGAGATACACATAACCCATCTGGAGGTTTAGTGCCGGGGTTGGCTGGGAATTCCTAAGTGCTGAGGAGACAAGTCTGGAGCCGCCGTAAATTAAAACGAAATATGCGAAAATAGCCACAAGAAGATAAACGATAATCTGGCCGATGTCTCTCCATCTTTCGTTTAATTTGTTCACAAAATAGTCTACGCCAAGGTGACTTTTTCGGATAAATCCTATGCTGGCTCCGAGTAATGAAACCCAAATTAACAGCAACCTCGCAAGCTCTTCGGTCCATGGACTCTGGTGCCCTAAAACGTATCTTGTAAAGACTCCCCAGACAACGTCGATAACCAGAATACCCGTAACTAATATAACTGTTAATTCGAGGCCTTTAACCAGCCACCTCTTCAATTTGATTATAGCTTTGAGCATATCCGTTCTCCGCTGTGTCATAAAGCATCACATCGGGACTGTGAAGGACGAGATTACTGCACTTTATCAATTTCCTTCATAACTTCACCTACTTCCGTGCCGTTGTAGGATTCGTGCATCTTTTTGACTTTTAGTCTGAATGGTGCTTTATCAGGATGATAAATTTTCACGCCGTTTTTCTGAACCATTTCAAGGGCTTTTTCCGTATCCTCTTTCCACAGTTGTTTTTGATAGGTTACCGATTCATCTGCTGTTTCCTGAATCATTTTTTGCACATCCGCCGGGAGATTGTTCCATGTCTTGGTGCTTATCAATACTATATCGGGAACCATTGTATGCTCATCGAGACTGTAGTGTTTGCAGACTTCGTAATGACCGGAACGATAAAAACTCGGCGGATTGTTTTCCGCTCCGTCAACAACTCCCTGCTGTAGTGAGGTGTATAATTCGCCCCAGGCGATAGGTGTAGGCGAAGCTCCCAGTTCCTTTATCATCTGCATCGATGTTTTACTTTCCTGAACCCTTATTTTCATCCCTTCGAGGTCCGCCGGCGTCAATATTGGTTTGTCTTTCGTATAAAAACTTCTGCTTCCGGCATCATAATAACACAGACCTTTGAGACCTTTCTCTTCACCTGCCTGTAACAGTTTCTTTCCAACAGGCCCTTCCAAAACTTTCCAGAGATGTTCACTATCTCTGAATAGATAAGGTACACTGAAAACACTCATTGACGGGATAAAGCTCTCCAGCGGCGAAGTTGATACTTTAGTTATATCGAGCAGTTCCAGTTGGACCTGTTCTATCATCTCACGTTCGGAGCCTAACTGTTCACCGGGATATACCTGTAAAATGACTTTTCCGGCTGATTTTTCTTCAAGCTTTTCTGCCATAAAAATCATTGCCTTATGGACCGGATGCTCAACGTCGAGTGCATGTCCCATTTTAAGAACGGTAACGTCACTTTTCTTACTACAGCCGCATAAACTAAAGGCAAGAAGTACAACCATCGTAAAATAAACTGCTCTACGTGTCATAATTTAGCTCCTTTTGATAAAACATAATGTCACACCCAAAAAGGTTCAACTATAAACCCGCGTAGAGCGCGGGGCTGATTAGTGAACTTGGTGTCTTAACTGCGTTTTTACATCTAAGCACTACATAGTAACAAAAATCGTTCGCTTGTAAATTGAAAATTAAAAAACCCCGCAGCGCATCCTTTCGCCACGGGGCAATGAAAAAAAACTCAAGCATGCTCGAAAACAGCCATCAGTGAAGCCGACTAACGGTCGTAAGCTTTGAGCATTATTAATTTGAACATTGGCTTTTGTCTGTCTAATTATTAATCTTATCAATATTACCGGAACTTTGCCCGGTTGTAGGTATTCTTACTTCCACACCGAGCCGTCCCAGCTCACCGGCCACTTCCGGTTGTCTGGGGTCCAGTTGAAAACTGCGTGTAAAATATTCCTTTGCCCGTTCTTTGTCGTTTCTGCTAAGGTAAAAATACCCTATTTTTTTGTGAACTTCCGCCGAACTTGGTGCCAGACTCAAAGCCTGTCGAAAGCAAGCCATTGCATAGTCGTCAAGACGTTCGTTTTGAAAAGCTAATGCAAGTTCAAGTGACTGAGCGGATGAGACGGAAACCTTGTTTATGTATATATCGGCATAATTCTTAGCTTTGGTCGGTTCTCCGCTTTCAATAAACAACTTAACCATAGCTGCCTGGGCCCGCCAGTGAACAGGATCAAAATTTAAGGCTCTATTATAACGCCACTCTGCCTGGGACCATTCTCCCTCGGCCTGATATAACCGACCTAACTCATAGTGAGCGTCGGGATTCTCAAATTTTCGATCGAGTGTCTTCAGTAGTTGGGCTTTTTTCTCTTTTGCTGATATTTGTTGCACTGTGTTGGCTCCTGTTGACTGAGTTTCTTTATGGCAGCCAACAATGAACAGTGTCGAGAAAAGAAGAGGCATAAAAGCAAAAAAGCAAACAACATTGTTCCTAAAAGGAAAACTCAAAACTTCTGATTGTTTGCTTGTGACTTTACTTGCCATTGTTGCCTCCATGGCGCAAGTTCCGCTCCGCCTCCTGGCGAATTCAAAGCTTTAATCTCTTATTAATGTAATTTTGTCAGGCAGGGGAAATCTTTGCAAGGAAAAACTTTTATAAATTAAATAAAAAACATTTTTTTTCGGTTACTACGCACTCAATGTGGGATGTATTGCCAAGAAGGAAGATTTAAGTCTCGAGCATTGAGAATTTTTGTAATAAAATAGGATAATTCAACGACTATATTTTTAACGGTGGTTGCTAAAAAGGAGATTTGTTTGCAAGTAGTTGACTGGAATATAATTATCAAAGAACATGGCCCGGTTGTCTGGCAGACTGCGTATCGATTGCTTGGCAACGATGCGGATGCAGCGGACTGCTTTCAGGAAACATTTGTCTGTGCTCTGGAACTGTCTCGTCGTCAGCGGGTGAGGAGTTTCCCCGCTCTTTTAATCAGACTGGCCACTACCAGGTCGATAGATCAGCTTCGTCGGAGATTTCGCCATGAACGTATTGGTACTAATGGACATAATCAGTTAGAAGGTTCCAATAACAATACGGATCCGGTGCAATATGTCCAGCAGCAGGAGTTAGCCGCCAGGCTGCGAATTGCTCTTACGCAACTGCCGTTGCAGGAAGCCCAGGTTTTTTGCCTGCGATATGTCAATGATATGACTTATCGGCTCATAGCTAACGAGCTTGGTATTACAACTACTGCTGTTGGCGTAATACTGCATCGGGCTAAAACGAAACTAAGGCGGTTTTTCAAGGCCTCGATAAAAGAACCAAGAAGTGAGGTTGTACTATGAAAGAAGATGAGAAAATTTTAGAAAAAGCTGTTAAAGCACTTAAAGATGAGAATGTGCCTTCAGGTCCTTCTCAGGAATTAAAGAATGCAACTATTAATAAGTTAAACCGAGTCTCTGAGCAGCCCAATACGATTGAATTCGAAAAGCAATTGCATTTTTCAGACAGATTAATAGCCATAAAAAGTCTCGCTAAGTTCGCCGTCGCTGCTGTGTTATTAATTATTATCGGTTTTGCTGTGGGCAGACTTTCAAATCCTCAACCACCGAATATGGAAGAGATTCAGGCTTCTTTGGAACCGGCCATTCGAGAACAGCTTCTTGGTGAAATAAAACAATATATGCAATTAGGCATGGCTAACAGCTACGTTCGGCTTAAAGACGACCTTACTGAGCAGTACCGCCGTGATTTGAATCAGTTGGCTGCAAATGTTGTAAACGCTTCAGGCACTGTAACAAATCAACTACTGCAGGACCTTATCGAAACCATTGATGAAGCCCAGGCAAAAGAGCGGCAATGGTTTACAGCAGCTCTGGAACAGATCGAATTGAATCGACGTCAGGATAAAGCCCAATTGGGCAACGCTTTAGCCAGCTTCGCCGTTAGAACCGAAGATGAACTACAGCAAACCAAAGAAAATGTGGAGCAACTTTGGTCCTATACACAAACTGATGGTTTAGTTCCGAACGAATTTGAAAATTCAAACAATAAAAATTAAAGGAGCATGAAATGAGAACCTTAACCCAAACAATGATTATACTTGTCGTTATCAATTTATTAACAGCAGGTTTTGTATTAGCTCAAACGGCCCCGACACCTGCCGAGCCGGCGCAGGTGCCTGTACCTGAGACTATTCCAAATTTAAATAATGAAGTTAACGCAATAAATGACCTGTTAGTGAGCATGTCTGTTCCACCAGCACGCAGAGGATTGTTCGGTAGTAGCAGGGCTAACTCAGTAATAGTCATACCGAATCAGGAAATTAAGGCCGAAGAACTTCTTACAATCAGCGAGGATATGAATGTAATGTCACGAATCTTCGGAAACGAACTGAACCAGGCTCGTTTAATATCGACGCGGACGAATTGGATGTTTACAGGAGTCAGCTATGGTTCTGAGTTTTGGGGACGGGGCAATAGTATGCCTCAGGGAATGTATTTGCAGGGCTATGGAGCGTTGTTCTTGATGAAGGTGGATTTTCCGCTCTCGGCTCCGCCTGAGGTACAGGAGCAGCAAGAGGAGAAAGTCGAAAAAGGAGAAGATGTTGACCAAATCTGGGAACAAACCAGGCAACAGATATACGAACCGCAGGAAACAGTTCGACGCAGACGGGGAAGAGCGGAACGCGAGGAAGTGAAGTATGACCCCGAGAAGGTTGAAAATCTTAAGACGACCCTTATTAAGGCATTAGAACACGCGGCGAATATTAGAATTCTTAAACCGGATGAGTCAGTGGTCCTCTCGATTACCGGTAGTGGTATTTCTGATAAGATCGTCAGCGTGCATGAACTTCCCGGCACAGGTCAAACCTTGGTCATCAAGGAGTCAGAAGGAAAGAAGGTCACAAAAGTTTACACAGGAGGTTTACCGGAGGATATTGAGCTTTCTTCACCCACGGTGCTTGTAATACGCGCGAAGAAATCGGATATTGACACCTTTGCAAAAGGCGATTTGGATTTAGATAAATTCCGTCCGCGTGTTGCGATTCTCAGCTATCCGCTTTTAGGTGCAGGAACTGCCGGAACTTCAACTTCCGTGGTTCTGCCATCGACGGGCAGTGCCGTGATAGATTTTTAACGTCTAAAGTATATTTAAGCCCCATTATTTAGCCCCCCAATTCATTGGGGGGCTTTTCTTTTTGTTTTATTTATGTGTTAAGATCGAATTTTGTAAGTGTGGTCTTGGATGAAGTTCCAGTTTTATCGCTGTGCAGTTTGGATCGGCCGGATTATTGCAAAGCAGCCACTGGTCGGCCAACAAGTCGAGGTCCTGCCAGTGAAACTCATCCAGCCAGGAGTTGGCTAAAAACGCCAGGTCGTGAAAATCGATATAGCAATCTGCAGCCCAGTCGGCGGCAAGGCCAAATCCGAGATTATGAACATCTGCGCAGTTCGGCTCAGTCAGGCTCGGCCAGCCGTCCGGCGTCCAGAACAACTGGTGAATTCTCAGATACGACCTGCCTCGGTTGTCGGCATCGTAAGCGTGATGGATGAGCCAGTCTGTTCCGTCATTGTCCTGGAAAACCGCCTGATGTCCCGGACCTTTCCAGCGTTCGTCAGGCCAGGTTAACTGAGTTCCGCCGCCGCTGGTCATTGATATTCCGTTTCTGTCGATGTATGGACCGGTGACACATTCGGCCCGACCATATCTGACATTGTAGGTGCTGTTGGCTCCTCTACAACAGAAGTCAAATGATACAAACAGGTAATAATATCCATTTCTGAAAATGATAAATGGGGCTTCAATCGCATTAGGCGGGACAATACGCGAAGCAATGGAACAAAGTTCAGGTGGATCGCAGGTTGGATAACCTGTGTTTGGGTCGATTTGTGTTATTTTAATTCCTGTCCAGAACGAGCCGAAGGACAGCCAATATGTTATTTCCTCACCTTGTTCATCTATAAAAAGAGCCGGGTCTATAGCATTATAGTTATTATTTGAATATGAACGTAAGACCGGCCCGCCGCTATCGGTCCACTGATAATCCGGTTCGCAGGGGTCAAGTGTCGTATTTGTTGCCAGGCCTATACAGGAGTGATTTCTGCCGAAGCTTGAAATGGAGTAATACAAATGATATTTGCCGTTGAAATAGGAGATATCCGGAGCCCAGATATTACCATCGAAACCGGGCACCTCCTCCCAAGTCCAGGCCGGTGGGCCGGACGGCCACACATGACCGCCGGACTGCCAGTTATTTTTATCCGTTGAAATCCTGAAAGGCGTTTGGTTTCCTGTATAAAAGACATAATACGTATCACCCTGACGAGCCATAACCGGGTCATGGACGCGGTAGCTGCCGGTGAGATTTTCGTATTCGGCCTCAACCGGGCAGGGCGAAAAAATTATTAGAAAAATTGTTGCTGTTACAGTAAGTGAGTTTTTGTTCACAAGTCCCTCACACCTTTGGATTAAGGATCACAACCAAACTCCCATTATGTCAAAATCAAGCAGACCAACGCTGGCTCTATGTTTTCTACAAAGACTAAATTAATTCTAACATATAAGGCCGGATATTACAAGGATTCCCCCAATAACAGTTCAACTGCTTCTGTTCTTGAAATCGATTAGTTGTTCCTCATACTGCTGACTGTATGTCGTCAGGGTGAAAGTGACAAGAGCTTACCTTGCAGTAGGGTGGATGATTTGATGGCAAGCCGGCCGTCTATATATCAAGGTTCTGGACTTCAAGGGCGTGGTCGCGTATGAAGTTCCGGCGTTTTTCCACATCGCTGCCCATTAAAATACTGAATAGTCGGTCGGCTTCACCGGCATCTTCGAGCTTGACGTTGAGCAGAGTACGCGTCTCCGGATTCATCGTTGTCTCCCATAGCTGATCGGCGTTCATCTCGCCCAGACCTTTGAAACGTTTAATTTCAATCCCTTTTCCACCTATCTGCCGGATTCCGGCACAAATCTCTCCTATTGAGGCAATTTCGTATTTGTCTTCGCCGTTAAGAAGCTGGAATTTGGTTTGCAAACTTTCGCCGGAGACGGATTTGCTCGGTTTTAAGAGGAAATCTTTCAAATCAAGCCCATACTGTTTTTTTAATAGCTCATTTATTTGGTTGATTCGACCAACCTCGTGAAGCTCTTCGGCACCGATAGCTTCTTCCTCTTCACCGTCGGCTAAGTTTTTGGATCGCTCTTTAAGCTCATCGACTCGCTTTTCATATTGCTCCCTATCGTAATAAATCTCCTCCTGACCTTCGGCACAGATGCGGAATTGCGGAAGCCCGCCTTTGGAAGGATTATAATAAGCTTCAATGAAATCCTTTAAGTGAATACCACGCCTATTCAATACCGCCATGAGACGTTCGGTCTCGGCTAAGGTCTTAACAAGCTCTGTCATCTCTTCTCCGGAAACACAAGACGCCGGACCATCAGTTGTGCTTTTCCTGCCATGACCTTTTGTCGTGGATTTGCGTTTCTTCACTTTGTCTTTCTTACCGTTTCTGATGACAAGTTCCGTACCCTCCAGACCACGGGCAATCATTCGCTTGCGCATTTGATTCTCGCTGAGGATATACTCGGATTGCTTTTTGCCCTTTATCTTAATCTCATACAAAGGCGGCTGAGCGATAAATATCATTTCATTAAGGAAAAGAGATTGCATTTGCCTGAAGAAAAACGTCAGCAGCAGCGTCCTGATATGCGCGCCGTCCACATCGGCGTCAGTCATCAATATTACCTTGCCGTATCTGCATTTATCCAAATCGAATTCATCGGTGCCGATGCCGGTTCCTAAGGCGCTGATAATCGTACGGATTTCGTCATGTCCGAGCATCTTTTCCAGACGGGCTTTTTCCACGTTGAGAATTTTCCCTTTCAACGGCAGAATCGCCTGGATATTTCTGTCTCGACCGGCCTTTGCCGAGCCGCCTGCCGAGTCACCTTCTACAATAAATATCTCCGTTGTTGTTTTTTCCTTGCTGGCGCAATCCCACAATTTACCTGGAAGATTAGTAGTGCTAAGAGCGCCTTTGCGTCTGGTCAGCTCGCGGGCTTTTCTTGCCGCTTCCCTGGCTGCAGCGGCCTGGATGGCCTTGTTTAAGATGCGTTTGGCTTCAGGCGGATGTTCCTCCAGAAAATGACCTAATTGTTCATTGACTGTAGTTTCAACGAAACTGCCCACCTCAGGATTTGTCAGTCGCACTTTCGTTTGCGCTTCAAAATGTGGATTGGCGAGCTTGACTGCTACTACTGCGGTTAAACCTTCCCGCAAATCATCGCCTGTTGTCGTCTGATTGTCCCTGAGCAGGTTATTGCTCCTGGCATAATAATTCATCGTCCGTGTCAACGCCGTCTTGAAGCCTGAAAGATGTGTACCGCCGTCAATATTGCGGATGTTGTTGGCGAATACCAGGACGTTTTCAGTGTATCCGTCATTATATTGCATCGCCACTTCGCAGCTCAGCATTGCCTTGGTATCTTCCTTGGACAAACGAATGACATCCTTATGTAGAGTTTCCTTGCCTTCGTTAAGATGTTTGACGAAGGCCTTAATCCCCTCGTCGAATTTGAAGACCTCTTTTTTCTTGTTCCTGTCGTCTCGGAATGTAACCCGCAGCCCTGCGTTCAGATAGGCCAGCTCCCGAATTCGTTTGAGCAGTGTGTCATAAGCGAATTCGGTGTCACCGAATATTTCTTCATCTGGTTTGAAGGAAATTTTTGTGCCGCGTTTATCGGTTTTGCCGACGTCTTTGACTTTTCCTTTTGCAGTGCCTCTTTCGCACTCGAAGTGATAATGTTTGCCGTCTCGATACACATCTGCTTCGAGCCATTCGCTCAGGGCGTTTACGACACTAACCCCCACGCCGTGCAGTCCGCCAGCTACTTTGTAACTTTCACTGTCGAATTTTCCGCCGGCATGAAGCTTTGTAAGTACAACATCCAAAGCGCTGGTCTTGGCTTCTTTATGCATCTCGACCGGTATGCCTCGGCCGTTATCCTCTACTGTGCAACTGCCATCGGGATATATACGTACGTCTATGCTATCGCAGAATCCGGCCAATGCCTCGTCGATGGAGTTATCCAATACTTCATAGACCAAGTGGTGCAGTCCGCTGCTGCCGCGGTCGCCGATGTACATATCAGGACGTTTTCTTACCGCTTCCAGACCTGCAAGGATTTTAATTTTGCTCGCATCGTATTTGTGGCTTTTCATATAGACTCTTTGCCTTTATATCATCTAAGTGAGAATAAATTTGATTCTCGTTAATCTAATTTTCGGACAATGTACCTGTAGTTCTTTAAGAAGCTCCGAACTGCATAAATGTAATTCATATTTATATGAAGGCGAATCGGCCTTTACCGTTAGCTGCCCGCCTTTAAGGTCGATAATTTCACAATGCCGGGACAGTTCCTGCGGCAATATCCGCTTCCATATTTCAACGACCGCTCCGTATTTGTCCTGTCGCGGCGAGACATGCTCGCCCATGAATTTTTGGGCGACTTCACCTATCCTTACAGTCCTGTCCGGCTTGCGTTTGTTTCTTTGACGGATAGCGTTATATATTTGTGCTCCTTCACTCATAATATATTTCAAAATCCAACAGAGGCGCTAAAATCCGTGTTTGATTTTATCTCAAGTATCAACTTAACCCAGATTTATAGGCATCAGGACATAGAGTAAATCTGTCCCGCATTTTATCAGGCCGGGTCTGTCTGACTGGCCTAATTCTAAATCGAATTCCGGCGTCTTCATAACTCGCAGAACGTCGATTAAAAACTGTGGATTGAAACCAATTTCAATAGGTTCACCTTTGTAGTCGATAGGCATATCTACTTGTGCATCGCCGGTTTCCGGTGCTCTACCTGAAAATACTAATTTACCCTTTTCTACCGACAGTTTAATCCCTCTTGACTCTTCACTCGTCAGCAAAGAAGCTCGCCTGACCGCACTGAGGACAGCATCAGTTCCGAGTGTCAGCTTCTTGTCGTAGTCGGTTGGAATTATATCTTCGTACTTCGGGAAATTTCCTTCGACTAAGTTCGAGCTGATTACAACGTTGGAGCAGCTAATCAGGATTTGATTATCGAGAGGCTTTGCTGCAACGGTATCTTTTTCGCTGCTGCCGATTTTATCCAGCAGGCTCATTGCTTTTGCAGGCACGATTAAATTTGCCGGCCCCTTGCCTTTTTCCGGTGCCGATGAGAGTTTGACCCTGCTGCGGGCCAGCCTTCTTCCGTCCGTGGCGACCAGGAAGAGCTTCTTGTCCTTGATTTCCCAGAGCACGCCGTTGATTGCATAGCGGCTGCTTTCCCTTGCAGTGGCGAAAAGGCATTGCTCGATACCGGCCTGAAGATTACCCAGAGAAATCTTAATCTCGGCGGTGCCGTCGAAATCCGGCACTGTCGGATACTGGCCCGGCTCGTGGCCGTATATCGTAAAGTGGCTGTCCGCTCCTTTGATTTCACAGGTGCCATCGCCTGCTTCCAGTGCGAGAACATCGTCGGTACTTTCACGAACAATTGCTAAAATCCTGTCAGCCGGGACGATAGCTTCGCCCGGCTCTTCGACCTGTACGCCGGAGATAAGATAGTTGATGCCCACCTCCAGGTCAGTCGCACAAATGCGGACGTCTTTTTTACCGGCGGTGATTTGGACGCACCTTAGTATCGGCTTGGGCGTCCTGCTCGGAACTATCGATGTGACCAGGCTCAAGGCCTCGGCAAGGGCACTCCTATTGAAATTTGCCTTCATAGTTACAGTCCGGTTGACTGTTGTTGAACCTTTCTTTGTATGTTCGCGCTCTGCATAAGTTGTTTGTGGAACGTTAGCTTGTGGTTCGGGAGCTGAACGTTTTGAATTTTCTTTCATAATAAACCTCTGTGTTTAATTGACAAAAAGGGTCAAAATATAGCGTTTTCACACTCTCAAATAAGTATTGTAATCTACAACAAAACTCGCTGCTCTACAACTATATTTTTACAAAAAGCTATGACATTTCCGGAAGACTATTTTTTCTTGTCATCCCTGCGAAAGCAGGGATCTATAACATTGTGGCATATGGATTCCCGCTGGAGTTTAGCCCATACTTGGATACGGGGCGGGAATGACAAAGTGAGTATTATATAGCCTTAAGAGATAATATTTGAGCCGGAGGTAAACCACAGGCTGAATACAACCAAGTCTTTACGTTCATAGCGCATACCCCTATAATGACTTGCCATAATGTTTGAAAAAGCAGAGCGTGCTCTTTATAGAAGTCTGTTTGTCATTTCGACCAAAGCCCTAATTCTTGCTTTTGCAAGAAAGCAGGAGGGCGAAGTGGAGAAATCTGTTTTAAATAGATTCCTCGATTCCGCTTCGCTACACTCGGAATGACTTTGAGGGAGAGAGAAAAAAATGAACCAGCAAAACCAACAACCCGAAAAACAAAATAAAGAACACAGGTTTGACCCTGAGCTTCTCAAGAAGGGTTTAAAGTGTGACCTTGACCAGTATGAAATGCTCAAATGTTGCTTAGAGAAAGAGGAAATTACCGAATGGAACAAGTGGCGTTTGAAAAATCCTACTCAAGATATTTTACTGGAAGGTGCCGAATTATCTTTTTTTTACCTTCGTAATGCATCTTTTAATCAACCATCACATGACAAAAAGAAAAGCGAAAAATCAAAAATAACAAGCACAGTTTCTTTTAAGGAAGCTAATTTTACTAGTGCTAATCTTATAAATGCAAGATTAACAGGAGCAAATCTTGAAAAAGCTTGTTTAGTTGAGGCTCACTTCGATAGAGCGAGCCTTAGAGGAACTCAGCTCAAAGGTGTTATAGCTTGGAGTGCACATTTCGAAAATGCAGATTTAAGAGATGCAGATTTTGAGGGTGCGGATATTCAAGGTGCTTATATACAGGGCACATGCATCAATAACACTTCATTGAAAGGTACTAATTGTCATATTGTTCATGTCGATGGTTCTACAATAATTTGGAAACCAAAAATTAATCGTTACTCCAAAAAGAATAAATTCACAAATTTTAGTGGCGTATATCTTGATACTATCCGGATAGATCCTGCAACAAAGCAGCTTTTGGAATATAACGTCCGGCGAATGAACTGGGAACAGTGGTATAAAGAACATTCTTTTCTAAAGTGGCTTGTTAAGCCATTCTGGTGGATTAGTGATTATGGAATATCTACAAAGCGGATTATATTTACATTTTTGGGATTGGCGTTTGTATTTGCACTATTATATAGATTGTTTCCAAACTTTGTTAAAGTATATGACACTATCGGTGATATTCGTGGTTTTTGGCATGCATTATATTTTTCAGTTGTTACAATGACAACGCTGGGTTTTGGTGACATTGCCGCCAATCCCGATAGCTGGGCTGGCCAAGCGTTATTAATGATTCAGGTGATTTTGGGTTATGTTCTATTAGGTGCGTTAGTGACGCGGTTTGCAGTATTGTTTACCGCAGGCGGACCGGCGGGAAAATTCGCAGATGAAAAGAGTATATGGCAAAGGCTGAAAGAACTTTGGAACAAAATCAAGAAAAAGGAATGAGCGATCAGACGAGCGACGAGCAACGAGCGACGAGCGACGTAAAAGTTGCTTGGTGGCACTGGCACAGGCGTCTATATAACTGGGTTCTTCATTGGGCGGATACACGCTACGGCATGGCGGCGCTGATAATACTTGCCCTGACTGAGCCGATATGCGTGCCCATACCCGCCGATGTTCTTGTGATTGGTCTTTGTCTCGGCAAACCCAAGCGCTCATTGAGATATGGCCTTACATGTGCTCTCTTTTCTGTTATGGGCGGGACGATTGCTTTTTCTCTTGGTTTGGCTATCGGGCCGGAGCGGGTGGTTGAATTTTTCAATTACATCGGCCTTGCTGCAAAAGCGCAGTTGGCTCTCGAGCTTTATGCCAAATACGACTTCTGGGCGATTTCCATTTCGGCCCTTACACCGGTACCCTATATGCTCTTTAGCTGGCTGGGTGGGATGGCACAGGTTTCCCTGCTGAAATTCGTAATTATAAGTATCGTCTTTCGAACAATGAGGTTCGGCTCAGAAGCGCTGCTTTTCTATTTCCTCGGTGAGAAGGCGAAACGTTTAATAGAAAAATATTTTAACATTGCAACAATTGTTGTTATTATATTGCTGGCCGTTGTGGTTTATGCGATAAAGTTGTTGGGCCGATTATTTGCAGGATGAAAAATGAACGAAGCCCAAAAACACATACTCCTGAAAGTTGCCCGCGATACCGTCGAGGCAGTAATCAATCACAGAACTGTCGAAAAACCCAGATCGGACGATCCGGAATTAAATGCCCCCGGCGGATGTTTTGTGACATTGAAGAACCACGGCCAGTTGCGGGGCTGCATCGGCCAGTTCACTTCCGACGACCCGTTGATTGAGCTGGTTGCCGAGATGGCAAAGGCTTCGGCTTCCAGTGACACGCGTTTTTGGGCCAACCCTATAAGTCTGGGCGAGCTGAACAAACTGGATATCGAGATTTCAGTTCTTTCGCCGTTGAAACGTACCGACGACCCGCTGAGTCTGCGGCTCGGAATCGACGGTATTTATATTAAGAAAGGATATGCTTCAGGTTGTTTTCTGCCGCAGGTCGCTACCGAAACCGGCTGGGACAAGGAGGAATTTCTATCATACTGCTGCGCGCACAAAGCCGGCCTTATGCCCGATGCTTGGCGGGATCCTGAAACGCAAGTTTTCTTATTTACCGCCAAAGTTTTCGGAGCCGACTTCAAGGATATTTAACTTCCACTTGTTTTTAAGAGTGACTTCGCTTTTATGTATCGAATGATTTATCTAATAGTTTATAAATTCCTTTTTAACATCCCATAATCGGTCCGGTTATTAATTTAGACGAAAAAAAGAGGCTAACTGGACAAAATATTATGGATTCTTTATGATTTGCAGCCGATTGTAATGATAACACCAGGTCGTGGAAATATGTATAGGAAGGAATGCGGTGAAGAAGTTTTCCCTTATATGGATAATAGCGGTCTTTTTTCCGGCCGGATGTGAATCCGATAAATTTGTAATGCCGGAGGCTCGCGCCAGGCGAATCGGTTTATACACGAAAATAGTCGTTGAATATTTGCGGGATCAGAACCTGCCGGATTTACAATCCGTTGAGCCATGGGAAAATGAATACGGCCCGGGTTTGAAACTTACAACTAGGCACTATGAGGTTTATACAACTCTTTTTAATCGTCAGATACTTTGCAAAGTTCCGCGATTTGTTGAAACTGCTTATCAGGCCTATAACAGCCAGTTGCCGGAGCCAATTGAGACATCGACGAAATTCCCTGTATATCTTTTTGCCGAACGCCGCCAGTGGGAACATTTCACGTGTAATTTTGCCGGTGAGCAGGCGGAGATGTTCTGCAAAATCAAGGCCGGAGCATATTGCCATAACGGTGCTTGTGTAGCCTATGATATCGGTCCGGAACGAACTTTTATGGCTATCGGTCATGAAGGCTGGCATCAGTTTAACAGCAGAGTTTTCAGGTTCAGTCTGCCGAGCTGGCTTGATGAAGGTGTGGCTATGCTCTTTGAAACCCACAGGACCGAGGATGAAGCGATTTATTTTATGCCGGGTAGAAACACATATCGGTTGGATGCTCTGCGAGAAACATTGGTTAAAAATGCGGTAATACCGCTGCGGGAACTGACGGCGATAAATCCGGGACAGGTGCTTGCTACCGATGAAGCCGAAAGTGTGATGGCTTTTTACAGTCAATCTTATGCATTGGTTCGTTTCTTGAGGGAAGCGGATTCCGGCAAAAGGCTGGGGATTTATCATCAACTGCTCGCAGACGGATTGCGGGGCAAATGGCCTCTCGATGAGGTTAGTAAAGAAGTTGCCATTGATAGGAATTTGCCGAAAACTATTCTCTGGAATCATATCGTTGGCACTATGTTGTTTCAAAAATACATCGATGAAGATTTCGAGCGAATCGAGCAGGAGTATTTGGATTTCTGCAAAGAAATAACTCGATGATAACCATAATAAATGTAGTATAAAAAGCTGAGATTTTTAGTTAATTGCTCAGTACATACTGATGGCCGAAACATATACAGCACAAATCATTTTAGCATCCGCCTCCCCACGCCGCAGACAGTTGCTGGCAAATGCAGGTTATCAGTTTGCGGTGGTTCATCCCGAAATCGACGAGACGGAATATTCGACCGAACAAATTGATTCTGCTCAATACGCCCAAAAACTGGCATTAGCCAAGTCGAAGAGTGTCGTAAGAAAGTATCCGGAAAGCCTGATTATCAGTGCCGATACGATTGTGGATTTCCAGGGCGAGATTATCGGCAAGCCCGCAGATGCCAAAGAAGCACGGCAGATTATTGAAAAACTCTTTAGTGCACCTCATAAGGTCATTACCGGAATTGCAGTTTGCAGATTTTGCGATAGCATCGAATTGGTGGCCTGCGATGCAACAACTGTTTATCCGAAACAACTGACTCAGGAACAAATAACAGAGTACATTAAAAGCAGCCGTTGGAAAGAAAAATCCGGTGCATACGCAATCAAAGAGAACGGCGACGAATTTGTCGAGAAAATCGATGGCAGTATGACAAATGTTATGGGCCTTCCGATGGAGCTTTTGGAGCGACTTCTGAGCAAAATTTTCACACGGCAATAACCAGAAAATCGTCGGATTTACCAAAAAAACTTTCGCAATCCGATGCGACAATCGCAAAGCCCGAAATCAAAACGGCAACGGATTGTCGCAGAACTACATAATTATAGCTTTTAGTTCGTATTAGGCGAATTTTATGCTAAAAAACAAGGGTTGCTCTTGACAAAATTGCCCGATTATGGTATAAATATGTAATACTTTTTTGAGGGTAATTTAACATTTTTTCTGCATGGAGGGGGTTTTTTTAGTAGAATATCTTTTTTATGCACTTGTAGTTCGATATTCACGCGATGATTATGAGGTGGGTGATTGGGGCTAATTAAACGCATCAAAGACTGGAAGCAATCCTGGTCTGCTAATTCCAGAGCTGTAAAACCCCCCGCCATGGAAAGGCTCGAGCCGCGAATTCTGCTCTCGGCAGACGGTCTTCTTGCACTCGAAGCGACCGAGCAGGAACTTTCATCGAATGTCGTCATTGAGCAAACCGAGGTTGTGTTGTATGAATCGAATGCCGTTGAATCCGATTCGATCACCCTCGAATTAAACGGGCAGGGTTTGCAATTCAATCTCAATCCCGCAGACGGAATGTCACAACAGGCCATTGATGCATTCCAGGAGGCCGCCGATATATTCTCTGAGATGTTTACTGATGATATCATGGTCAATATTGACATCGACTTCAAGGAACTGACTTCAGGTGCGTTGGGGACAAGCAGTTTCTCACTTCAACTTGAATCTTACTCCGATGTATATACAGCATTAATGAATGATGCGACCGGTGGAAGTGATATTACGGCAACAAACTTTCTGCCGGCTGATTCCGACCTCGCCATCTATATCAATCTTACCCAAAATAATCCCAATGGCTCGGGAAGCATAATACCCTATCTCGATAATGATTCGGATGCGAATAATACCTATATACGAATAACATATGCGAATGCCAAGGCACTCGGTCTGCGCTCTGCAGGTAATACATCGATTGATGCAAGTATCACGTTAAATAGTCAATTTACATGGGACTTCGACCGCAGTGACGGAATAACATCGGGCACGTTCGATTTTGTGGGAATTGCAATACACGAGATCGGCCATGCGTTAGGATTCACCAGCGGTGTGGACTATCTCGACCAACATCCGGATCAAATGGACAATAAATATACACAAGTTAGCGCGCTGGATTTGTATCGATTCTCCAACGGCAGTTTAAGCGCCGGTGCGGACATTGATTGGACCGCTGACATTCGAGATAAGTTTTTTTCAATCGATGGTGGTCTGACAAATCTGGCCTCATTTGCGAAGGGTGTTGATTACGGAGACGGAAGACAGGCAAGCCACTGGGAGGATCTCCTTGGTATCGGGATTATGGACCCGACTGCTTCACCCGGCCAGTACCTGGATGTCACTTACCTTGACATAATGGCCTGGGATGTGATTGGCTGGGATGTCTCTTCAGTGACTCCTCAAGCGGTGCCGTATTCCCAGGACTTCGAATCAGGTCAGCCCAGTGGAGCACAGGGCTGGGAGTATTACTCCGACAACGAAGGTCGTATTCAGGTTGTCGGTGGACGCATGAGAATGGACGATACAGGCGCCAATTCCATACTTTCCCTGAACG
>CAZDVE010000044.1:0-32382 GCA_964508785.1 uncultured Pirellulales bacterium | reverse complement strand
TATAAAATACGGCTATTCAGATTTGGCTTAGTAAGGTTTTTATGTTAAACTTTAAATGTAGCAACAATCCAGAAAAAATAACGCCTTTACAGGAGGTAAAGGCTTTATTGCAGACCTTTTGGGGGGGGTTGTATAAGTTTCTTTCCGAGTTGGCCTCTGCGCATTCCGCGCAGAGGCTCTTTTTTTTAAAATAGTTAAAATTTTTATTTGACATACTATATATTGTGATTAAAATACCTAAGTTGACCATATGTTGTATTATCTCGACGAACTTCAAAGGAGGTAGGTCTCCTAAGTTTCAAAAAAGGAACCCGATTGTAAATCCATAGGTCACAGGTATATCTCAAAAGCAATATGCAAAACGAGATAAAAAATGAGATGCCCTTTTTGTAAGGAAGACCAGGACAGGGTTATTGATTCGCGTTCGAGCGACGGTGGAAGAATCATAAGACGCCGACGGCAGTGCCTGATATGTAAGCGGCGTTTTACCACCTATGAGAAAATAAACGAAACATTCAGGCTATGTGTTGTGAAAAAAGATAACTCTCGTGTTCCTTACGACAGGGATAAAGTTATCGGCGGCCTGCAGAAGGCCTGCTATAAAAGACCTATATCGGCTGAGCAGATTCAGCAAATCGCCGATAAAATAGAAGAAAACATATTCCGGAATTTTGACAAGGAGGTTTTGTCGGCTTTTATCGGCGAGAATGTGATGAAGCAGCTACGTAAAGTGGACAAGGTAGCATATATTCGTTTCGCCAGTATTTATCGTGATTTCAGGGACGCAGGTGAATTAATTAAGGAGGTCAGTCAGGCAATTCACGATTCTGAGCCGACTGCCCAGTTGATGCTCTTTGACTAAATAATCACGAATCTATAAATTAAGGAGTTAGGGTAACTTTGCATGGAGGCAAAAGGAAGGTGGTGCAAGCACAACTTAAAGTTATAAAATCCGACGGTAGCGAGGAAGAATACCTACACACAAAGGTGATAGGAACCATCAGCAACGCTCTGAGCAATACCAACCAAGCGGATGTATATATCGCCGAGCAGTTCGCCGATGTTGTAACATATTATCTTTATGACCGCCAAAACCGTCGCACAGCAACCAGCAGTGAGATTTTCTCGATTATAAAAGCAGTTCTAACTTCGACCGGCTATTACGATGCCGCCGTTTCGCTCAGTGAACATCAATTCGAGCGCCAAATCAAACGTTCTCGCATTGAAGTCGTTCACATTGACATTCAGGAGCTAACCGACGCCGAGCAGTTCACCGTCGCCAGAGAATCCGGCAGCAGGAGCCGGTGGGACAAGTCAATAATATCCAATGACCTTGTAAAGAAAAACTATTTCAACAGGCATACAGCACGAGCGATTGCTTCGATGGTCGAATATAGAATCTTCAATATGGGTATAACTCTTGTTTCGACAAGTTTAATAAAGCAACTGGTTCTGAACGAGACCGCCGCTATAATGCGAGCCCAGCAACAAATGCAAACCGCTTAATCAGAGATATCGCATAGTAACTTTTTCGTGCGTCCAAGAATCTCATCGATGGTTTCTTCCGGCTTTACTTCAAGCCAATGAACATTTTTGAAGGTCTTAAACCACGTTCGCTGGCCTTTGGCCAATCTGCGGGTGTTCTTTTTTATCAATTCGGTAGCTTCCATTAAATCCATCTGTCCGTTGAGATATCGAATTATCTCCGCGTAGCCGATTGCACAACGGGCCTGTTTACTCAAAGGTTTCTCCTCATCCAGCAAAGCTTTCACTTCATCTACAAGACCAGCAAGAATCATCTTCTTGACTCTCGCATTAATTCGGCTGCTGGTATCGGCTCTGGTCCTTTGCAGACCTATTATTGTCCAATCTTGCTCCGGTTGGCTCCGCTCCGATGAGTCGTTTTCAATGTCATTTCGAGAGGTCCGGCTATTGTGCGTTTCCCATTGCTTTTGAAAACTTGAGATGGTTCTGCCGGTGATTGTGTAAACTTCCAATGCACGAATTATACGCTTGGAATCATGCGGATTAATTCGCTCGGCAGCCACAGGATCGACCGAGGACAATTCACGATGAAGTTCCGACAGACCTTCAGTTTCCACTCTTGCCCGAAGCTCGGCACGCACCTGCTCATCCGAGCCGGGGCCTTCGAAAAGGCCGTACAACAGGGCTTTGACATACAAAGCAGTCCCACCAACAGCTACGACTTTCCTGCCACGGCCATTAATCTGTTCGATCGCCTCCAAGGCCTCCTCGTGAAAGGCACCGACACTGAAGGAATCGCTTGGTTCGATTATATCGATTAAATGATGTTTAACACGCCGGCGTTGTTCTATGGATGGCTTGGCGGTGCCGATATTCATTCTTCGGTAAACCTTCATCGAGTCAATGCTGATTATTTCAGCATTGAGGCCCTCAGCCAGCTTAAAAGCCAGCTTATTTTTTCCGGAAGCTGTAACACCAAGAATTAAAATCATTTTATTTTTGCTATTTACCACCTATTATTTATATTTAATATGGGCTCTAACCTTTCGCTGCGAAGCTGAATAGGTTTTAGGATATATTATATTCTTAAGCTTCGCTTTTTGCAAAAGATTGGAACGGAATCAATTATTAAAAGTTTTTGACTAAGGGACAGATCATGCAGGATACTAACTTCGAGACCCGATTACGCAGGAAGGCACAGGCGGTCAATTTTGCCCTTAAAAAAATCCTGGATTTCCAGCAGATTAACAAGGACTTAAAAGAAGCCTTGAGCTACACCCTGAACACACCCGGCAAACGGATACGCTCGGTGCTGGTGCTATGGTGCCACGAACTGTTCAAAGGACAAATAGACCATAATGCTGAAATGGCTTCGGCAGCTATTGAAATGGTTCATACATATTCGCTCATACACGACGACCTGCCCGCAATGGATGACGACGACATGCGGCGCGGAGTCCCTACCTGCCACCGGGTCTTCGACGAAGGCACGGCCATCCTTACAGGTGACGCTCTGCTAACTCTTGCGTTTGAAGTTCTTGCAAGGGAAATCGATCCGCCGACGATGGCGCTGAAGCTCATCGGCAGGCTGGCGCACGAAGCCGGGCCGTCAGGGATGATAGGCGGGCAACTTGTGGATTTGAAGTCTGAAAAAACCGAATTCGACCAAAGCACGCTCGAATACATACACACCAATAAAACAGCCAAGATGTTCCGATGTGCCGCGGCCATGGGCGCCATCTGCGGCGGTGCCAATAAGAAACACTACGATAGTCTCTGTGAATACGGCCTGAAGATAGGCCTGAGTTTCCAGATAGCCGATGATATTCTCGATGTCACCGCCTCGAGCGAGCAGTTGGGCAAGACAGCAGGCAAGGATGTGATTGCGGCAAAGTGCACTTACCCGGCGGTGGTCGGGATGACAAAGGCACAGGAACTCCAGAAGAAGCTGACCGATGAAGCGGTAGCAGCCTTGAAACCGTTCGGCAAGAAAGCCGACACATTACAGCAATTGGCTTTCTCCCTGCTCGAAAGAACAAAATAATTTCAGACCTTTAGCGTTTCTTTTTTTTCGCCGTAAGGTCTCCTGTGGACTATCCACAATACGCTGAATGCTCCTTCCTTGATGCTGCATATCAATACTGAAAAGCTTGTTTTTACTGCCTGTTTTGATTTCCGCCGGCACAGCATCTTCAGGTGACTCCTAAGCGTAACTGCTAAACTTTTCTCTGAGCTCCAATTGCCATATCCTTTATTTTTCATACTGATATCCGCCTTTTGCCGGTTATAAACTCCCCGTGCTTCTCGCTCAGAGAAGCCCGTCAAAAAGCGGATTTGGATTAAGGAAAAAAACGAGCCGGTGTCGATATCAATAAATGGTCCACCCCCGCGTCTCCCGACGCGAGTCGGGGCGGCGGGTCGATTTGTTGGGGGCCATATTATGAAGGTACATAAATTTCAAATTGATGTGATGTGGCTGTTTATTGCCGTATCGTTCATCAAGCCGGCATACGGACAAATGAACGGATTCGAAAAACGAACGATAAGGCCTAAAGGTATACGAAAGGAACCATATTCACCAATACAAATCAGGCCGCCGCCCTGACAGAAATAGCGTGCCCTAAAAAAAAACGTACGATAACCAGACATAAAAAATTAACCAACGGGCCATTCCGAAGTCCCGGAAGGGACGACTAACGTCGGGACGGCCTTTTTTTTATACTATTAAAAAAAGGGCTGCAAAAAAATCATCGCAGCCCCTTCTTTTCTAATGAAATCAACACAATAGGAATATCTTATTTGCAATAATCATCTACCATATAGGTCTCCACCAACACCAACTGACTATCCGAACAAAATCACTGCCGTAGAAATACTGACCGGTGTTGAGTTGGCCCACGACAAATAATTCTGAATAACCATTGTCGGGAACAGCATCCATCAGGTCGGCCTTACTGAAGAAGGCGATAATACTCGTGCGTGGTATCCCCCATCCACACCACTGAATCGCACCTTGACACATTGCTTCAATACCACCGGGATATAACAAAAGAGGCTGGCCGATATCGATTTGATCTTTTGTGATACCTTCAGGCAAACGAACAACCGCTGTTATTTCCGGAAAGCCTCTGTGCCGGTGAATCGTCGCCGGGAATATCCAAAGCTGCGCTTCCATCGGCTCAACAACGGTTATGACAACTTCATCCGGCTCGGAATCTATTGACCCGTCATTTACAACCAATTCGATAGGGTGTACTCCGACAGGAAGTTCGATTGTCGGGCTTATGCCTTCTGCATTATAGATATCTCCATCGATTGTCCATGTCCACTGATAGGTAAGCTCATCACCGTCCGGATCGTATGAGCCTGAGCCGTCAAGAGTCACCTCAGCTATACCATCATCCCAGGCATAAACAGCTTGGTCAGGGCCAGCGTCTGCAACTGGCGGCAAATTGAATAATTGAGATACTTCGTCAGCAGTAAGAGCCCGGTTGTAAATTCGGACTTCGTCAATAGCCCCAAGAAAGTAGCCGGGCTCACCGTAGCTTGCTATCGTCTGACCGATCAAGAGATCGTATCCGTTGTCCATTGAGTCGGAGCGATGCGAAATTGAAGTAGCTGTCCCATCCGGAACACCATCGATATAGATCTGGCCATATCCGTCGCGGTCGGACACGGCTGTAACCATGTGCCACTGACCATCGGTCACCGTGTTTGAACTACGAAATATTGCTTTAGAACCACTCCCGTCGCCAATAGTTGAATTGACTTTTTGAACGTCTCCATCCACCTCCATAGTATATCCAGCAGACCATGCTATCGCTCCGTCACGTTTTGAAATAATCCCATGCCCACCCATAGTCATGGTATTCGCTATAATCCAAGCACTTAACGTCACGTCTGAAGTGTCAAGATTAAAAGGTGCACCTGGTATCTGAATAAAGTCACTCACTCCGTTGAAATAATATGCGCTATCGACATTCCCATTCCTATCTAACGTCAAAGTGGCTCCATTAACAGTCCCATGGTTTCCATTTCCAGATTCATCATTAGCGTTTCCATTAAATGGGTAGTAAGCTACCAAACCGTCACTTAGGCCGGCGAATCCGATACTTGTTGTTAGCAGCAACATAATGATTGCCAGGATTGCTACATTTTTCCTTTTCATTTTCTCTCTCCTTAAAAATATTTGTAACTAATTCACGGCAAGGCACATCCCTTGCCCATCATTACTTCGCGAGTGCGTGAATTGACCTCCTCTCTTTAAATGCGATTTATAAAAAAGCCTCCTGCTTTTACGCCTTACTTAAAGCATATCTGCACAGAGACATTTCTCTGTCAGGTGAACGCATGATACAAAATGCGAGTGCCCTCCTTCTGCTGTTAATGTATTAATCAATGTGTCAGTAAATTCCTGGGCGTATGCGAAATTCAACTTACGAACTGCAAATACGGATATAACCTCGTATCACCAGAATTGGGATTTGTCAATTGTGGTGACTACGTATTTTTAATGGAAATTTCAATCTGCCGGCTTGAGGTAGGTTAGGCAGAAGCTTTGTCAGAACTTCGGCGCTTCCGGTTGGAGAATCAGCTATAAAACAGCCATCAAAGCAGCGGCAATTATCTTATTAATAGTTATTTCGAGCAGGTAACTGGATTTCAGGTATTTGGAAGGTTTGTGTTAGCTCGTTAATTATCTTTCCGTCCTGGTCCCATTCAATTGAATACCAAATTTCCGAGTCTGTTTCATCAGGATTGAGCCGGCGTGAATAACGTCTTATCTTGTTTCTCGGATAAAACCAGAGAAACTCATCTTTATCCAGTTCGCAGTATTTTATTGACTCGGAATCCTTATAGAAGGTAAGACGGTAAAACTGCTCTACAGTATTTTCCTGAGAATACACCCTTTTTTTACATTCTGATAAAAGTCTGTCTTCGGTTCTAAATGTAAGAGATATCTCTACTTTATCATCCGGTGAATCCCACGTTTCGCTTGCGATATCAGCCCCCTGCCAGGGTTTTAATCTGACCTGTCCCGAAGTTATGAGATTTTGAAACTCCTGCCACAACCGGCCGGTCCTATGCACTGCGGAATTAACAAGTGGAACGATTTGCGAATCTTTCGATGTCTCAACAACGCTTAGCCATTGTTCCATTGCGGCAATTTTATCTTTAACATCTTTTGAAGGGTCTTCGGTTTCTTTTGAGATATAGTTACAGGAAAAAGCCAAAACAACACATGCGATACAGGTAAGGATAACGCACACATCTTTGATGTGAACAATGTTTCTCTTCTTACAAGCTTCCATAATTTCCCTTGTCTGTAATCTCAATTTTACATTATACAGGAGATTCCTGTTTTTGTCAGTGAAAAAAACCTGGCTATCCTCAGCAGTGCCTTTCGCTGTCGCTCTCTGCGATCCTTGTATGAAACCTTATAAATTCCCGCGATGCCAGGTATGTTTTTTTATATGTCAGCTTTTTACATCCAGCTTAACCAGATAATTTTTGATAAACTTCTCAATCCCC
This sequence comes from uncultured Pirellulales bacterium, assembly GCA_964508785.1. Taxonomy (GTDB): domain Bacteria; phylum Planctomycetota; class Phycisphaerae; order Sedimentisphaerales; family Anaerobacaceae; genus JAFGPS01. The sequence continues at coordinate 25,365 of CAZDVE010000044.1, read as the reverse complement.
AGAACAACTTCCTCTTTAAGTTCCGACGGGCTTTGTGCAACCCACAGTGTAAAATTGTACAAGTTCTGATTATCCACTTGAAGCCACTTGCCGTTCATATACAAAAAAACAAGCAGAATAGTAAGTGCAATTCTCTTGTTGCCGTTCTGAAAAGGATGGTTCTTAATCATCAGGTAAAGCAGGATGCTCGCTTTTGCAACCAACGAAGGATACAGGGACTTTTTTGAAAACTTCTGGAACGGTGTTATAAGACAGCTCTCAAGAATATGCGGAAAACGTGTAGAATAATCCGGAATTGGTTCGTCAAAAGCCATCCATTGCCTTGCCAGATTAAAAGCAATGTGCTCGACATCTGCTATAGTGATGATTCTCACTCTGTACCCAGCTTTCTCAATACTTCGCCGTAGTCTTTAATTACCTTCTTAACTGCCTTTTCGATTTGGCTTTTATCTTTTGCGGTCGGTTTCTTCCTGAGAATATTGGCCACTTCCCTTTCGGTTATTACATACATATTGCCGATTTTTTCGGCTTTTATCCGGCCCTTTTTCACCCGCTTCCAAACCGCCACACGACTTATGCCTAACATATCCGCCAGCTCTGATATTGTTATATATGGTCTATTAGTCATTGTTATAGCCTAACTTACATCGTTAATCTGAATAAGCATGGTTAATAAGTATTAACTTACATATTATAGGTTAATATCGACATAAATCAAGTACAAAATGCTGAGATTTCTCAATTATAGTCATCTTTTTCCAGTGGCTTCCAATGCCGGCATCGAATCGGCGGCGTCCCTGCTGGCTTAGTGCAGCAGTGCCTTTCGCTGTCGCTGTCTGCGTTTCTCGAATTCCTGCTCGGAAGGCGGCCGCCAGGGTTTGGCCGAGCCGAAGTTTTTGCCGAATCGCTCGATATTCGATTGAGCCGACTTTTTCCTCTCGACCAGCACCGCCGGAGCCGGCCCTCCGGCCGGCAACGGCGAAGGCGGTGCAGTTATTTCTTCATTTATATCTTTATATATCGTGTTATTAATATGTAGACAATTTTGGCGTGCTTGAAAGCACTGTTTTGTCGCAGTAGGTACGCCGGTTTTGTCCATACCCTCTCGACAACATTGTCCTTGCAGAATCTTGGCGGCGTGACCCTTGACAACCGCTTCCTTGCTGATTTTCTCTTTCATATACGACAATGACTGAGCCGACCTTACTTGCGGGTGCGATTTCGCCCAGAGCGTGCGATATCGGCCTTTTGGATGGACCCACAGAATCAGACCAGCCTTTTTAAGCATACGTACCCATCGCGAAATCGTACGTTCTTTAACAAAGAAAATCTTTGCCAGCGTGGCGTTGCTCTGCCAGCATCCTTTCTCGCCGAAGCTGTATATATGAGCCATCAGGACCTTCTCGCTCAGGCCCAGCCGTTCTATGTTGAGGATATGGTACGGTATCTTGAGGTATCGTTCCTTTGGTTTCTTCGTTTTACCGGCCATTTTTTATCTGTGTCGTATGGCGTCCTCAAGCGGACTACAAAAAAATCATCCCCCCATAATGGTGGCTACTTGCGCAAACGTGTCGAAAAAAACGGCATTTTTCGAGATGGCCGGAGAGCTAACTCTTTGTAGGGTAAGGAATAAAAAAAATTTCAAAATTCGGTTTTTTGTTTTTGAATACTTGCGCAAACGTGTCGAAAATCGCACCTTATATCAGACAATTCGATGCTATTACAGTAGTATCCTGAAGGTTTTCGTGGTAAAACATCAGATGAATAACAGAAAGCTTTGAATGTGAACCGGTTGCCTTTGAAGAAAACTGATTCGTTAAATCCGGCCTTACCGATGATAATTAAAATGGGCGTATAGAAAGTGGTTGATGGGTAAGTTATTAGAACATGTCAATAGTCCAGCCGACGTCAAGAAGCTCTCGGTGCCGCAGCTTACGAAACTGGCTGAGGAGATACGCGATTTTATCCTGCGTTCGGTCAGTAAGACCGGCGGGCACCTTGCCAGCAATCTCGGCGTGGTGGAACTGACTCTGGCATTGCACTGCGTCTTCGATTTCAAAACCGACAAGCTGCTCTGGGACGTTGGCCACCAGTGCTACGCCCACAAAATAATCACCGGCAGAAAAGACAAATTCGCAAATCTTCGTCATTCAGGCGGTATCAGCGGCTTTCCCAATCCCGCCGAGAGCGAATACGACCAGTTCGCCATCGGGCACGCAGGCACCGCAATAGCCACAGCTATCGGAATGGCGATAGGACAGATTCATCAAAAACAGGATAATAAAATCGTGGCGGTGGTCGGCGACGCGAGCATCGTCAACGGCACTTCGTTCGAGGCGCTCAACAACCTCGGTCTTGTCAAGCGGCAGTTGCTGATTGTCCTGAACGACAACTCGATGGCAATCGATGCAACCGTCGGCGCTATGGCTAAACACTTCTCCAGAGTACGTTTGAGCCAGACGTATGAGGACCTTCGCAAGACGACCAACAATATACTGGAGCACATGCCGGTCATCGGCAAAAGTGTTGAAGATGCGATTGAACGAATCAAGCGGAGCATCAGAATGGTCCTGCCGGCTTCCCAGATGTTCGAGAGTCTGCGAATTCCATACTTCGGCCCGGTTGACGGGCACGATATAGATTCGCTGACACAACTGTTCGAAGCATTGGCCGATCTGGAACATCCGGCAATTCTGCATGTTTACACGAAAAAAGGCAAGGGCTTCAAGCCTGCCGACCAGGGCCCCACAAAATTTCACTCGACCGGCCCGTTCAAGATTAACGGCGAGACCATCGAATCGACCCCGACGCCGGGCAAGAGGACCTTCACCAAATCATTCGGCAAACATCTCTCGGAACTGGCCGAGCGGGACAAGAGAATCATAGCGATAACATCGGCGATGTGCGACGGCACAGGGCTGATGAATTTCCGCAAGAAATTCGCCGAGAGGTTCTACGATGTCGGCATTGCCGAAGGGGCAGCGGTCGATGTGGCCGCAGGTATGGCACGCAACGGACTTAAGCCTTTCGTCTGTATTTACTCGACCTTCCTGCAAAGGAGCTTTGACCAGATATTTCAGGAAGTGGCACTTCAGAATCTGCCGGTGATCTTCTGCATTGACCGTGCGGGATTCGTCGGCCCGGACGGCCCTACTCATCACGGCCTGATGGACATCGGCTTTATGCGGATGATGCCAAATATGGTCTTAACGGCGCCGGCCAATGATACTGAAATGAAACTGGTACAGGAATTCGCGCTGGGCCATGAAGGCCCGGTCGTTATAAGATATCCCAAGGACCATGTCCCTCCGAAGCCGTTTATAAAAGCCGCCTGCAGCCGGGCGTTCAAACTCGGCAAAAGCGTGACCGTCAAACACTCGAAAAACTCCCGGCTCGCGATAGTCAGCTACGGCAGTATTTTAACCGAAGCCTTAAAGGCGGCAAAGCTGCTGGAAGAGCAGGGAACCGCAGTCGATGTGATTAATGCGCGTTTCGCTGCACCCCTCGATACAAAAATTATTTCCGGTCTCAAGCAGGGAAAAGGTATAATCACAGTTGAGGACCATACAGTCGCCTGCGGGTTCGGCTCGGCGGTGCTCGAGATGGCGGCCGCAAGAAAATGTCCTCTTAATGCGGTCCGGCTACTTGGTGCTCCAAGGACATTTATCGGACATGATTCTCGAGAATCACAACTTTTACAGGCTGGTATAAATGCCGATACAATAGTAAAGACGGCCATGGAAATGCTCGATTGATAAACCGGAAATTGGTTGTCTGGATTTTGTTATTCCCGCACCGGTTTTCACAGCACCGTAAGGTGTCTTGTGGGCAATGACATGTTGTTGATTGCTTTCGAGGTATAAACAGGAATAGAATATGAAATCTCCAACCAAATTAGTAATTTTCGGCGACCCCAAAAAGCAGGGAGTCAGCAAGGCAATCGAGCAGTTTATCGGCTTCGCCAAAGACAAGTCCGATATAATCGGCAGCTACAGCATTGAACAACTGGAATTTTCCTGCGATGACAAAGCCGAATTGACGAAAGAGCAAAAAACCGAAACACAAAATATTCTGAAAAATTGCGACTATGCAGTCGTCTTCGGCGGCGACGGCAGTATCATCTCAACTGCAAGGTCCGTCAGCCAGGCAAATGTGCCGGTGATAGGCGTAAACGTCGGCAAGCTCGGTTTCTTAGCGGAATTCAGCGTTGAAGAGCTCAAGGACTTCTTCCCTCACCTGATAAAAGAAACCGCTCCGATAGATAAGCGAATGATGCTAAAGTGTGCGGTTTCCAGTACTGATAAGGGGCATAAAGAAAAAACAAAGGAGAAATTCTGCTCTGCGGCCATTAACGATTGTTTCATCACAGCCGGCCCGCCCTTTAGAATGATTGAATTGAAGATACTTGTGGACTCTCAGCCTCTGGCCGGTTGTGTCAGCGACGGGCTGATAATCTCCACACCTACCGGCTCAACAGCCTATAATCTATCCGCCGGCGGCCCTATTGTCTCACCAAAGATGGATGCGATTACTATTACGCCGATCTGCCCGCATTCACTGAGCTTTCGTCCGATTGTCATAAACGCCGGCAGTACTATCGAGGTATTAGGCCTGCGGGTAAATGAAGGAACGACCATCTCCATCGACGGCCAGGTCTCTCTGAGACTCTCGAGCGACGATGTAGTAAAAGTTCAGAGACAGGAAAGCGATTTTCTAATTGTAAATAATCCACTTCGAAGCCAGTGGGATACCTTAGCCACCAAACTAAGCTGGGCGGAAAAGCCAAAATACAAAAGAAATTAAATAATCCTCAAATCACACAGTATTTCTTACTATCCGTGTATTCCCTGCGGTTTGCTCAGAATGAAATGTAATTGCCGTCTTATAAAAATTACCGGCAATGACCTTAAGCGGAGCCTGATAATGGCCGATTTAAGACAAAAACCATAATTATTCAGGTATCTATTATGATGAAGAATCGGCTCTTTATTATCGTCACAACGTTGTTAGTTGCATTCTCTGCTGTGGAAGTCTATTCGGTGCAAAACCCCGCCGGTGCAACCACGACACCGCAGAGCTACATCAGAAGCTCTGTTGTCGATACGTCCAACACCATCGACACGAACGGCAACCAAATCGTTACAGGAAACGTCCGTCGCGGCATGCACTTCCGCGGGAACGTGCCATATACCTCCCCTTCGAGTTTCAACGCGTCACTCGGTTCGTCGTCTTTGAGCTCGTTTATGCGGGACTCGGCCGGTGCCGAAGATATCAGCCGTACTCGAAACACCAACGCAGTCGGCTCGAGAGCCGGCACAAATTACCAGAGCTATTACCTGCCGTCATCGACAGTGACAACAATGTCACAGAGTCGCTCCGGTATCGCAACCGCAGGAAATACGACCATCAACAACGGCTCGCGATACTCATCCGACTCACAAACTTCAAAGAACCAGCCGGCTGTTTCAAACTGGAATACTTCCGACCGCTCCCCTGCCTTGTGGCAGCTATATAATCCAGGACTGGCGGGCACACGAAATAATACTCTAAGCCAGCCGCGGTCGATATCTTCGAGTCCCCGTCTAAATGAGCAGCAATCTCAGAGCCGGTTCGAACAATACCAGCGGGATGACGCAGTGACATATCAGCAGTACAGACAACAGACCCAGGCAAATCCGAATGCCACCGAGAACCTCCGGTATAATTCCCAATACACTGAAAATCAGACTACATTGACAGGCCCACAGACGGAACTACCCGTGCACAGCTCGCAGCAAACGGCAGTCATAGGGACTCCTTACGGAGAGCAAATTAATCAATGGCAACAAAGCCCAAATCCATCCCGATATGGTACTCAAGAGACAGCATCTTCAATGACCACAGATGAATCCGCTCCTGCAAATATGTCACGGTATTTGCCGCCTCAAAGAGGATATGAAAAGCTGGCCACCGGTGAATTCGATAGTACCGAAAAGCAAACTTCTTTTTCAGCCTACTCGCCCGGCACTTTCAATAGGCCCGTGCCGGACAGCGTTAATACTGCATATCAACCAAATACAGGCTCAAATCTGACTGGTACACGACAATATCAGGAGCAAATCGACAGATATTCAACAACACAGGATACCGGGACAAAAGAAAGCCTGGCACAAATACAAAGGCAGCTCGATGACCTGATAAGGTCGATAGACAGTCGTTTGCAAACTCCAACGGAAGATACGACCCGATTAGGAACCTCCATTCAGGGAACTACCGACCGACCTCGAACAGCAAGCTCATATACACCCGGTCAAACCAATCAGGAACTGCCCGGACAAACAAACGGCAGCCTCAATCATGCCCCTGAGTCCCGGTCACAAAGCTCCCGAAGCTATAATGCTGCGCCGTCCGGGATAAGTCAATTATCGCAAGCTGAAATATCCGCCGGAGCCAATCACATCACGGACCGGTACCAAGATTATGAATCCTATTCACAGTCGAAGTATAACCAGCTTTACCGGGCCGCCGAAGGCCATCTTAACATCGGCAGGTTCTATCAGGCTGCGGACACTTTCTCTCTGGCGGCTATCTACAAACCGGAGGACCCGCTTTGCTACGCCGGAAGAGGCCATGCGCTTTTCGCCGCCGGTGAATACGTAAGCAGCGCACTGCATCTTATCAGGGCTATTGAACTCGACCCCGAATATTTACAAACTCATATCGATCTCGCAGAATTGATGGGTGGCCCCGATAAGCTCAATTCAAAAATAAGCGATTTGAATAAATGGCTGCAAAAAAGCGATGCGCCCGGATTAGGATTTCTTTTGGGCTACGTTTATTATCATACCGGCAGATTAAGCGAGGCAAAGCAGGTAATGCAAGTCGTCACGCAGGAAATGCCGGATTCAAAAGCGGCGATGACACTTAAAATGACCATTGATTTTAAGCTGTCAATCCAAAGATAATTACAAACAAGCCAACACAAGCGTCCAGACTACACGCGCATAAATCTTAGCGGGAGATGCTCTCCTCCAGCTCGCCGATTACCGCCCTGGCCTTGGAGATTTTGTTGCCGGCAGAGCCTTGCCAGCGAACATCAGAATTTTTCTTGAGCAGCTCTTCAATCCTCCTGCAGGCCAAAAGAACGGTGGCGTGATTTTTGCCGCCCATTACCCTTCCTATTTCCGACGACGACATTCGTGTATGCTTTCTGGTCAAATACATACTCAAATGCCGAGCTAACGCCACCGTCCTGTTCTTCTTGGATGAATGCATATTTGCAGGTGTGATATCAAAATACGTCGCCACCGCCGACTGGATATCCGAAACGTGAACTATCGGGTCACACCGCTCCAGATGCTCAGCCAGAACCGCCTTGGCCATCGTCAGATTGACCTTGTCATTTTTTAACGATGCAAATGCAATCAGTTTCAGCACGGCTCCTTCAAGCTCCCGGACATTGGAGCGAAGGTTCTCGGCGATGTATTTTATCACGCTATCCGGGAGGCCGGGATTTGGTGTTTTGACATTTTCTGCAAAACGCCTGCAAATCTCGCATCGCGTGGCGAAGTCCGGCGCTTCAATCTTGACCACCATGCCTGAGACAAACCGGTTAACAAGTTTTTCGGAAAGCTGGCCTATCATCTTCGGATGCGCATCCGAAGCCAGAACCACCTGCTTTCCTGCCAGGTTTATTGTATTAAAAGTATGCAGGAATTCCTCCTGCGTTGATGGCTTGCTGGCCAGGAAGTGAATATCGTCGATTGCCAACAAATCCGTTTGTCGCATTCGGCGTCGAAAAGCCTCCAGCTTTTTTGTCTTCAAGGCCAGCACAAACTGATTGGCAAAATCCTCCGCTGAAAGATACAGCCAATTAGTCTGGGGGCGCTTCTGCCACACTGCATTGCAAATCCCTTGCAGCAAATGTGTCTTGCCTACCCCGTATCCTCCATGAATAAACAGCGGATTAAAAGGACTTTGTTGCTCATTTACGACCACCCTCGCGGCGTTGTAAGCCAGTTCGTTCGACTGGCCGACAACGAACGTATCCAGAGAGAGCTTAAGTTTCCTCCTGCGATTCTGCCCTACGGCAGATGCCCCCATCTTCCGGGCCCCGTGAGACCGGCTTCGATACCGGCCTTCCTCTAATGTTGACTCAACAGAGACTTGTGAATCAAGTTGCGAACGTTTTTGATTGCCTGTTAGCTCAGGATCAATAGTAAAAGTGACCTTCGCCTCAGTGCCGGTTACCGTTCGAACCGCCTCACTTATCTCGTTCAAAAAATGGTTCTCAATCCAACTCGCTATGAAAGTGTTTGGAACACCGACTTTCAAATATTCGCCGTTCAACGAAAGCTTTGTTGAATTCTTAAACCAGACCCTAAATTTCTGGGCTCCAACTTTCTCGGCGAGAGCTTCGTTAATCGAGTTAATAAGCTCAGCCGCCGAGTTGATTTTTTGGGTTGCCATTTCGCTATCTTTTAGCGAAACGTGGCCCTTTTCATCCGTGAATGTGCTCTGCATCGATATACTCCCCTGTTCTGAGCCCTGGCCACTGCCTGCATGAAACAGCAAAACAGGTACAATTACGATTTACCAGGCTTTCATCCTGCATTACCGAACTCAAGCTCAAAAGAATGTTCGTCAATAAATGAAGGAAGAGAATCCATTCTTTATTTTCAACTCAATTAACTATTATTAAAAAATGTGAATACAAATCAATTGCATTTTGGCAATTTTCTTTTCCACTTCGTAGAGGTTGCTGTCGGTATTGACTTTGCGCACAAAAAAAGTTTATTTTTCACATGTTTTGCACAGCGCAATTCTGTTTTGTGGAAAAGTTGTGGATTGAACTTCCAGATTTTTATAAACTATCCGTCATATATGAAACCTGCGCCGCTTCAGTTATTATATCTTTTAAAATCAATGCCGGAGCTTATAATAAGCTCCTTATGTTAACAATCTGAGAGTTTTTGTTTTTAAGTAAATAAGGAAATAAAAAAAATGGCGGCAACAAATAAACATTACCTGTTGATAATAATGGGAATTTTTTTGTCTATGGCCGGATGTATGCAAACCGGTAAAAACGACCTCATTGCCAAAAAAGTAGTTTCAAGTGCTTCCGAAGTCAACGAACCTCCCCTGCCGTTTGTTCCCGGCTCGTGGACGCTGGTGGTCCTTCCGGACACACAGACATATTGCTCGCAATATCCCGGCATGTTCGATTTGCAGACGCAGTGGGTCGTGGACAATAAAGACAAATACAATATCGTATATGTGCTGCAAAATGGTGACATAACCGACTACAACACGAGATTGGAATGGGAGCGGGCCGACCGTGCACTTAGCCGCATGGACGGCGTTGTGCCTTATGCGATTGTAACGGGAAATCACGACTACGGCGTTAAAGGCAATATGGCTAAAGACCGCTCGACATTTATAAACGATTATTTCCCACCCTCCCGGTTCGAGATCTGGCCGACCTTTGGCGGAACGATGACCGCCGGAAGAATAGAAAACAACTACCACCTCTTCGAGGCCGACGGTAAAAAATGGCTTGTACTCGGCCTCGAGTGGGGCCCGCGTGACGAAACGCTTCAATGGGCCAACCAAATACTGCATAAATTCCCGGACCGCGGGGCTTTTGTTTTGACACATGCCTATCTGTATAGTGACTCTATAAGATACGACTGGCAGACAAAAGGCAACAGCCAAAAATGGAATCCTCACAGCTACGGAACGGCCGGTGGAGTTAACGATGGGCAGGAAATCTGGGATAAGCTCATCACAAAGAACAAAAATGTTTTCATGGTCATCAACGGACACGTCCTTAACGACGGGCTCGGCTTTCTGACAAGCACGACAGACCATGGAAACAAAGTGCACCAGATGCTTGTCAATTTCCAGGCACGGCCGTTAGGCGGTACAAGCTGGCTTCGGCTGCTCGAGTTTCTGCCCGACGGCAAAACTATCCATGTAAAAACATACTGTCCATTATATGAAAAATACGAGACCGGCCAGGAGAGCCAGTTCGTGATTCAGTACGATTGAAACTACCCAACACGCTTGGAAAATATAACATGCCTTTTCCTCTGTCATTCCCGCGAAAGCGGGAATCCAGTGTAATCGAATCAATTTTTGACTCACTCTGCTACATTCTATTAAGGATTGCAGTATAGCCGCCGTCGTGGTCGAAAGCTTCCGCCGACGGCAGAACAAGCTGCTCGCTTTCGATAGCAAATTCCGGATGACGATGCAGGAAATCTTCCACAACATCGCTGTTTTCCCGCCTTTGAATGCTACACGTACTATAGCAGATTTTGCCGTGCTGTTTTAATAATCCCGCAGCCTTGTCGAGCAGCCTGCTCTGTATCTCGGCCAACTCGGTAATTGCCTCCGGGCTGATGCGATAGCGGGCCTCGATTCGCCTGGCCAACACGCCGGTATTCGAGCACGGCACATCCAGCAGCAGACAATCGAACTTTGAATTCGGTAACCGGTCATAAGGAGCAATCTCGACGCTCTTCATGCCAAGCCGCTTGAAATTTTCTTTGACTCTTTTGAGCCGCTGTTCGTCGATGTCAGTCGCTGTAATCCTTGCCGAGTCACCGGTGACTTCTGCTAATTGTGTTGTCTTAACGCCCGGAGCGGCACACAAATCGAGTATTTCCCAGCCAGGCCGCGGTGCCAGAAGCTCGACCGGCTGCGAGGCTGTAACATCCTGAACGACAAACAGGCCATCCTCGTAACCGGGCAGTTTCGAGACAGACCTCGGACTTTTCACCAGCAGGACCGCTTTATCAGGCACCGGCTCCAGCTCGATACCTTCTTTCTCGAATTTCTCGACAAGTTCCTGCGCAGTAGTCTTTAACCTGTTCGGCCTGATATAAATCGACGGCCTGCGGTTTTGTGCCAGGCAAATTTTCCCCGCCGATTCCTCGCCGAATTCCGCCAGCCAGTTTGCGACAAGCCATTGCGGCAGCGAGAAAACCGTGCTCAAATAATCTGCCGGCTTGGCTTTGCTATCCGGCAGAAAGTCCGCATCGAATTGACAGCCGGTCACCGCTGTTTGTATAAGTGTGCGTCTGACATCGGCCTGCGAGAGTTCGATTTGGCGCTCGGTGATGTGCCTTATGACTTGATGTAAAAGTGCATTGACAAAGCCGACCTGTTTTTTCCCGGCGATGGCTTTTGCGTTTTCAGCCGCCTCGTTGACTATCGAATAATCCACCGTCGCCAGCGAATAGATAAGCTCATAACAGCCGATGCGAATAATATTCAGAAGCTTCTTCTGGATTCGCTCAAGGGGACAGCCGGAGAACGTATTAATCACGGCATCGATAGCGGCACGATTCCTTATCGAGCCGAAGACAAGGTCCGTCGCCCGCTGCTTTTGTTCGGTCTCCGGCAGCATCTTGTTCAGGATTGCACCGGCATAGTTGCGCTTCGGCTTAAACACGTTCAATACTTCATAAGCAACGAATCTTGATGTATGTGTTTGTTTCATACTTTTCATTAGCTTTGCTATTTATACATTTTCATTCTAACTCCTATTAATCCCCTAATGCATCATTTTTGTCTTGAAACCACGAAAATCTTGACTATCTTAGTTTTTTACTGGTAGAGAAAGCATTTAATATCTCGTTCGGCGAAAGGAGGTAAAGGCGAAATGAAGTACATTCCGTGGATTACTGCATGTGTCGGGGGAGTCATTGGGATCATCTTGGGAAAAGGCGAAAGTGAGGCTTCATTCATTGCTGGCATCTGTGCCGCTGGTGGGTACATCATTGGTGAGGTAATCAAGTTTTTCCTCAGACGCTCAGTCGATAACCAAGCGCGTCAGAAAGGTAGCAAATACTCGCCGGAAGAATGGGAACAATATAAGAAGAAATTAAAGGACTGAAAAGAGGAGAGCAATCATGTCTGACAAGAAGTCGATGACTACAATACGGTGGATTATTTCTGGAGTGTTGTTAGCTATCGTGGTGGGCATTCTTATCGCCATGCTTGTTTCGGGCCATGAGCCATCATTGCACTTCATCGGATCAATTGTTTTCGCCTTTGTCTTCGTCGCTTTAATCATCTGGGCCAATCTCGCTAAGAAAAAGGCAAATAGTGCAATAGTGCAACAGAAGGTTCAAGCTTCAGACTTCGCTGCCAGGAAGGACTTTGCGGCAGCAATCCGTGTGTGGAAGGAGCTGCTTCCGCAGGTTGGTGAAAAGCACGTTAACGAAGTACTTCCTCAAATTGAGAACGCATATCAGGAGATGGGCAATTCCGAAGGGAAAAACATGCTATCGGAACTTCGGAAGCTTTATGCTGACTTCTTTGACATGACGAAGCACATGAAGCAACTTGATGCAAAAGGAAGAACTATGCGTCAGTCCTTAGCGGACAAAATCTGTGAAACAGTGAACAAACTACCAGAATCTTGAAACTATCGGCCGATGCGAATAATATTCAGAAGCTTCTTCTGGATTCGCTCAAGGGGACAGCCGGAGAACGTATTAATCACGGCATCGATAGCGGCACGATTCCTTATCGAGCCGAAGACAAGGTCCGTCGCCCGCTGCTTCTGCTCGGTCTCCGGCAGCATCCTGTTGAGGATTGCACCGGCGTAGTTGCGTTTCGGATCGAATTGATTCAACACCTCAGCGGCGATAAATCGAGCGGTTTTATTCTTTGGTTCGGACATGCCGCAAATTATACATCCTTATTACCTTTTAACCAGCCCGATTATCTTTATCATTCCCCCGTGTCATTATTTCCAGCGGAGGTTATTGAGTTCTTCTTCGGTGCGAATGAATTTGACAGTGCCGTCATTGAACAAGACGCAGCCGCCTTTTGGGTCGTGATTATCGAAGGTAAATAGTTCCGGTCCGCCGTGCTGGTTCCAGCCTGCTTTCGTCTCGAATAAAAGTACCATATCATACGGCGAGCTCGGCTTACAATTCGGATTCATCGCATAATGGCCCCCAGATGGACATTTAAAAAGCTCTTTTATATTTTTCTTGTTTAATACACTTTCTTCTGCCATATCCTCTAAGACTTCATCACACCATCTATTTGGTGACGGGTATGACATAGAGCCTTCATGATTTGACCTCAATAATTCCCAAACTTCGGATAAAATTTCACAGCATAGCATTCGATAGACAGACGGCTTCATATTTTGAGGCACAAACAATAAAAGATTAGGCAAACTCTTTTTATAATCAAATCTTTGATCGTTTTCGTCCAGAATGAAGTTTAGTTTGTACATTTTTATTATTGCGATGCGTTCATCATTTCGGTAACCAGTAACACTAACGTTAAACCTGTACATCGCGGGATTAATATCTTTTTTTCCAGCTTCATTGTACGAGCCTGAATTTACCGCACGGGCAATTTGTCTAATACTTTTTTTGTCATCAATTACAAATCCTTTTAGAGACTCAAGATACGCAGTTTCAGCAGCACTAAGGAGGTTAGGATCAAATCCACTGATTGAAGGAAAATACTCTATTAATGGAAGCCTGTACACTACCTCTATGTGTATACATCGACTTAAATCTGGCGGTGAGGGCCCTATATCAATAATGCTAAGAAGACTCAGGGAAGTTGTTTGAATATATATAAAGAGAACAAATAAGACCACAACCACCAGTAATCCAAACTTTCGAATAGATGACTGTTTCTTGGCTTCACCGGTCTTTGCATTCATAATCAGCTCCCTCAACTGAAAAATATCTCATTTAATAGCAGTATTATAGGCTTGAAATGATTAAAAAGCAAGTGCAACTACAAAGAGAAAGGCCGTTTTTAAGTTTCTATTTTTGTAAATACGTCACCGGGCTGAGTATGTCTGCCGTTGACGAAGCTCTTAAAGTCCATAAGCGCTGAGCCGCTCGGCTTGATTCGTGTCACCCTCAAAGCGCTATCGCCGCAGATGATGTTGAGATTTTCATCGAGTGTCCCAACCGGCAGTCCGGCAGGATTGGAAGAGGCAACAACCTGTGCCATTGCGATAGTGACTCGTGCGGATTTGTTTGTTTGTTTGGAGATGTAATTTGCCGAAGCGCCCGGCCAGGACCATAAGCCGCGGATTTTTAGCGCCAGGACTTTCGCCGGTTCGGAGAAATCCAAATGGCCGTCAGATTTACCGAGCTTCGGCGCAAGAGTCACTTTGGAATGGTCCTGTTCGGTATATACAGCCGACCCGGCGGCGATTTTCTCCACGGTCTCCAACAGCAGCGGGACCGCCAATCTCGCCAGCTTATCGTGCAGAGAACCGGCGGTATCATCGGGAGCAATTTGCGTTTCATTCTGCGCCAAAATCTGCCCGGCGTCTATCTTATCAGACAATGTGATGATACTGTTGCCGGTTTTGGTTTCGCCATTGATAATCGCCCAGTTAATCGGTGCCGCCCCGCGATATTTGGGAAGCAGTGACGCATGGACATTGATGGCGCCTTTGGGCAGCAAGTTAATTAATTCAGCGCCGATTTTCTGCCCGAACGCGATAACAACTATCAAGTCCGGCCGGTAACCGGCTATCTTTTCGATAATCTCAGGCTTGTTTACATCGTCGGTTTCAACGAAGGGAACCAGATGAGCCTCCGCCCAGAGAGAAACCGGGGTCGGACATTCCTTTCTGCCCCGACCGGCAGGCTGCGGCCGCTGGGTCACGATAAAGACCAGCTCGTGAGCCGAATCTGCCAGGGCATCCAAACAACCGATGCCGAATTCACCACTGCCGAGATACACTATCTTCATTGGTTTGAGTTCCCAATGTTCTCTTTTATATTTTTTGAAGGTAAATACCTATAAAGAATGATGTCGTCCTTCGTCCTTCTTCTTTCGCCTCTCACCAATCATCCTAATACAACATCCTCCCCTACCCTCCATTTTGTTTGTCATGCTGTTGATTGAGTCTTTTTAGCTGTTTTCGATGTGCGATTTTGGCGGTCTGGCTCATCCGATCGACGATAGTCATCCCCTCAATATGGTCGTACTCGTGCTGCAGGGCCTTTGCGTACAATCCCTCGCCCTCTTCGGTAAACTCATTGCCGTCAAGGTCGGTTGCGGTGACTTTCGCCTTTTTATATCTTCGAATCTTCGTATATATCCCCGGCACCGAAAGGCAACCTTCCTCAATGGAATCGAGTCGGCCGTCGGGCGTCACGGTAGGATTAATAAAAACCTTAAGGTTCTCCCTGCTTCCGTCGAGCGAAATGATAAAAAGCCGCAGCGACACGCCCGCCTGCGGAGCCGCCAGACCAAGGCCTTTGTTCTGACGCATAATATCGTACATCTTGTCCACCAGTTGACGGATATTGTCATCAATTTTTTCCACCGGCTCAGCTCTCCTGCCTAAAACATCCGCCGGAATATGTGTGATGCGGCATTTTTCAATATCTATCATTTTTTTATCTCGCAATTAGTTACAAAATGTAAATCATAATACATAAGCTACATACTGCTATATTTCATCGAATTCGTCGCCTTCGAATGTATTACCAAGATAAGATTTTATAACGGTTTCGTTGCGAATAATCTGTGCCGGCGGACCGGAGCCTATCACCCTGCCGTGATCGATGATATAAGCCTTATCGACCACTTCCAGAGTTCGCTCGACATTGTGGTCGGTAATCAAAATACTCACGCCGGAATCAACGAGACGGTGAATTTCACTCTGTAATTCCTCGACCGCTATCGGGTCAACACCGCTAAAAGGTTCATCCAGAAGAATTAACGAAGGCTCAGTCACCATAGCACGTGCGATTTCCAGTTTTCTCCGCTCGCCGCCCGAGAGAAACCTTCCCTGGCTTTTAGCGACCTCGGTCAGTCCGAAACTTTCAATTAACTCTTCGGCCCGGCGTCTGCGCTGAGGCCAGGACATCGACATTGTTTCCAGAATCGCCAGGAGATTATCGCGAACGCTCAGACGCTGGAAAATACTCGGCTCCTGCGAGAGATACCCCATACCTAATCGTGCACGCTTGTACATCGGCAGCTTTGTGATATCTTGTCCTTCGAAGAGCACAGAGCCGCTTGTGGGGGTAATCATCCCGATAATCATTCTAAACGTTGTGGTCTTGCCAGCACCATTTCTACCTAAAAGGCCGACAATACTTTGCCGTTCAATTGTTATGGAAACCTCATTGACTACTATCCTGCCTGAATACTTTTTTACCAATCCACTGGTTTCAAGAAGCGTCGTTGCTATCATTTCTCTATCTCATATCCGCCAGAAAAACCTGACCTGTCAGTTTTATATAATATTTCGGCATTATATCAGCACAAACAGACAAAGCAAATAAATAACACAACCAATCCGGATACAAGAAAAGCTGATAAATATGCTGGCATTTGGGCAGTATATCTGTTATTAAGTAACTCAGCTATTAATACTTAAATGAGTAATTTATATTAGTAAATGTTGTTTTTTTATTGATTAAGGACTTGTATGTTTGCAGTTGTCAGCGATATACATTCGAATCTCGAAGCTCTGACTGTGGTTCTTGACGATATCGAAAAACGCGGCATAAAGACAATTTATTGCCTCGGAGATGTCGTCGGTTACGGGCCAAACCCACAGGAATGTCTCGATTTGATTATAGACAGGACAAAATGGTGTGTTCTGGGCAATCATGATTACGCCGTTTTTTACGAACCGACAAATTTCAATTTCGGGGCCGAACAGGCAAGCTTCTGGTCCCGGGAAGTACTCGAATCAGAGGAAGATAAAGAAAACAGGGACAGGCGTTGGAACTTTCTGGGCAAACTGCCGATGCGCCGGATACTCAAATACAAAATAGGTTCGGATTCGATACCAATAGATTTCGTTCATGCTTCTCCAAGAAGGCCTATAAACGAGTACATCTTCCCCGATGACGTTTATAACAATCCACTGAAAGTACGGATGCTGTTCGAGAGAATCAAACATATTTGCTTCGTCGGCCATACACACATGCCGGGGGTTTTTCTCGATGAGCCGGATTTTTATCTTCCGACCGAGCTTGGAGATTCATATCCCATTATCGACGACGAAAAAGCGATTATCAATATCGGCTCGGTCGGTCAGCCGCGAGATAAGGATAATAGGGCAAGTTATGTGTTCGTTAAGGCAAATAAAGTCCACTTTGTCCGTATCGAGTACGATTATAAAACGACTATGAAAAAAATACGCGCGATCGATGAATTGGATAATTTCCATGCCGACCGGTTGCAGAACGGAAGATGAGCGGAGGAGAATAGTTTAGAAATAAAATAACGTGATTTTGTAGTAGATGAATTAAAATGCGACATATAAAATGGATTGTAATTTGTTACGTTTTACTTTGCTCCCTTCTGGTTGTCGAGGCCGGACTTTTCAAGGATTCATCACAACCTGAAAAGTCCCCCATCCTCTTGCAGCAAACAACGAATGTTCAAAAGCCACAAGATGCAAATGTACCTGAAACTGATAATGCAGGCACACCTGAAAACAGCAGGTTACAAGCCGATGATTCCGTTACCTTTGGCGCCGATAATGCACCTGCAAAAACGATTATCATCGGAGCTGCGGATCCTAATACGGAAGATCCAAAAACCGGTTATAAGTTTCAACTGGAACTTAGTACCAAAGGGGCAGCCATCCGAAAAGCGACATTTAGCAACGGCAATAAGAATGGATTCACAGACCGCAATCCGAAAAATCCTCAGCCATTAGTGATTATTTCACCCGTAATAGAAAGCCACGGCAGTGAAATACTGGCTATGGCAAACAAGGAATTCATATTTGTCGAGCATAAACTACAATTGTTGCTGCAGCAGTTGCACTGGAAAAGCTTCGACGTTGAAACTTCGCCTGACGATGATTCACAAACCGCACGGTTCGAGGCCGTGATAAAAATCAAGGGCACCAGTGAGCCGGTGGTAAAAGTAATAAAAACCTATAAAGTCACTCCTGGAAGCTACCTGTTGGATTGTAACACCACTATCGAGAACTTATCCGCTTCGAAACAAAACGTACGATTCAATTTAGCCGGACCAAGCGGGCTCGAAAGAGAAGCGTTCAGAACTGATATGAGAAGTATCATCGCCGGATTTAGAGAACTGGACGGCTCCGTCGGCAGAGAAAAGCTTAATAAAAAAACAATCAACAAGGCAAAGACCATTAAGGACATCCAATTGTCAAAAGACAGTGCCTATTTTCTCTGGGTCGCTTCGGTAAATAAATATTTCGCATTTATTACGGTGCCCCTTCCAGAAAACGGCATGGATTATTGTAACTGGATTATGGACAAAACAGGCCATCTTTACAATCCCGATGGTGACAGTAAAGCCGACAGCGGCGATGAAATGTTAGGCGTGGACTTGAAAATTGCGCCTGTCACACTTGCCGCAAAAGACCAGGCCAACAGCTCAAAAACCTATAACTTCCAGTTCTATGTCGGTCCAAAAGACAAAAGTCTTTTCGATAAGAACGCACAGTACCGAAATCTCGGCTTCGTACAAACAATAGATTTTTTCGCCTGCTGCTGCCCTTCCGGCATTATATACCCTCTGGCCTTCGGGATAATGGCTATGATGAAATGGATGTACGCATTCATACCGAATTACGGGGTAGTCATCATTATCCTTGTATTCTTTGTCAGGCTGGTCCTGCATCCTATTACCAAAAAGAGCCAGGTCTCCATGAGCAAAATGAGCAAGCTCGGCCCGAAGACCGAAGAGATAAAGAAAAAATACGCCAACAACAAGGCGGAGATGAACAAGCAAATCATGGCGCTTTATAAAGAGCAGGGAGCTTCGCCGATTATGGGCTTTCTTCCGATGCTTATACAAATGCCGATTCTGATTGCCTTATGGAGCGCGATTTATACCAGTATCGATTTGCGAGGTGCGACGTTTTTGCCGTTCTGGATTACCGACCTTTCTGTTCCCGATGCATTGATTTCATTTCCGACGATAACCATACCGATATTAGGCGCAAAAATCAATTCACTGAACTTGCTGCCGATACTGATGGGTGTGGCAATGTACCTGCAGCAATCGCTGATGCCGACTCAGGCGGGCGCCAATCCTCAGGTCGCCCAGCAGCAAAAGATTATGAAGATTATGTTCCCGCTTATGCTCCCGATTATTTTATATAACGGGCCATCGGGTGTGAACCTGTATTTTATGTCAAGCACTTTTGCCGGCGTGATTGAGCAGCACGTTATTCGCAAACATATCCGGGACAAAGAGGACGTCGAATCGAAAGGCCTCGTTGCAACGACAAAAAAAGCCGGCGGTAAAGTCAAAAAGAAAAAACCAAAACCGTTCTTCAAAACATAAATCATAGGGTATAGTGACAAGTCCTGATATGTACAATGTCATTGATACCATCTTAGCCATAAGTTCCCCTTCTTCAGAGCATAGAGTAATCACTCGCATCGCCGGGCCGGAAGCATTCAGAATCAGCCGCCGAATCTTCCGAAAAGATGCCGGACAAAAGGACCTCGGTGACAAGCGACAAATTCTCTCCGGCCATGTCGCAATTGATGATGAACTCGAAGTCGAGGCTCAACTGTATTTATTCCCTTCTCCACATTCCTATACCGGCGATGATATTATTGAGCTTCATCTATATACAAATCCGGAGGTCACCGAAGCCATTGTCAGGAAACTACTAGGGCACGGTCTTCGCATGGCCGAGCCGGGCGAATTCACCGCAAGGGCATACCTGAACGGCCAGATGGATTTGTCCCAGGCAGAAGCTGTGAACGAAATCATCGTCAGCTCCAACAGGTTCCAGTTAGACGCAGCCGAAGAACTGCTCAGCGGCAAACTATCACAAACCACCGCTCTAATCCGCTCGCAGATGATGGACTGCCTTAGCCTGATAGAGGCAGGACTAGATTTTAGCGGCGAGGACATCAAGTTTATCACGAAAGAACAGGCAATCCAAAGACTCGGTGACATAAATAAACATCTCGATAAAATGCTCGCCGGCAGTATACGCTTCGAATCCGTGATTGATTTAGCGGCGGTTGGAATTGCAGGCGCCCCGAACGCCGGCAAGAGCAGTCTTGTCAACAAGCTGCTCGGCGCCGAAAGGAGTATCGTCTCGCACGAATACAAGACCACAAGAGATGTCCTGACCGGTCTGCTGAAACTGGAGCACTGCAACTGCGTTTTGTTCGATTGCGCCGGCCTGCTGGTCAATCCTGAAAATATTCTTGATAAGTTAGCGCAGCAGGCGGCTATCGAGGCTATTCGGAACAGTGCCGTAGTCTTATTCTGTGTCGATATCTCCAAATCTCAGTGGTCCGAAGATTTCAATATACGCCAACTCATAAATCCGAAGATTCTGATACCAGTTGCTACGAAATGCGATTTACTTAGTCAAGAAACATTGTCCGTCCACCTTGCCGAGATGAATAAGCTTTTCAATGTCGATTTTTTACCCATCTCCGTTAAAACCGGTTCCGGCTTAGAGAAGCTGCGTTCTGCAATTGATTCGCATCTCGTATCCGACCAAACGTACGTCGAAAGCCCCCTTGCGATAACGGCCCGGCATAAACAGGCCGTCAACGAGGCAATTGCCAATATAAACGACGCCGTCACCGAACTATCCGCCGACAATGAAGAAGTAGCCGCCATGCTGCTGCGGGCGGCGTACAAATCCATTTCAGAAATCCAGCAGCACGACCCGGCGGTGGACGAGCAAATACTTGAACAGATTTTCTCTCGCTTTTGCATCGGAAAATAAGTCAGGATGCTCTCCCTATGGGATGCCTAACGGCAGATTCCGGATTCTGGATACTCGATTGTGTCATTCCGAGCGTAGCAAAGTGAAGTCGAGGAATCTAATAAAAAAATCGGTCATTGCGAGGCCCAAAGGGCCGTGGCAATCTTCCATGAACAAAAGATGAATAAATTATGTTATTATTTGAAGATTGCTTCACTTCGTTCGCAATGACATGCTTTAAGGTACAGCCATCCACTTTGCTCACTACGTTCACTCAGTGGCTGCCACCCGTCGCAATTATTACAATTAAGATTATTTATATTTGGCATGACAAACGGGGCACTTGTAGGTACCAAAATCTCGAAAAGCTTCCGTCATCTCACTTAGGCGGACTTTTTTCTTTCCTTTATCCCAACAAGCTGTACAGTATGGACCATCTTCGCTGAAATAGTAATGCCCATCTTTAAGCTGTGGTTTTTGGATATCAAGAGAGATTTGTTCCTTAAGAATTCTGTTTTCCTCTTTCAACTTGATATTTTCTCTGGAAATCTCATCGTTTTTTGCCCTATGATCAGAATTTTGACTTTCTAAACTCTCAATTCTATCTTTTAGTTGCTTAATATTCTCTTCTTGCATTTCATAATTTCGTTGTAGTCGTTTGTAGCTTGCAGCATCTAAAATACGTCCTTCCAGTTCCTTTAAATAATCCAATGTACCCATATAATACTTCCATTAATTTTTTTAAGTAAAATTAAAATAACTATCTATACCTATTATTTATTCTACTTGGTTCTTCAGATTTTGTAAAACTTTGGTTTTTTTCTTCACATATCCTTTAGCAGATCGAAATGCGGATTCTTACACCTAATTGCATAACGAACATGCTCTGCAAGTTGGTGTTCTTTAGTCTTGTTAAGATCCCACATTTTTCGGCATGCGCGAAGACTACGGAACCAATCAGGCTTTCCTTTGAAGCGTAGGAGATTGCCGTCAGCAGATGTGAATGCCTTATAGACCAAGCCATTCGGGTCGTATACCCCAAGATCAATAGCTTCGCTGAAACGTTTTGAGTATTTTTGATCTCCGAGAAAAACATACTCTTCATCTGGTAGAACACCGCTGGAGCAGTGGATATTGTGCTGTACTCGGAGACGGTTGCGTGGATGAGCTTCAGTAACTTTCTTCCTGCCCTTTACGATGTCCTCAATTCGAAAAGCGCCAAAAAGATACCAGCCCTTATCGAGTGGACTCACAAAAGCCCCCCAAGACTTGCCACTGTTTCGCCAAAGCAATCCCCAGAAAAGAAATATATCGCCGCATTTGACATTCTTCAGTGCGGCTGCTCGCGGCTTGGAACAATCATCGCCATAGGTCAACTCTTTCTTTTCCCAGTTGGGATCGCTGTGGGTTTTAAGGTTTTGTTTGCGTTGATTTGTAAATGGGATCATTTTTTCAGGGTAGCAGGTACGATGCGTTTCATTTTGGTCCGCAAAGAAGGAAACAAAAACAAATGATCCGTCGTTGAAGATAGGGCTACGAGCTTTTGAACTGTGGTTGGTATTGGCTCCTACATTGATTACATATATTGAGCACATGAGTAACCTCCTATACCTACTTATAATACGATTTATTTACGACAGTCCTTCAGCAACTTTTCTTACGTATATTTTCTTTTTAATGCCTAAAACTCATCGTTGAGAATATTAAATCCCAGATGTACTTGCTTACTCGCTATTGATGGATGAGACTATAGCGGTAACCGGGTAATACGCAAATAAAAACAAAGCTAAACAGAGATGCAAGTAATCGCACCCCGCGTTTTAAGAAAGACTAATCCATCACAATTGCTTCTTCGCAGAAGCTATCTGCCTCCGACCGAAATTTCGTCACCTGGTAATTGAGATTCGGATTTAGCTGCTTAATTAATGTATCCATAAATCCGCAAGAGCTGGAACGGCATAAAGCCTCAATGGCCTCGGCATTGAGACCTACTATCCTGCCCGCCTCGTACACAGGGCACTTGCCGAGCTTGAGCACTACCTTTTCAGGGCTTTCCTCTATTAACTCCGTACTGATACCAAAGCCCTCTTCAATAACACTTCTGGCCAGCGGGTGCGCCGCCTTGACATCGATTTCATCCATATCAGCCTGCTTCTTCATCATCTTGCCCTGCGTAGCGCCCATTGCCTCACAAACCTTTGTATGCAGGGCAATGGCTCGCTCCAGGCCTATTTCATGGGCAACCTCGTTGAGGTATTTGAAGTTGATAGTGAATGCGTTCCTGGCACCATTAAAGGTATCTTCAATCGCCATTTTCCGCTCCTTTCTATAGATGTTTTTGCTCACTACCCCACCAAACCAGGCCACTAGGCCAATTAATTGACAATGGGTAGCAGTTGATTGCCTCTCTTAGAATATTTTTTGAAAAATTACATTATCTTTTGTTCCGTCCGACTCTATTGCTTCAAGCTCCGAGAACTGCTACGTGCATAACAACTGCGCTCACATTGTTTCCATATATGGCGCAGTTTTCTTTAAAATATAAGCATTTCGGCAATAAAGGGACCTAAACCTTGAATTGTAAATATAAAATGCCTCGTTTGCTGGTCCTTCGTTTCGTAAACAGTTCACAGTGCATAGCCCGTTAGTGCATAGATTGTTCTGACCCTCGGCCGAAAAAGCCCCTGTGCCGGCAAGGCCATAAAAACATATACACACTAATTTATACTTTCATCACAGTATAAAGGCGTCTGTGAGCCTGGAAATGTTGATTTACCCCGTGAGATAATTCAAAAAAAATAACTTCCATCTCATGGGATTTACCCCGTGATATAGGCCAAAGGCCGCCATCTCACGGGGTGAACCTTTGCCTTCCTACTTTTTACTTTTCGAACCTTTATCTATTTGACTGTTCGGGTCGGTTTCGATAAAGTATCCGAAAATCCCCTATCGAACAAGCTGGGGAGTCTATGAACTCGGTCGTCGCACCGAGCGTATAGCGTGCAAAGGAATAATAAATGCCGGATATGAGAAGTACAGGATGCCAAAACGCAGGGATATTCACAAGATACTGATTATAGGCTCCGGCCCGATAGTCATCGGCCAGGGTTGTGAATTTGATTATTCGGGCACACAAGGTTGCAAAGTTCTCAAACAACAAGGTTATAAAATTGTTCTTGTCAACAGCAATCCGGCCACCATCATGACCGATCCCGGCATGGCCGACAGGACGTATATCGAGCCGATTACGCCGGAGATTATCGAGAAAATCATCGCCAAAGAAAAACCCGACAGTATTCTGCCGACTTTGGGCGGCCAGACGGGCCTTAACGCCGCAGTAGCACTAGCCGAGAGCGGCGTCCTGAAAAAATACGGCGTTCGAATGCTCGGAGCTAACCTGCGGACAATAAAAAAGGCAGAAGAAAGAGACCTGTTCAAAAAGACAATAACCAAATGCGGTCTCGAAGTCCCAAGAAGCGGATATGCTCATTCATGGAAAGAGGCCAAGAAAATCATCGAGCATGTCGGGTACCCCGCTATTATCCGGCCGTCATACACCTTAGGCGGGACCGGCGGAAACGTCGCATACAATATCGATGAATATGCAAAATATATCCAGTGGGGTCTGAACCTTAGCCCGAAGAACCAAGTACTCGTCGAGGAATCCGTTATCGGCTGGAAGGAATTCGAGCTTGAGGTAATGCGGGACAGAAAGGACAACGTCGTGATTGTCTGCTCCATCGAGAACCTCGACCCGATGGGGATTCATACCGGCGATAGTATCACAGTCGCACCGGCCCAGACGCTCACCGATAAAGAATATCAGATTATGCGCGACGCGGCGTTGAAGATTATCAGGGCAATCGGCGTGGAAACCGGCGGCTCGAACATCCAGTTCGCAGCCAATCCTGAAAACGGCAAGCTCTACGTCATTGAAATGAATCCACGTGTCTCGCGCAGCTCGGCTCTGGCCTCCAAGGCTACCGGATTCCCCATCGCCAAGATTGCCTCCCTGCTGGCAATCGGCCTTACACTGGACGAGATTCCCAACGATATCACTAAGAAAACGCCGGCCTGTTTCGAGCCGACTATCGATTACTGCGTGGTGAAGTGGCCGAGATTCACGTTTGAGAAATTCCCGAGGACCGATCCGGAGCTGACTGTGCAGATGAAATCGGTCGGCGAAGCTATGGCTATCGGCAGGACTTTCAAGGAGGCCCTACAGAAAGCAATCAGGTCTCTGGAGATCGACCGATATTCTCTGGACGGTAAACATATCAAAGGCAACGCCGAAAATCTTTCGATGACACAGCTCAAAGACAAGCTGCGGACATTCTGCTGGGATAAGATCTGGTACGTCGCCGAGGCGTTTAGAAGAAAAACGTCAACCGAGGAAATTTTCAATCTTACTAATATCGACCCGTGGTTCCTAGATAATATAAAAGAGATTATCAAACTCGAGGAAAAAATCAAAAAGCAGGCGGGCAAGGCCAGCGGTAAAGGTCTTTCGAGTATCGATTTGAAAAAAGCCAAGCAATTCGGCTTCAGTGACAAGTATCTTGCAGAACAATTCAAGATGAAAGAGCCGGACTTGCGTAAACGCCGGACCGAACTCGGTATAAATGCAGTTTATAAAATCGTCGATACCTGCGGCGCCGAATTCGAGGCTGCGACACCCTATCTTTATT
>CAZDVE010000043.1:0-33906 GCA_964508785.1 uncultured Pirellulales bacterium | reverse complement strand
TTAATGCCGGTTTTATTTGTTTTGAGAATGGGCCAAAGCTAGACTGTCCAAATGAAAAACCTGTATCCAGTTTCATTTCAGTTGCTATATAACAGATTTTCTGAAAAATCGTTCTACCAACTGGTTTGGCGTAGGGTTGCTTTTGAAGGTTATTGAGAATTTCAACTAAAACAAGCCATTCGATTTTTAATTTTTGCTTTTGTAATTTATATCCATTTGTTTTTTTAAAGGAAGGTTGTGTAGAAAGAAATCTTATAGATAATTTTTGTCTTGGAGTTCCGTAGGGAGCATAGATTTCAACAGGAATATCTAGTTTGGATAATTCTTGATACATCAGAGGTCCTATGATATCCCACTCCAAACCACCATTACCACAACCAAGCGGCGGAAAAGCAATTGAAGTTACTCCCCAATCTTTATATTTCTTAGTCAGATATTCCAGCCCTTTATAGATATCTTCAATTCTTGAAACAGAACGCCAGTGTTTTTTTGTGGGAAAGTTAATAATTGCTTTGTCATATAGTGTCTTAAAAATATAAGGCTTTCCCAGTTGCACATTTTCTTGTGTGCATCTATCTTCGTAGTCTTTGAACATATCAGGATAGTGTTTTTTAAATTCTTGAGCAATTCCTTTGCCCATGATCCCAACACAGTTAACAGTATTAACCAGCGTTTGGGCATTCGACTTAAATAGATTTCCTATAAGAACCTTAACAGACATACATATTCTCAATTAAAAGAATAAAGAACTTTTAATCTTTATATTACCAGAAAAACCTTTTTGTTGCAATTTCTGACCTGATATTTGATTGCATACATACGCACCTATTATATACTTGGGTTCAACACAATTTGGTACAAGGACTTCCGCACATTTGATAGATTTATGTTGCCATTCAAGGATTTGATTTTCTGGGTGTTTCCAACTCATAGCATTTATCATATCAAAATTGAGCCAGATTAATCCATCCGGATAGGGATAAAAACCAGCATAATCACTTGATGCGTTTTGGTCAGTTATTACTATTCCAGGGAGATTTAATAAATTTGGTGAAATACGTAAAACGCATATTTCATTATTGTGATCCCTTACAGCACTTAACATTGCGTTATGAGCATGAAAATAAAGATTTGCATAATCATGAAGCGGTTTTCCTCCAGGAACAATTTTTTTCTCTCTACGTTTTTGAATCACCTCCATTGCTATGGAATGATTGATTATACCTCTTTTTTTTCTTAAACGATAAGAAAGGATACCATATTTCATGATCGATGGGATATTAGCAATAGGCATAATATTATGTAGTTCTTTAATTTTCATTATGCGGCAACAGAAGGCTTCAACTGAGTTCAACCGAATGTCTTGATCATCTTACGATTTATTTTTCTCTTTCATTGAGTTTATATCGTATCTCGCATAGGGCTTTTTCAAAGGATGCATCAAAACGGCATGTTCGGCATCCGTAAGCAATAGGATATCACATTTTGGTTCGTTTGTCACGAATTTTTCAGGAAGCTGGGCCGAGTTTATGGCCGGGGGCGGTGGTGTATAGCCGTTTCTTCTTCTCGGTGTTTACATGGGAGCAGACAATCTTACCGACGAAGATGAAATGGTCGCCGGCGGGTATCTGCGATTCGAGTTCGCATTCGAAGTTGGCCACCGCTTCAGCTAAAAGGAGCGAATCAATCTCTTTAGCCGGTTCGGTTTTGCTCTGGTCCGGGCCATGCTGCGCATCAAACTCGGCGAATTTGTCTGCTTTGCGTCCCGATTTTGAGCCGAAGAACAACGCAGCTTCAGCCATCTCCGAAGAGGGAAAGGCAATGGTAAAACATCTGGAGTGTGTGATAGCTTCAACTGAATAATGTGTTTTGGCAACAGCGATTGCCATCATCGGCGGGTCGCCCGAGACAATCATCGTCCAGCCTAACGTAATGGGATTGGCTTTGCCGTTCCTGTCTTTGGCGATAGCTATGACCACCTGCTCCGGATACTTTGTTTTAATCGCATCGGAATATTCGACCTGTTTTTGCATTGCTTTTCTCCTGAGTGGATTTTATATTACCTTGCTGAGACATTAACAGAATTATATTTACACAATTATCAATGACAAGGAGAAAAATGTGAGTACTATAGGTTTCGTCGGCAGCGGGAATATGGCTGAAGCCATGATAAACGGCATACTGAAAGCCAATGTTTACAGGCCGGGCAAAGTCTATACCAGCGATATTCGGCCTGAGCGGCTTTCATATCTTCGTGAGCACTACGGGGTCAGGACCGCAGACAGCAACGCAGAGCTGGCCTCGAAGGTTGACAACCTGGTTTTAAGCGTCAAACCTCAAAATATGCCTGAAGCTTTGGAGAGCATTAAGGATGCAATCAAGCCGGATGTGCTGATTATCACCATCGCAGCAGGGATTAAAACAGCCAATATTTCTTCTGTTCTGGGGGACATGGCGATTGTTCGTGTTATGCCCAATATGCCGGCATGGGTTGATGAGGGCGCAAGTGTCCTTTTTGCCAACGAGAAAGCGCAATCGAAGGTCGAAGTAGCACGTTTGATTTTGCTTTCAGTGGGAGAAGCAACTGTTGTTGAGGATGAGGATTTACTCGATGCAGTTACTGCTGTCAGCGGTACAGGGCCTGCTTATTTTTTCCTTTTAATGCAGGAGATGATAAAGGCGGGTATCGAACTCGGCCTGCCTGAAGATATAGCAAAAGAATTGGTTCTACAAACCGCCAAAGGTGCAGCGATTCTTGCTGAGAGGGCCGCTGAAAATGGCGAGACGCCGGATGTGCTTACAAAGAAAGTCGCCACTCCCAACGGCACTACCGAAGCGGCGTTTAAGGTCTTTGCCGATAGGAATTTTGAGGAGGTTGTTTTAGCGGCTGTGCGGCGAGCGGCAGAAAGAAGCCGGGAGCTTTCTGTCGGTTAAAAAATCGGGCAGTCTGAAATGGCGAGGGAGCTTGCCGAATAAAAAATTATTTGGGCTCGACTTTCATATTCACAGGATATGTTCGGATGATTAAGGCTGACAATCTGAAGAAAAGGTATGGGGACACTATTGCGCTGGATGACGTAAGTTTCGAGCTGCAAAAAGGGGAGACCTTCGGATTACTTGGGCCGAATGGAGCTGGTAAGACAACCACGATTAAATTACTTTGTGGGCTTATAAAGCCGGACGCCGGAAAAGTTACTCTCGATGGAAAGACTGATCCCAGTTTGGTTGAGGTTCGTTTATCTTTGGGAGTTGTGCCGCAGACATTGGCAATATACGAGGAGCTTTCAGCGGAGGAAAATCTGCGTTTTTTCGGCAGGATATATGGACTTAGCGGGCGAAGGCTGAAAGAGCGCGTCGTGGATTGCCTTGAGATAGCAGGATTAGCGCAGAGGAGTAAGGAACGGGTTTCGAAATACAGCGGCGGAATGAAACGTCGTCTTAATATGGTGTGCTCCTTTTTGCACGACCCGCCGATTTTACTGCTTGATGAGCCTACGGTAGGCGTGGACCCGCAGTCTCGTAATTTGATATTCGATACAATTGAAGATATGAAAAAACAGGGCAGAACAATCATTTATACGACCCACTATATGGAAGAAGCCCAGCGTCTTTGTCAGAGAGTTGCGATAATTGACCACGGCAGGATTCTGGATATGGATAGTGTTGAAAATCTTGTCACCAGGCATGGAGGCCCGTCACATATCGAGGCCGAGTTCGAGGAAAAGCTCTCGAGTGTTGATAAAATATCGTCGTTCATCGACGATAAGAATGTACAGTTCGAAGAAACCAGAATCAGGTTCCAGACTGAGCGACCGATGGAGTCTATGGCAAAACTTAACAGCAGCGGATTTCGTTTTCGTTCGCTGCGGGTTCAAACGGCCGACCTTGAGGATGTTTTTCTTAATCTGACCGGACGGAGGCTTCGAGATTAATGAACAAAGTGCTTTTTCTTGCAATCAAAGACCTGCGTGTGCTGTTAAGTGATAAGGGTAATGTTTTTTGGGTTTTTGGTTTTCCCGTTTTGTTTGCATTGTTTTTTGGTGCTATATATTCCGGTATTGGTAAGGGGCCGTCCGGAATGGAAATCGCCGTTGTGGACGAGGATAAGTCGGAATTTTCGGGCAACTTTATATCGGAATTAGAGTCCGACGATGCATTAAAAATAATCCCCACGAGCCGAGATGATGCCATTGAACAGGTCAGGAAGGGTAAAGTAGCTGCTGCGGTTATTATAAAGCCGGGTCTTGGAGATGGCTTTGAAGCGTTGTTTAACGCCGATGAACCGAGATTGGAGATAGCATCGGATCCGTCACGCAGGATGGAAAGCGGCTACCTTCAGGGCCTTCTTGCCAAGGCGCAATTTGAGGCACTAAGCGGCAAGTTCATTGACCGTCAATGGATGAGAAATCAGGTTAACCTCTGGAAAGATGACGTGGACAGCGACGATGATTTCGATGCTGAGCAGAAAGCGCTTTATCTTAATTTCTTCGACTCCTTTGACACCCTGCTCAAAGATGTCAACGAACAGAACTATGAAACAGGCTTTGGTGGAGATATACTGAATTTCGCCAAGTTGGATGTGAGCAGAGAACGCGAAGGACCTACTACGTCGTTCCAGATTACATTTCCACAGGCTATGCTTTGGGCAATACTCGGATGCACGGCGACATTTGCAATTTCCATTGTGAAAGAACGCACTAACGGAACGTTTGCACGTTTGTGTATCGGCCCGATTGGGCGGGCTCATATCCTTGGAGGCAAAGGTCTGGCGTGTTTTGCAACATGTATTCTTATAATGTGCATTCTGTTTATCGCCGCGAAGACGATCTTCAAGATGCCCATAGGCGACTTATTTCTGTTCATTATAGCATCGCTATGCACAGTGTTGTGTTTCGTTGGTCTGATGATGTTTATTTGTACTCTGGGACGCACCGAGCAGAGCGCAGGCGGTGCGGGTTGGGCGATACTTATGATTATGGCGATGGTTGGGGGAGGTATGGTTCCACTGGTTTTTATGCCGTCGTGGTTGCGTCCGTTCAGTCACATTAGTCCGGTGAAATGGAGTATATTCGCTCTTGAAGGGGCAATCTGGCGCAACTTCAGCTTTGTGGAGATGATAAGTCCGTGCCTGGTATTACTGGCGATTGGATTTGCATTCTTTCTTCTGGGTGTTGTAATGCTAAGAAGACATCAAGATTAATTCTGATTTTAAGTAGCATATCTGATAGATATCGATGAATCCCCTGAAAAAATCAAAAATCCATCCTTTTCTTTCTGCGGTAATGATAAATTGGGCGGATTTCAGGTACCGGCCAAAGATTTGTCCCGATTTGGCGGTTTAAGCTCAAATTGAAAATTTTTTTTGTTCTTCGATGTATTTCTATTCCACGACGATTGCTTCTACAGGGCATTCGTCGGCAGCCTGCTGAACGGCGTCCTCGTACTCGGCGGGAACGTCTTCGACCAATACCTGTGCCATATCATCGCCCATCTCGAATACTTCCGGGCACGTGTCAACGCATAGTCCACATGCAGTACATGTATCTTCAATTCTTACTTTCATAGCAACATTCCTTCCTTACAACTGAGATTCTTTACCCACTTCCAGCAGGTACAAGACAATAATCAAGGCCTGGCTGCATTCTTTCCCGTTAGATATCTCTTTCGGCCGCTATAAACTTTATTAGAACAATAGCTTTTATAACAAAATCTGTCAAATCAAAATGTTTTTGTGGAAAAAATTTGAAGGTCTCGCTATATTGGTTTCTTGTTAAAATGCTGCTCCAAATTTGCGGCGTAAACGGGTTTTTTCAAATAATAATTAACCATTCTGAAAAATGGCTTACACTGTTCTTGCAAGAAAATATCGCTCGCAAACGTTCGATGACATCATCGGTCAGGACCCAATCGCTCAAACGCTGAAAAATGCAATAAAGACCGGCAGGGTTGCGCATGCCTACCTTTTCACGGGCACCCGCGGCGTCGGGAAAACCACTATGGCAAGGGTACTGGCGAAAGCTCTCAACTGCCTTGCAGTCGATGAGCCGACAACCAAGCCGTGCTGCAAGTGTGTTAGCTGTATTGCAATAAACCTCGGTGAGGATATCGATGTCATTGAGATCGACGGAGCATCAAATAACAGGGTCGATGAGATTCGTGAGCTGCGCGAAAATGCGATATATCGACCTGCACGTTCGAGATTTAAGATTTATATTATCGACGAAGTGCATATGCTGACTGTTTCTGCTTTTAATGCACTGCTTAAGACGCTGGAAGAGCCGCCCAGCCATATTAAATTTATTTTTGCCACGACGGAGCCTAATAAAGTCATCCCTACGATTCAATCGAGGTGCCAGAGGTTTGATTTCCGTAATATAGGTCCTGCGGTTATTGCCGGGCAGCTCAAGTCCATACTAGCGCAGGAGAATATTAAATACGACGAGGATTTGGTTCTGCCGTTGGCGAAAATGGCAAACGGCTCGATGAGAGACGGTTTGAGCCTTTTGGATAGATTAATAAGCACCGGTGTCGAGCCTTTAACGGTTGAGTTACTTGAGCAATTTTTAGGACAGCCGAACAGTGAAAAAATCTGGAAGCTCATCGAACGGATTGGCGATAGCGATGCCGCGGGCACGCTTGCTGCGATAGAAGACTTAATTGTCACCGGCGTAAATGAAGTCCAGATTGTCGATTCGCTTATCGATTACATGCGTGACTTGATGGTGATTAAATCCACAGGCCCCGGGAGCGAGCTTGTCATTATGACAGACCAGCAGAGACAAAAAGCCGGCGAAGTGGCCGAAAAGTTCGATGTTGCCGCACTTGTTTATAATATCACAACGCTGGAAAAACTTCAGTGGGCGGTAAAAAACAGCGATACGAGCAGGGCATTATTGGAAGCATTGCTATTGAGATTTGCCTTAAGCGAACATTTCATGAATGTCGACGGACTTCTTTCAGAACTGAAATCCGGCTCTGCAACTACTGTTAGCTCTCCGAGAGAAGTCACCAAGACTGCCACAGGTAAAAAAAAAGTAAAAACAAGTCCTAATCACCAGGTAATCAACGAGCCGCAGATAACCAGTGAAAAGCCCCGAACTGCGAGCGTCGAGTCGCAGGGTGTCGCCGGCCTAAGCGAAATCCGGTCGATAAAGAGTAACTGGCAAAACCTGTTGGGTCTTATTACAACTAAACTCGGTCCGGGTACGGGCGGATTGTTGAGTTCTGTCGAGCCGAAGCGATTCGAAAATGGTATATTAACGCTTGAGTTCGGCCCATCGGCTCAAATGCAAAAAAAGATGTGCGAAAGTAACGGCCGCATGGAGCAGGTACAGAGCTTGCTCAGCGAGCAGCTTTCGATGCCTGTAAGATTAAAATTTGAGATTTCAAACCAGACTCAATCACCGGCAGAGTCTTCTGTGAACCAGTCGAGGGGCGGCAGTAAACGAAGAATTGAGTTGCTTAACGACCCTGCGGTTAAAACGGTACTTCTCGGCCTTGACGCAACAATTGCCGGCATCGAAGAGGATTAGTGATGGTTAAGTTACTCAAACTGACCTATTCTTGCTGTCATACCCGCGAAGGCGGGTATCCATTTACTATATCGCAGCAGTGGATTCCTGCTTGCGCAGGAATGACAATCTACGATAGGTTACAGTTAAATATTCACTCATGGTGATACTTTATTATAAATCAGTTAGTTTGAGCAACTTATAAAATTATTGAAAACTTCCACTGATGTAACTGGATAAATTTATGAGCAGTGCATATACGGAAAGTTTGAATAAGCTGATAGAAGAATTCGGTAAGCTTCCGGGGACAGGTCCCAAGACGGCCGAACGTCTGGCTTTTTATATACTCAAGGCCCAGCCAGCCGAGGCCATGGGCCTTGCTGATGCTATTCGCAATTTGAAAGAAAAAGTTAAACGCTGCAAAATCTGCTATAACCTGGCTGAGCAGGATGTTTGTCAAATCTGTTCGGACAGCCGCCGGGATAAAAGCATAATATGTGTTGTCGAACAGCCGAAAGATGTCATCAGCCTTGAAAAAACAGGAGCCTGTAAATGGATTTACCATGTTCTTGGTGGTCATATCGCACCGCTTGAGGGAATTGAGCCGGGCGATTTAACGATAAAACAGCTTGTTGAGAGGGTTCGTCAGGGTGGTGTAAAGGAACTTATAATGGCGACTAATCCGAATATGGCCGGCGACGGCACAGCACTTTATATAAGTTCACTTTTGAGAACTTCCGAAGTGAAAATCACTCGGCTGGCGAGGGGGCTGCCTACAGGCAGTACGATAGAATATGCCAGCGGTAAAATGCTTTCCGATGCGATAATCGGCAGGCAGGCATTAGAGTAATTTTTACATTTCCTATTAAGTAAATTTTAAAACCACCCAAGTCGCGAATATTATTGAATTAAGTGCCGGATATTGACGAAATCCCTTTGCGTACTTATTATACACAATCGAGAGCCTGAGCAACGGCTTAAAAGATATATTTTTATCGGTGCTTCTATGAAGTTGGAGATGACAGGCCAGATGCGGATGGAGCAGCGGATGAAGCTTGCTCCGCATATGATACAATCGATGGAGATTCTCCAGCTTCCGATACTTGCCCTTCAGGAAAGAATAGAACAGGAACTCAACAACAATCCTGTTTTGGAAATGACCGAGCCGTCAAATACCGAAGAAAACGAGCCGGACGAAGAGCAAAATCAGGATGATATAGGTGAAAAGGACCTGGTTGTCGGCACGGATAACAGCAAGACCAAGGATTTTGAGCGTCTCGATGGTCTTGATGATGAATATAAAGATTATATGGACCAGGCCGGTCCGCTTCGTTTTCGGATAGCCGGTGACGAGCCGGATAAAAAGCTTGAGGCCTTAAAAAACACCGCCGCTCCGTCTCAATCTCTGCATGATTATCTAACTGAGCAATGGCGAATGGTCGATGCGGAAGATTCTGTAAAAAAAGCCGGCGAGATGATTATAGACTATATCGATGACAGGGGATATTTGACTGTAAGGCTGGAACAATTGCATAACAAAGACAAACACGATTTTACGGTTGATAATCTGAAGGAGGCATTAACACTTGTACAGAAACTGGAGCCGGCCGGTGTCGGGGCACGCGATTTGAAAGAATGCCTGCTTATACAGATGTCGCAACAAAGTGAGGATATGAGCTTCGAATCCCGTTTGATTGCTGAACATATAGACGAGCTTCTCGAAAATCGTTTGCCTGATATCGCGAAAAAGATGAATTGCGACGTTGAGATGATAAACCAGGCAATTGAGCACATGAGCAAGCTTGATACCTCTCCCGGCCTGCAAATCGGTCAGGACCGAAATCATCCGATTACTCCTGATGTGATAGTGGAATCCTCGGATAGTTCAGGTCAGTATTCTGTAAGATTGGTTGATTCTGGTTTGCCGGGTTTGAAAATAAATAATTACTACGCAAAAATGTCGAAAGACAATCGAGTCAGTGAAAAGACGAGAAAATTTTTACAGAATAACCTGCGATCCGCCCAGTGGATTATGGATGCCATAGAGCAGCGTAAGAATACGCTGCTAAAGGTGGCCAAGGCGGTAGTGAAGTACCAGAAGGATTTCTTCGATAAGGGACAATTGCATCTTAGGCCGCTGCCTATGTCTAAAATAGCGGATGAAGTAGGGGTGCATCTTGCAACAGTATCGAGGGCAGTCTCAGGTAAGTATATCCAGTGTTCCTGGGGAATATTACCTTTGCGTAAGTTTTTTAGTGGCGGCAGAGAGGATATTAACGGCCGGGGCCGCAGTTGGGAGGCCATCAGAGCTAAATTGCAACAGATTATCGATGAAGAAGATAAAACCAAGCCTTTAAGCGATGACAGGATACTAAAGAAATTGGCCGAGGCCGGTATAGATAATCTGGCCAGACGCACCGTAGCAAAGTACCGCAAAATCCTGAACATCCCCGCCGCAAGATTTCGAAAAAAATATTGATCTTATCTACGTGATATGGAGAAGTCAGAGAAGGAATGCTTTTGTGGCAGCTGCAGCAAGTATTCCTAAAGTCGTCCCGTATTCATGTGCATTCCTGATGTTTGATGGGCGCATTTGCACACGTCGATAAGCCCAGAAAGTCACGAGCTCAACAATATAGATGACAAGATACAAATATACAAATATCCTTAAATTCAACAGTTGTAATAAGAGTATAGTTATCAACATACCCAAATAGTGAGCTAAGAAATGGCTTAAAAACATTTCAATAAATATTAAAATTCTATTCTTAATACTGTGACCTTCAGCTTTTAATATCTTTCTCACCTGCATTATCAGTAGGAAAGATAATTGTAAACGCAATATTATCCAATACGCGACAAAAACGGACGCTTCATAAGTCACAAGGCCAATTATGTGTAACAAAATCATGGTAAACATTTATTGTACCATAAGATTTTTAATATTTTACATGATTATCATATATTCTAAAATAACAGATCCCGTAAGTCATACATCTTAAATACCAACAGCCTGTACCGCAAACTCATGAACATCCCTGCGGCAAGGTTCAGAAAAAAATATTAAAATTATAAGTGCGATTTTATCGCACTTTATCACTTGTGCCGAACAGATCTAATGCTGTCAAACAATTTACATAAATTTAGGATTTACCTTCTTTCACGGTAATAAAAAACATAAAAGCTTTCCAGAACAACATTATTAAGAGACGATAACCTTGACCTTCAAAATTAAGGTGAGAATGAACAAACACATCGGGGTAAACACCAACAAGAGGATTCAATTTCAAAGCCTTTTTATATGGTTCAATAATTTCAGAGGGCTTATCATAAAAAACCGTATGAATAATCTGCTGTTCTTCAAAGTAACGGTCTGTAGATAAGAAAAGGATACCCCGGGCAATCTTTTTAACAACCTTTTCAATTCGCTCCCTCTCAAGAGTTAATCGTCGCATGCCATTGGGTAGATATATGCCTCCTTCAGTTACGGTTACTGCTGTAGATAGAATCTTACGGAGTTTTGCTGGCGTTTGTGGTTGCTGTGATCTTCTTATAATGTCTTGATAATATACAGTTTCCATTGAAGGGTAATTCTTGGCGACATATGGATACATTGAAAGGTAAAAATATTCTTCATCCTCTTTATATGCTTTGTTACAACTTTTATGTGAAGGAGCCCAATTCAGATTAAGATTCTGCGTTGTACGAATTTGCTTCATATAAAACTGTTTGGGTGGAACATGATCCTTTGATAATCCCATTGGATCATCATTGGATTTCGTCTCTATCACTTGGCCACAAAGATAGCATATTTTTTTAGTGTTTTTTAGCATTATTAATCCTAATGAATAATATGAGCTTATCATATTTCAGGTTGTTTTTCAGTGGTTTTTCTGTGTGTTTCCTGTCATTCCTGCGCAGGCAGGAATCCACTGCTGCAATGTCATAAATGGATACCCGCCTTGCCGTAAGGCATGGCCAAGCCATCGCGGGTATGACAAAATGATTCAGTTTGACTAATTTATAAAAAAAGTTGCTGTTTTTCGAACTCTGGTTTATTATATGAGTATATAATCACATAGTCAAATAAATATGGAGATGAAATGTTTAATAAAAGTCAACGATTATTATTCGAAAGGCAGGCGGAAATCGCCAGGGCGATAGCGCATCCGCTTCGCATTGCTATAATCAATTTCCTAAAAGACGGCGAGCAGTGTGTTTGTGATATAGCCGAACATATCGGTTCGGAAAGGTCGAACGTTTCTCGTCATCTTTCAGTAATGGCTAATGCCGGTTTGTTGGAGTATCGAAAGGAAGGTCTTAATGTTATTTACCGATTGAAGTACACTTGTATCGTAGATTTCTTTGCTTGTGTAAGCAGTGTTTTGAAACAACAGGCCAAAGACAGCGAAAAGTTGCTTAAGGCATTATAAAAGAAATGCAAAAATCAAATATCAAAAATAAAAATTGTAGTCATAGGGACTTCTTACGGAGAATCCGCCGGAGGCGGATGACTTCCTTAATTTTGCATTTTTCACTTTAATTTTTTCATTTGTTATTGTTATGAGTTTGAAGAAGGAATGGAAAAAGCTGGCCGTTATCGTTGCGGTATTTCTCGGGTGTTTTTACCTGCCGGTTGGGATTGCTCGCTTCGATAATTCAATTACCGAATCGCTTCATCTGGTTAAATGGTATGCACGGGAACATGTTCTGCTGTGCCTAGTGCCCGCCTTTTTTATCGCCGGTGCAATTTCGGTTTTCGTCAGCCAGGGGTCGGTTATGAAGTATCTTGGCGCCGGGGCAAATAAAGTTCTTGCTTACGGCGTGGCTTCGGTATCGGGCGGTATTCTTGCGGTTTGTTCCTGTACGGTTTTGCCTTTGTTTGCAGGAATATACAAGATGGGGGCGGGTTTGGGACCTGCCACCGCCTTTCTTTATTCGGGCCCCGCCGTTAATGTCCTTGCGATTATACTGACCGCTCGAATACTTGGACTGGAGATAGGCATCGCTCGTGCGGTCGGGGCTGTTATCTTTAGTATCGTGATTGGTCTTTTAATGCACTTGATTTATCGCAAAGAGCAGCTCGAAAAAACCAATGCCCAAATGGCTATGCCGGAGATGGAAGTTGGCCGGCCCTTATGGAAAAATGCCCTGTATTTTGCGTCCATGATTGGCATACTCGTCTTTGCCAACTGGGCGCGGAGTGGTGACGTTCGTGCAGTATTTCTTTGTTGTCCCGGCGGACTTTCGATGTACAAAGTTGAAGGCGCGCTGCTGGAGACAGGGAGCGAGGAAATTAAAATTCTGGATACCAAAGGGCAGGCGATTTCAGTTTCCCGTGACCTGTTACAGGAAATGGAAGACATTCCAAAGAAGAATTTTTATGAAAAGATTTACAATAGCAAATGGGTTTTGGTTCTTGTTTGTCTGATTGCATTCGGCGTGATGCTGTATTTATGGTTTACAAAGGCCGAGATTTTAGAGTGGGTCGGGGCATCATGGGCATTCGCCAAACAGATTCTGCCGTTGTTGCTTTTGGGTGTGCTTGTTGCCGGTTTCCTGTTAGGCAGGCCGGGCCGGGAGGGTATTATCCCAATCCAGTGGATAAACAAGGCGGTCGGCGGCAACTCGATTCGGGCCAATCTTTTCGCCTCCGTTGCCGGGGCTTTTATGTACTTTGCGACTTTAACTGAGGTTCCCATACTGCAGGGCCTGATAGGAGCCGGTATGGGTAAAGGCCCTGCATTGGCGCTTTTATTGGCGGGGCCGGCTTTGAGTTTGCCGAATATGCTTGTGATTCGTTCAGTGATGGGAACGCAAAAGACCGTTGTCTTTGTTTTACTTGTTATCATCATGGCGACGGTTTCGGGAATTATATTCGGTATGTTCTAAATTATAAAAAGAAAATTGAAGGTATTTATTATGACTGGTCCAATAACGATTAATCCCATCGGTGTTATTCATTCATCTCTTACAGAATCGCAAGGTACACCGATTCAGCCGGTTTATGCTAAAGGCAGTGACGGCGTTGTAGAAGTTTTTGAGCCGTATGGACAAGCCTTGAAAGATCTCGAAGGTTTTGAAAGAATCTGGTTGATTTATTGGTTTAACAAAGCCAGGCAACCCAAACTTTTGGTAAAACCTTATATGGATACTGCCGAGAGAGGTCTGTTTGCAACGCGTGCACCGTGCCGTCCCAATCCAATCGGGCTCTCGGCGGTTCGCCTTTTACGGATAGAAAAAGACCGGATTTATGTGACCGATGTGGATATTTTGGACGAAACTCCGCTGCTGGATATAAAACCTTATATATCGAGATTCGACCGCTATGATGTCCAAAGTAATGGCTGGGTAGATCAAATGTCCGAAAAACAATGGATCGCCGACGACCGATTTCAGGATGGTGGAGAAGGTGGTGATTAAGGTATGAAGAAGATACAGATTCTTGGTGCCGGTTGTCCTAAATGTAAGAAACTGGCCGAGAACGCCGAAACCGCAGCAAAGGACTTGGGCGGTGAGTTTGAGATAGAGAAGGTGACTCAAATCAATGAGATAACGAAATTCGGCGTAATGATGACACCGGCTCTGGTGATAGATGGACATGTAAAAACCGTCGGTAAAGTACCATCGTCGGAAGAAATAATAAAATTGCTTTTATAAAAACACAAATATCTGGAGATGCTTATGAGCGAAGAAAATGATGTTTGCAACGGCGGACCGATTTTAATATTTGCCTGTTCAGGAGCGGCTGATGTGGGTGAGGTTTGCGATCGGGCGGCTCGAAAACTGAGCAAGGATGGTGTCGGAGCAATGTTTTGCCTGGCCGGTGTAGGTGGGCAAGTCGAGCCGATTATAAAAAAGACCGGCTCGGCTTCGAAAATTCTTGCAATCGACGGATGCAATCTGGATTGTGTTAAGAATTGCCTCAAACAGGCGGGGTTTAGAGAATTTGAGTATGTTCGTGTCACTGACCTCGGATTGGAAAAAGGAAAGAGTCCGGCAAACGAAGAAAACATTGCCAAGGTGGCCGCTAAAGTAACAGAAATGCTCAGTTAGGAGACAGCAATACAAAACGGTCTTATCTTCAAAGGCTCATGGTGATTTGCCTGTATAGTTGCATCCGGCCTAGTTTTAACAGATGCTTAGAAAGGTTGACCACAGAAATAAAACGAAGAGGCAGGCATTCTTGAAAGATTTTGTAGTATTTTTGTATTAGTAGCCGGTCTTTACCTTATTTTTATAGCCTCTTAGCTAACATTTCAATATGTTATATTTTCATCGTTGACACTCCGAGCGGAGTGCATAAAATGGCCTAAAAGTAGAATAAAAAGCTCGAGGTTGAGGAATTTTGTTCTCAGCCCTGTTTTTTTCATTTTTTGGGTCAATTATTTATTATAATTACGGGAGTCAGCAGGATGGACCCTACAATTTTTAAGGCGTACGACATAAGAGGTATATATCCCGACCAGTTTAATGAGGAGGATGCGTGGAAAATCGGCTCTGCCACAGCTCAGTTTCTACG
The DNA here is from genome assembly GCA_964508785.1 of uncultured Pirellulales bacterium. Taxonomy (GTDB): domain Bacteria; phylum Planctomycetota; class Phycisphaerae; order Sedimentisphaerales; family Anaerobacaceae; genus JAFGPS01. The sequence goes on along the minus strand of CAZDVE010000043.1, from coordinate 18,873 downwards.
GTCGCTACTTAGCGGTTATGAGCGTGGCCAGGCCAATGCCCAGTCATTGTGTGTCGGTCGTGATATGCGAACACACAGTGGGGCGATGGCAAAAGGCCTTATCGAGGGAATGAATTCTACAGGGGCGAATGTTATTGATATTGGTATGATTGATACGCCGCAGATGTATTTTGCAATCAATCATCTTGGTACCTGTGGGGGCGTTCAGGTGACTGCTTCTCATAATCCGGCCAAGTACAACGGTTTTAAGATATCTGGACTGGGGGCCAAGCCAGTAGGTACCGATACAGGTTTGAAGGACATTGAGCATATCGCATTGGCTCTCCTTCATACTAAGGGCAGAGCCTACGGCAAGGTCCAGAAGCGGGATTTGACTTCCGATTACAAGAATCATGTACTGAAGTTTTTGAAACCGAAAATGAAAAAATTGAAGATTGCCGTAGATGCTTCCAATGGCATGGCGGGCAAATTAGTGCCGGCTATTTTTGGCGATTTACCCATAGAAATTGTCAGTCGTAATTTCCAGCATACAGGTAAATTCAGGCATGAACCTGACCCTCTGGTTGAGAAAAACCTCTCTCAGGTAAAAGCTGCAGTAAAGAAAAGCAAGTGCGATTTCGGTGTTTGCTTCGATGGCGATGCCGATAGATTAATTATGGTTGATGAAGATAGTAATACCATAGGTTGTGATTTGTTGACGGCTTTGATGGTGCCTTATTTTCTGGAAAAGCATCCGAAATCAACGGTTGTTTACGATTTGCGAAGCAGCAGGATTGTTATGGAGGAAATTATTAAGCATGGCGGTACGCCGCGTAGAGAGAGGGTTGGACATGTCTTTATGAAGAAAGCGATGCGCGATTCGCACGCTGTATTCGGCGGTGAGCTTTCAGGGCATTTCTATTACAGTGATAATTTCTATGCCGACTCGGCTATGATTACTTTGGTACATGTAATCAACATTCTCAGCGAATCCAAATCGCCTATAAGCGAACTGATTAATCCCTTGCGTAGATATTATGCCAGCGGTGAGATAAATTTCGAAGTGGAAGATAAGAAAGCTAAAATGGACGAGCTTGCAAAAAGATACAGCGACGGCCAGGTCGATCACCTGGATGGTGTTACAATCGGGTACAAGGATTGGTGGTTTAATTGTCGACAGAGCAACACTGAGCCATTGTTGAGGTTGAATCTCGAGGCCAGGAGCAGGGAAGTATTTGATGAGAAGCTCGCCGAAATTACCGGATTGCTGGGCGAGCCGGTTTGATTAATTCGGAATAAGTTTGCATATCGTCAGTATATATTTGTATTAAGCAGCAGTGGAAGGAGAGAATAGTTAATGGAAGTATATACGGAGAAATTTCAGACACCAAATGGCCTGGTTGAAGGTGTTCAAAATAAATGGTCGGGATTTAACATTCTTTTGGTGACAGGCCCAAAAGGTTTTTTGGCTTGTCCGGCTATTGACGTCGATGCCTGTGAAAGGTACGACGTGGCTTGTGCCATAGTTGAAAGCACGCCGGATAATCCGATCGGCACATTAGAGCGTTTTCCCAACCGTTGCGTAACGAAGGCAAATACAAAAGCCAAAGCTCTGGGGATTAAAGAAGGTATGAATGTTAATGATGCGTTTGCATTAATTGCGTAGTTTTGTATTAAATCCCGGCCAATAGGTATAACAAATCCACGGGAGGGAAGTAACGGTTGGCCCGGATATGTTTGAGAGAATCGGAAAAAATGTGGAAAGAGAGGGATAAAATGAAATCCGGAAAGATTCTTCTATTTGTATATATTTTAGTTGCAGTTGTAGTTGTTAATGTGCAGGCTCAGAATGAATCGCTGCAACCTGAGGAAAAGCCTTTGTTGCTTGGTAATCCATATCCGGCCTTATTAGATATGGATGAGCTTTATGTTCAAATCATAAAAACATCTATGGCCGAGGATGCAACCGGAGTAAATTGGGAAAAGCTTCAGCTCGAGATTGAGAAGAAGCTAAGAGAAGAAGGCATTAATTGTGTTGAGTCGAAGTTGTCACCGAAACCACGAATTAAAGTTTTTATCTATATCCTTAAAATTCCTGATTCGCAGCAATTTGTATCCTATATTCAAACTTCTTTAGCCCGCCTGGTTACATTAAAGGGCGGTCGAAAGACGAATATGTTAGTCGATGTCTGGAAGACGAATCCGGTAATGCAGATAATCCCCGTCGAAAAGATGTATAATATAATAACAGAGGTGACATTAGAACAAATAAAGACATTCACTCGCGCATATTCGGTGGCGAACATTCAAAGCCAACGGCTTAACGAAGATGGTATAAATGAAATTAATCCATTGAAAAATGCAAATAATTCGGAAGGCCCGACCGCTGAAAAGTTGACGAGTCAGAATGTTTATGTTGCATCTAAGAATAGCAGCGTCTTTCATAAACCTGATTGTCGCTGGGCTCAGAATATCTCAAAGGAAAATCTTGTTGTTTATAACAGTCGGGAAGAAGCAATAAAAGCCGGCAAAAGACCGTGCAAATCGTGTAATCCATAATGGGTAAATCCTCTCAGAAAGCAGGTTTAGCTGGATATTAATATCATGAGACTTCAATTTATCGTATGTAAGGTAATGCAGAGGGAAGCATATTTTTGTGCCACCCGGTCAAAGAATATCGTCGATGTTATTTTAATGGAGCAGGGTTTGCATAATGAGCCGGATAAACTCCGTTCCGAAGTCCAGAAAGCCCTTGAAAATACAACGGATGCACAAGGCAATCCTTATGATGCATCTTTGTTAGGTTATGGTCTGTGCAGCAATGGCATCGTCGGTCTATCGGCGAAGATTCCCATCGTGGTACCACGTGGCCATGATTGCGTGACATTACTGCTGGGTTCGAAGGAAAAATATAAAGAATATTTCGATTCTCATCCCGGCATTTATTGGTACAGCCCCGGCTGGATAGAGACAGGCGCTCAGCCCGGCAAAGAACGTTACGAAAATTTGCTCGAACAATACAGGCAGAAATACGGCGACGATAACGCTAAGTACCTTATGGAGATTGAGCAGGACTGGATTAAGAAATATAGCCGGGCTGTCTATATTGATTGGGGCCTCGGCGATTGTGAATACTATAAACAGTATACTAAACGCTGTGCTGAATTTCTCGGCTGGGACTATGAGCTGTTGCAGGGTGACCCCGGTCTGTGCCGGAGGCTTGTTGACGGCCGGTGGGACCGGGATGAATTTCTTGTCGTAAGACCCGGGGAGAAAATCAGCGAAGACCTTACAAACGAAGGAATAATAAAGGCCGGGTGACACGTCATGTTGATAAACGAATTAATAGCTCTTATTGTTTTCCTGTTAGTCGTAGCTGCGGTCTATATTCTGGAATTTGGGTATGTTGTCATTTTTATTTTTAATAAGCTTCGAAAAAGAAACAAAAGGAATATCCTCCTGACCAAACCTGCCATTCTGATTCATATATTAGCGGCAATCGGTGTAATCTGCTTTTTGTATGGTTATTTCATCGAACCTTACCGGGTCGAAGTGAAAACGCTCCCGATCCGAACGGACAAGTTAAAACAAACAAGTTTTCGTATCGTGCATATCTCCGATCTACATTGTGACAAGAAGGTGCGAAACGAAAGGATTATGGTGAAACTGGTTAATGATTTGGAGCCGGACGTTATTGTCTTCACGGGCGATGCCATCAATACACTCTCTGCTTTGCCGTTGTTTAAGGAAACGATGGAAAATCTCAAAGCTTCTTTGGGAAAATTCGCTGTTTATGGCAACTTTGAAACCTGGCACTGGGGCGAACTGGACTATTACTCAGATACTGGTTTTGAACTATTGGACGCTCAAACCGTTGTACTTTCAAAAAATAACGAAACAATCTCTTTTTCAGGTTTGAGTTGTGATAATCCACAGGCCGCAAAGGGCATGTTGGAGGAATTATCGGCAGAGTGTTTTAATGTTTTCCTGTTTCATTTCCCCGACCTGATTGAAGATGTAAAGGGACTGAATATCGACCTTTATCTCTGCGGGCATACGCATGGCGGCCAGGTATCTTTGCCTTTTTATGGGGCATTGGTTACAATGTCAAAACTGGGGAAAAAATACGAATCTGGTATGTACGCTGTCGGTAAGACAATACTTTATATTAATCGTGGAATGGGACTGGAAGCCAGGCCTGCCCCGCAGGTGAGGTTCCTTGCAAGGCCGGAAATAACCGTTTTCGACATCGCACCGGAAAGCTGATTAACAGGTTGTGAGCAGGCAGGGGAAATGGATTTCATTACAATCTTCGTTATAGCTGTTGGACTGGCGATGGATGCTTTTGCCGTATCTATCGCCAGCGGGGCTGCGTACAAGCATTTACATCTCAGGCATACGTTGCGAATAGCCCTTTTCTTCGGCGGATTTCAGGCTTTTATGCCTTTAATCGGTGCACTGGCGGGGCTTAGTTTCAGAGAATACATAGCGGATTATGACCATTGGCTTGCTTTTATCATCTTAGCTGCGGTTGGGGGTAAAATGATTTATGAATCATTTAAGATAACAGAGGCGGAAAAAAGTTATAGTCCTTCTAACATTCTTGTTTTACTTACTCTATCCGTTGCCACCAGTATCGATGCTTTGGCTATAGGCATCACTCTCTCTTTGGTTGCTGTCTCCATTGCTACTGCAGTTACGGTGATAGGATTGGTGACATTCATATTGTCTTACCTCGGAGTGATGATTGGTAAGAGATTCGGCCATGTTTTTGAAAATAGAATCGAAGCCGTTGGTGGAATAGTTCTTATAATTCTTGGTGTAAAGATACTACTCAGGCACATTGTTTTTTGACAAGCACTTGAATAAATATGTAATAAAAATATAATAGATTCTGTGCTTTTTTAGATTGTGTATTTGCATATAAAGATTGATTTGTTTACTGTAAAATGGCTTCAGTATCTTCCAAAGTATATTTTATTAAAGCCTTTGCCAAAGATAACGAGCAGGTAGTTTCTAAAAAGGCACGAAAACTGTTTAAGGCCGGCGGCTTTTCAGAATGTTTCAAAGAAAATGATTTTACTGCGGTTAAAGTCCACGTCGGCGAAGGTGATAACAATACTCATGTAAAAGCCCCTTATATTAAGGGATTGGTGGATGAGTTGGTAAAATTAAAAACTAAGCCTTTTGTAACCGATACCAATACTTTGTATGTTGGCCAGAGAAATAATGCTCTCAACCATACGATTTTGGCTACCGAGCATGGTTTCAGTTTAGAGGGGCTTGGAATACCGTTCATTGTCTCTGGTGGATTGTTAGGAACGACCGAGACGGCAATTCAAATAAAAGGCCGGCGTAACAAAGAGGTCTTCATTGCAAGCGATATCGTCAGGTGCCAGTCGATTCTTTCCGTAGCTCATGTTACAGGCCACATGGCGACTGGACTGGGAGCTACGCTTAAAACATTAGGAATGGGCTGTGCGAGCAAAAAGGGGAAACTGAAACAGCATGCCGCTCTTAAGCTCAGTATCTCGAACGACTGCACACTTTGCGGCGAATGTCTGAAGCATTGTCCGGTCGATGCGATAAGTTTGGGTAAGACCAAAGCGTGTATCAACCAGGAAAAATGTATCGGTTGTGCAGAATGCATGGCTTATTGCCGGTTCGAAGCTGTTAAATGTAATTGGTATCAGGAAACCGAGCAATTGCAGGAAAATATAGCCGAATACGCCTTGGGAACTCTCAAGGGCAAGGAAAACAGAGCGGCATTTTTTAATTTTATACTCTCGGTTACTCAAGATTGTGATTGTTTTGAAACACCTAATATGCGTACAATAGTCGATGATATCGGTATAGCTGCCTCGATGGACCCTGTTGCTGTTGACAAAGCCGCACTGGATTTAGTGGAAAAGACCGCAGGTCGGAAGCTGCAGAATTTGTTAAGGAAAAAGTATCTTAATCCCGGTTGTCAGATTGAGCATGCTGAGCGCATCGGCCTGGGTAGTAGTGATTACGAACTTATTGAAATAAATTAGCGGTTAAAATTTGAGGACTCTCATGTCTCTTGGACAGATAATAAGGCAAAAACGTGAGCAATTGAACCTGACACTGGATGAGGTTGGTAATCGAGTTGGTTTTTCAAAGCCGTATCTCTCTACTATAGAAACCAGCAAGGTTAAAAATCCACCAAGTGATGAATTGCTTGCAAAGCTTGAAAAGATACTTGAGTTTGAGCCCGGCCTTCTGTTGCACATTGCACATATCGAAGGACTTCCTTCCGATATCAGGCATGAATATGAATCCGCCGAAGCGGAAAACAAAAAATGGCGACGGATTGTCAAAAATATTATCGATAATAAGGCGGATGCAAGTCAGCTTGGTGAGCTTCTTTCTCAAAACGAATTGGACATTGAGCAGGCCGTCTCATCTCTGGCGGCCGGTCGATTGGTGCCGATTATTAACAAGGTTTCTGCAGGCTATCCAAGCGATTTCAATGATTTGGACTACCCCGTAGGCATAGCGGATGATTATGTTCGTTGTCCTGATTTGCACGATCCAAATGCCTTTGCTGTCCGGGTCGTAGGTGATTCAATGGAGCCAAAGTTCTGTGAGGGAGATATAGTAATATTTTCTCCTGCGACCGAAGTACATAATGGCGATGACTGCTTCGTTCGTTTTACTATGCCGCATGAGACGACGTTTAAGAGGGTATTTTTCGAGCCGGATAACAAAATACGCCTCCAGCCGAGAAACGACAAATATCCACCTGCAATAATTGACGGCTCGCGCGTCAACGGCCTGTACCGGGCTATAATAAAGTACGAAAAGCTGTAGGTTCTAAAGGCCATTTTACCTGTTGACGGTTGAGCTTCTTTTTGTCATGTGAGTTTTTGACCTGCGACTGCTAAAACTAAGGCGAAGACTTTAGCTGCACCGGCTTGCTTGAGTGTCTTTGCGCATTCGTTTAGTGTGGCGCCGGTTGTTTTAATATCGTCAACAAGACAGGTTTTTCGGCCGGTAAAGTCATGTCCACGCCTGACTGCGAAAGCACCGGCAACGTTTTTTGCACGTGCCGTGGGACTGGCCATCGTTGTTTGTGTCCTGGTTCGACGGATTCGAACAAGATTTGTGTTGATTGTAGCTGTTGGATGCTTTAGTCGCTTGATTAAGATTTGCGATTGGTTGTAACCTCGGGCCAGGCGCCTTGACCAGTGCAGCGGAACAGGAACAAAAAGTTCTATATTATTATTAAAACCACTTCCCTGCAAAGCAGAGTAAACTAAAAAGCCCAGGACCGAATCCAGTTCCGTTTTGCCATTTTTGAAATCTAATATCATTTTTTGCAGGCTCTGGGAATAAACGCCGGCACGAGCTATTTGGTCAAAATGTATTTCTTTGCCCTGACAATCCGGGCAGACGCCTTCCAATTGAGCGGCTCTGCTGGCATCTCGACCACAGCGCGGGCAATAATCGGCGCCGGTGCAAACTAAAAGCTCATTCCAGCACTTGCTGCATAGACCATTGTCTGTTTCGCATATATTTTCACGACAATTAATGCAGACCGTCGGCCAGAGAAGTTGGTTTACGCTCTGTAGTGTAAAATCGCCGACTTTCCTGGTAAGAGTTAATGTCCGTTTTTCCTTTTTCTTATCCACACTAAACAATTATAGAAAGATGAGACAATAGTAACCACTACAAACTGAATAGGACGATGAAGTCCTTCGTGTATGAAAAAAGTATCTGTAGATTATAAGTAAAAGTGATTAAGTATTTAGTAATTGTGATGATAAGGTGCTGTCAAGAAGATAATGGTATAGCTTGTAATTTCTATAAGTATATTATTAACAGTAACATACGATTTCGAATTGGCTGTAAGTATCAATGTTGTGGATAAATGAGCATTGACTAACAAACAGATGATTGTTAGAATAAAGTTTTTATGGCAAAGGCAGTGAGAACAACCGGAAAGAAACGGACAAGAAAATCCTCCTCCAAAACTGCTAAAGTCAAGAGCAAAAAGGCTTTTAAACGCTATCAACAAGCTATTGACTATCTGTTTAAGAGGACAGATTACGAGAGGGAGGAGAATCTGCGCTATAACGTCACAACGTTCAGCTTGGAAAGAATGGAGAAGCTGCTATCGTTGTTAGGCGATCCGCATAATAAAATCCCTACAGTTCATATCGCCGGTACCAAGGGAAAAGGCTCAACGGCTACGATGTTGGCCAAGATGCTCGAAGCGAACGATTATAATGTCGGTCTTTACACCTCGCCGCACGTGTTGCACCTGCATGAGCGGATTACAGTGAACTCGGAAATGATTAGTGATTCGGAGATGCGTGGTTTGCTGAATCGGATTTATGCTCCGGTTGAGAAGCTCTCGAAAACGGATCCTCCTACTTTTTTCGAGATTATGACGGCCTTGGCATTTATGTATTTTGTTGATAAAGCGGTCGATATTGCTGTGATAGAAACAGGTTTGGGAGGAAGACTGGACAGCACAAATGTTATTAAGCCTCAACTTATCGGTATAACCAGCTTAAGTATTGACCATCAGCAGCAGCTTGGGGAGACTATTGACAGAATTGCGGAGGAGAAAGCGGGTGTTTTAAAGCAGGGTGTGCCGACAATTACCGTTCAGCAGGATCCGGCGGCAATGCATGTTCTCAGATCACACGCTACTGCTCTCAAGGCGCCCTTTAGTGTGACCGGTAGCGATATCGATTTTTCACATAGATTCGAGACATCGCGTGAGCATGGGCCGCATACGAGAATCTGCCTTACGACACCAACCAGCAAATTTGAACATTTAAGGGTACCCCTGCACGGCAAACATCAGGCGATTAATTGCGGTCTGGCTTTAGCCATGCTGGATAAGCTCAAATCAATCGGTTATAACATCGATATTGAGAAGGCATCTGAAGGACTTCAGAAAGTATCATTGCCTGGCCGGATGGAGATGATATCGGAGGATCCGAGAATTATGATAGATGCAGCCCATAATGCGGCGAGCATCCGAGCGTTAATTCATGCTATAGGTCAGAATATTCCTTATGATTCCATGGTAGTAATCTTCGGCTGTAACAATGATAAAGATGTAATGGGGATGTTACAGGAATTGCAATATGGAGCTGATAAGGTGATTTTTACTCGCAGCAATTCGGCTAAAGCGGTTTCACCGGAGGATTTGGCTGAGATGTACACGGAGTTATGCGGCAAAATGTGCCAGAGCGCCGCCAGCCTGGGTCAGGCGTTGCAATTGGCTAAAAGTGCCGTAACGCGGGAAGACCTGATTTGTATAACCGGCAGTTTCTATCTCATCGGTCAGGCGAAAATGCGCTTCCAGCCGAACTCATTACTTGCAACCGTTTAATTTGCTTTTGTACTTTTTCCCTTAAATTCATCACTCTATTTTTCCTTATTCCTCGCGGGGATTAACTCACAAATTTCTGTGTCGAGCTATTTTCAATTTGCAATAACGCCAAATCTGGGTTACAAAATCTCAAATTCAGTATCATTAGCAGGAGATAAGGAGTTTGTAATGGCGGATGAGAAAAAATATATTGCTGTTGACCTCGGTGCTGAGAGTGGAAGGGTCATGCTTGGCACTGTTTCGGATGAAAGAATCGTTCTGGAGGAAATTCATCGTTTCAGCAACGGGCCAATCGAAGAAGATGGCTCTCTGAGATGGGATTTTGACAAACTTTTTTCCGAAATTAAAACAGGTATCGGCTTGGCAGGAAAAAAAGTCGGTAACGGAATCTCCGGAATTGGCGTTGATAGTTGGGGTGTCGATTTCGGTCTGCTTGATGCCGATGGCAAACTGGTAGAAAATCCTTACCACTACCGCGACAGTCGAACCAACGGCATGATGGAAAAAGCCTTCGAACTGCTCAGCAAACGTGAAATCTATGAAAATACCGGCATCCAGTTTATGCAGTTGAACAGTGTTTACCAAATGCTTGCGATGCGTTTGGCAAATTCAGGAGTGCTTGCAAAAGCAAAGAACCTTGTTTTTATTGCCGATCTTGTCAGTTATTACTTATGCGGCAAGATATTCGCTGAATACTCTCTTGCAAGTACTTCGCAATTCATGGATATGAGAGCCGGTAAGTGGTCCGGAGAAGTTTTAGACAGGCTTTCCTTGCCAGTTGATATTTTGCCAGATGTCGTTGAACCGGGGACAATAGTCGGACAAATGAGCCCCGGCCTTCAAAAAGAGCTTGGTTGCGGACCTGTTCCAGTTATTGCAATCGGCTCACATGATACCGCTTCGGCGATTGCCGGTGTACCGGCGGTAGGTGGCAGCTGGGCGTATTTATCTTCCGGGACATGGAGCCTGATGGGTGTGGAAATACCAGAGGCGATTGTGAATGACAAAACTTTCGAGTATGAGTTTACCAACGAAGGTGGAGTTGAGAATACTATCCGGCTCTTGAAGAATATAATGGGACTCTGGTTGATGCAGGAATGCAGGAGGCAGTGGCAGAAAGAGGGAACGAAGCTCTCGTATGATAAGCTTACAGCGATGGCGGAACAGGCAGAGCCATTTGCAGGTTTTTTAAACGTTGACGACAGCGTTTTTCTTGCTCCGGGTAACATACCGGATAGGATTAACGAATATCTCAGACGTATCGGACAGAATCTAACTGAGGGCAAGGGGCAGATGATAAGAATTACAATGGAGAGTCTGGCACTTAAATATCGGCAGGTCATGGATGCAATCGAGGATGTGACAGGCGGTACAATAGAAATTCTGCACATAGTTGGAGGTGGAATCAAGAATGAATTGCTTTGTCAGTTTACAGCCAATGCTACCGGTAAGAAAGTAATCACCGGTCCTATGGAGGCGACCGCCAGCGGAAATATCCTTATGCAAGCCAAAGCGGCAGGGCAGATAAAGACTTTAGACCAGGCCAGGAAAATCGTCTGTAATTCCTTTGAGTTGAAAGAATATCAACCTCAGAATGTGTCACTTTGGCAAGAGCAGTATGACAGGAGAAGAAATTAAAGAAGTGGAAAACATTTCGATAGATGAGCTTGAACAAAAGCTGGATAGCTTCGATTCCGAAGAGCGAAGAAATGCACTCCTGGCTCTGTGCAGTCAGGTCAAGTCCGGCCGAATAAAATTACCCAATCCGGGTACTGACGTAAACCTGCACTGTCATACTTTCTTTTCTTATAACAGCTATGGCTATTCCCCGAGCAAATTTGCATGGCTGGCACGCAAAGCGGGATTAGCGGTGGCGGCGGTTGTGGATTTCGATGTATTGGATGCTCTTGATGAATTTCTTGAAGCGGCCGGAATGCTCGGTCTAAAAGGATGCGGCGGGCTGGAGACGCGCGTATTTGTGCCGGAATTCGCAACAAGAGTGATGACCTCTCCCGGCGAGCCGGGTATCACATATCACATGGGAATGGGATTTCCAAAGGCTGAATTGGACGGCGAGCAGCAGGAGTTTCTCAATAATCTTCGAGAAACAGCCCAGCAGAGAAATCGAGACCTGACCAGCAGGGTCAATAAGCATCTCAAGCCCGCTGAGATAGATTATGAAAAAGATGTGCTGGTTCTGACGCCAGCCGGTAATGCGACCGAACGTCACATAACTCTTGCTTATACCCGAAAAGCCGCGGAAATCTTTGGCCGGGGACAGGAACTGGCCGATTTCTGGATGCAAAAGCTCCAAGTTAAAGTCGAATTATCTCAATTGCCCCAGAGCAGAGAGCTTCTTAATACAATTCGGGCAAAGACGATGAAACGTGGTGGTGTTGGTTATGTCCAGCCGGACACTGGCTCATTTCCTTTGATGGCCAATACGAATAAGTTTATTCTTGCAGCCGGTGGTATGCCCGTACATACATGGCTGGACGGGACGAGTGAAGGTGAGGAGGCAATAGAGGAATTGCTCGATGTTTCAATGAGTATCGGCTCTGTTGCTCTTAATATTATTCCCGACCGCAACTACACGCCGGGAGCAAAAGATGTAAAGCTCGAAAATCTTTACGCGGTTGTGGAGGTAGCTGAAGAAAGGCATTTGCCCGTTGTGGTCGGTACGGAGATGAACAGCCCGGGACAAAAATTTGTGGATAGTTTCGATACACCTGAGCTGGCAAAGCTGGTGCCGATATTCTTAAAAGGTGCATATATTGTCTACGCACATTCTGTGTTACAGCAACAGTGTGGCCTTGGTTATACCAGCGAGTGGGCGAAGAAAAATTTTGATAACATCGCTCAGAGGAACGAATTCTTCCGGAAATTAGGAAGTTCACTTGAGCCAAAGCAGGAAGGTAAGCTTGCCGGATTGAGCGAAGACACAACTGCTGAGCAAATACTGGATATGGTGACTCGTGTAAGTCGGCACGGGTCTTGAAGTATGCCTTTTCAAGATACGAAGGAACGAAATATGTCAAACCTGCCAGAGACACAATATGCTGTGCAATTGGTTGGACCGGACAGGCTTGTCTTGAACAAATCCAAAGGGATTTACAAGCCGGGCAGACATCAAATTCTCTGTTTCGTTGAGGCGGTCGGGCTTTGCTTTTCCGACCTGAAATTATTAAAACAATTTTCCAGCCATGCCCGCAAGAGTCGAATTGTTTCCGGTATTAATCCTGAAGTTCTTGGCGAGATTCCGAGCTATGTCCCCGGCGAAGCACCGGCGGTTCCGGGACATGAAGCTGTTGTTAGAATCGCAGCTATCGGCGAGGAAGTTAATGATTTTGAGCTCGGTCAGCGTTACCTTGTTCAGACGGATTATCGCTGGCTTCCAACGGTTGCACACAGCAACGCAGCGTTCGGATATAACTTCGAAGGCGCACTGCAGGAATACGTGCTGATGGATAAAAGAGTCATAACTTCGCCACAGGGTGAGTCGATGCTATTGCCGGTAGGCGAAGAATTTTCCTGCTCGGCGATTGCACTGGTTGAACCGTGGGCATGTGTTGAAGATGCTTATGCTTCAAGGGAACGCACGGGTATTAGGAAGGATGGACAAATGCTGGTTGTTTCAGATCACGAGGTAGCCAGTGGTGTTCTTGAATATCTGTTCGATAAGTACGGCCGACCACGAAAATTGACGTGCATGGGTCAGTCAACGCCTTCGAACAGAATTGGTGTACCATTTAGGGAAATTGTAGGCTTCTCGGAGTTGGAAGATGCCGAATTTGATGATGTGATTTACTTCGGTTACAATGCGGAAGTTGTTGAGCAATTATTTTCGAAGGTCGGCACAAACGGCCTGTTGAATATAGTGCTCTGTGGAGGAAGTTTCGGAAGAGATATTGTTACACCGGTGGGGCGGATTCATTACGGCGGCATTCGGATAATTGGAACGACCAGATCGGACCCGGCTGAATCTATGCATATAATCCCAAAGACCGGCGAAATTCGTCCCGGTGGCAAGATTAATGTAATCGGTGCCGGTGGACCAATGGGGTTAATGCATGTTGTCCGTAACATCTGCCAGGGCGTTGAAGGTGTCAGCATATTCGCCGGTGACGTGGACGACGAAAGATTAGCCGGATTGACTAAAATCGCTGAGCCTTTGGCGAAGAAGAACGCCGTCGCGTACCTGGCATATAATCCGACAAGGGGAAAAATTACCGAAGATTTCGATTATGCGGCTTTAATGGCGCCGATACCCGATTTGGTTACCGCTGCGGTGAAGGATGCCGCACCGGGCGGTTTGATAAATATTTTTGCCGGAATCCCCGCAACAGTCACCGCTCAGTTAGACCTTAACATGTATATAGAGAAAGGATTATATTTCATCGGAACCAGTGGTTCCACGTTGGATGATATGAAACGGATGCTGGAAAAAGTTGAAATAGGCAGTCTTGACACCAACCTCAGTGTTGCCGCTGTTAGCGGGCTTGAGGGAGCGACTGATGGAATTCGAGCGGTTGAAAGCCGCTCGATTGCAGGCAAAATTATAGTATATCCGGCCTGTAAGACTCTGGAACTGGTGCGGCTGGAAGAGATGAAGCAGAGGATGCCTGAAGTTGCAAAGTGCCTTAATGACGGGCTCTGGACGAAACAGGCCGAGCAAAAGCTTCTGGAAAAGTATAAGGATTGATAAGGGCAAGTAAAAAATCAGATTGGAGCAAGGGCAATATTATGAAAGGTATTGAACAGACATACGAAGTGGCACGACAGCGTTATTTAGAATTGGGTGTGGATACCGATAGTGCAATTGAAAAGCTCAGCGGCATATCTATATCGTTGCACTGCTGGCAGGGTGACGATGTGGGAGGATTTGAAACCGTAGGAGCCGAGCTTTCCGGCGGTGGAATACAAGCCACCGGAAATTATCCGGGTAAGGCCCGCACAATAGATGAATTGCAAAGTGACATTGAAAAGGCGCTTTCCATGATTCCGGGCAAGCACCGTCTTAATCTGCACGCCTGTTATCTCGATAATGGCGGAAAGTTTGTCGACCGCAACGAAATAACCGTCGAGCATTTCCAGAGTTGGATTGACTGGGCCAAAGCCAATGGCCTGGGGATGGATTTTAATCCGACATATTTTTCCCATAAGAAAGCAGCCGATGGCTTTACGCTCAGCCATATTGATAAAGGCATTCGCGATTTCTGGATAGAACATGGTATCGCCTGCCGTAAGATAGGTGCTGAAATGGGTAAACAGCTCGGCAGAGCTACGGTTACTAATGTTTGGATACCGGATGGATATAAAGATATCCCTATCGACCGATGGGGACCGAGGCAGCGATTGATTGATTCGCTGGATAAAATTTTCGCCGAAAAGATTAATCCTAAAGTGCACCTTGATGCGGTCGAATCCAAACTCTTTGGTATCGGTGCCGAGAGTTATACAGTCGGTTCGCATGAATTTTATATGGGCTACGCCGTTTCCCGTGGGAAGCTACTCTGTCTGGACGCCGGACATTTTCATCCTACGGAAATGATTTCCGATAAAATTTCGTCCGTGCTCATGTTTGTGCCGGAGCTTCTTTTGCATGTCAGCCGGCCGGTTCGATGGGACAGCGACCATGTCGTTATTCTAAACGACGAATTATGTGCTATTGCCCAGGAACTGATACGCAGCGGCAAACTCGACAGAGTTCATATCGGCCTTGATTTCTTTGACGCCAGTATAAACAGGGTGGCGGCCTGGGTCATAGGGACACGTTGTATGATAAAGGCACTGCTTATCGCACTGCTGGAACCGACCGAAAAACTTCGTGCAATGGAAGAAAGCGGTGATTATACTTCTCGTCTGGCAATGCTCGAAGAGTTGAAGACATTGCCATTTGGTGCGGTATGGGATCACTATTGTACGAAGCAGGATGTACCTCTCGGTGCCGACTGGCTTGATGATGTTAAAAGATACGAGGCTGAGGTTACCGGCAAGCGTAAATAAGAAATAAACGTGTCTGCGGGATTTATAATCGTCTCCGCAAGGCTATATTGAAAAAACAGGACATTGAAGGGCAGAAGCATGAGTGAAGAGCAAAACCAAACTACACAACCGGGGACGGAATTTGAGCGTGAACCGGTGCCGCAGAGGGCACGGTTGGGTTTCAAGAGCTTCATCGGGATGTATGCCGGTGAGCACTGTGCCGGGACGGAATTGATGCTGGGGCCGCTTTTCGTAGCGGCCGGAGTAAGTGCCTTCGATCTTATCGGAGGATTGATTCTCGGAAATGCATTAGCGGTGCTGAGCTGGATGCTGATGTGTGCACCGATTGCCACACGGGCCCGACTGACGTTGTATTATCAGTTGGAAAAGATTTGCGGCCGGCGCTTAGTGACACTTTACAATCTTACCAACGGCGTGATGTTTTGTTTCCTGGCCGGTGCGATGGTGACGGTCTCGGCGACGGCGCTGGGAGTGTGGTTTAAATTCGATATGCCGGGACTTAACGATATGTATCCCAACAGCGTGGGGTGGGTGCTTGCTGTTTTGGTTTTGGGTGCATTGATTGCTGTCGTAGCGGCGTACGGTTATAACACGGTTGCGAAATTCGCCAATATCGCCTCTCCATGGATGGTGTTGGTTTTTCTGGCGTTTGGTTTTATCGGGTTGAAGCAGTTTATCGATGTGACCGGAACCCAGATAAACTCGGTCGGTGACTTGTGGACATTGGCCAATACGAGCATCTGGAAGGGCGGCGACCCGTTGCCGGGACAGGTGAAGTTCACCTTCTGGCATGTGACGTTCTTCGGCTGGTTCTGTAACATGGCGATGCATATTGGGATGAGCGATTTGTCGGTGTTCAGGTTTGCCAAAAAATCCTGGTATGGCGTGGCAAGCGGTTCGGGTATGTATGTGGGTCACTTCATGGCCTGGATTAGTGCTTCGATTCTTTATGCCTATCAGCTTCATTTGAATTCCGCCGATACGGATGTACTGCCCGGCCCGCTGGCATACAGGGCCGCAGGAATCGCGGGAATTCTGTGCGTCATTATCGCGGGTTGGACGACGGCGAACCCGACGATATATAGAGCAGGTCTGGCGTTTCAGGCTATTATTCCGAAGGCGTCGCGGTTCAAAGTGACACTGGCTACGGGTATGGTAGCGACAATTGCCGGTATGTTCCCGGCGTTTGCAATGAAGCTGCTGGATTTTGTGGCAATATACGGGATGCTGCTGATGCCGATGGGAGCGGTGATTTTCGTGGACTTCTGGTTGATAAAGAAGTTCGGCCTGCAGAGCTATTATGCCGAGGCCAGCGGGAAACTGTTCAACTGGGCCGCAGGCGCCGCATGGCTTGTAACACTCGGGATATGTCTGATACTGGTCAAATATGCCGGGATTCAGATTTACTTTGTGAGTCTGCCCGGCTGGTTTGTGGCGGCGATTCTGTATGTTGTAATCAGTAAATTCTATCAGAAAAAAGTCCGCCCGACGGCGTAAAAAAGGAGATATACAATGAAGACATTAATTCAATTGATAGGCTATATTTCTATTATCGTTTTAATTGTGCCGTCGATGTTATATCTGGCCGGCAAAGTGGAGCTTGATCAGGTTAAGACAATAATGCTTATAGCGACGGTTGTGTGGTTCGGGGCGAATATCATCCTGGCCTGGCATTTGGAAAATAAGCTCATGGGGAAAGACAAGTAAATGGACAAGGCATTAGCTGACCTGATTAAAATATCGAACGTTAGCGGTAAGGATTCGACACTCGTTCAGGGTGGCGGTGGTAATACCTCGGTAAAAACCGACGACGGCAGGTTCATGTACATCAAGGCCAGCGGCACAGCCTTGAAGGATATGAATTCGAAAAATGGCTGGCGTAGGTTACGGCTTGAGCCGGTGCTATCACTATTACAGGATAAGGCACTGGCAAAGCAGGATGCGTCGGTCAGGGAGCCGGAAGTTGTCAATAGGCTGCTTCTTGCTTGTGACGACAACGTGACAAGCGGGGCCAGGCCTTCGGTGGAGTCGCACCTTCATGCATGTCTCGATAAGTGCGTTATTCATTTACATCCTATTGTGCTGGCCGCTTATGTGAGTGCTAAAGATGGCAGAGTCGTGCTCGAGAAACTTTTCGAGGGCCAAAAACTGCCACCTTTGTGGGTGCCGTATGCGGACCCGGGCTTTATGCTCGCAAAGAGAATCGCCGGACTCGTTAATCAGTATCAGAAGCAATACGGTAAAAAGCCAGCGGTTATGATTCTCCAGAAGCACGGTCTTTTCGTGACAGCCGGTACACCTGATTCGGCACTTCGAATGGTCAGAATGTTTATCAGAACCTGCAACAGCCAGTTAAAACAATTCAAACCACGCAAGGTTAATCCCCCCTCTAAGAAAGAAGTTGCCGAGGCGAGGCAGGCCATACACCGGGCGGTTCTCGAAGCGACGGGACAGGATTTGCCGGTTACTTATTTGCCGAGAGACAAGACAGTTGCCGCATTTATGCAGCGAAAAGATGCAAAGAAACTCCTGGCGACGCCTGCTTTGAATCCGGATGAGCTTGTCTATGCAAACGGTTCGGCGATGTGGCTGGAAAAATACGATTCCAAGACAATCTCACGGAAACTCAAATCTCTGATTGCCAAGGGGCAGAAACCCTCTGCCGCATTTGTAGTAAATGGAGTTGGATTATTTGTCGCCGCCGATAAAAAAACGACTCCGGTTATTGCTGAAATAACCACAGGCTCGCTTTTTGTCCGTATGCAGGCCCAGAATTTTGGCGGCATAAATCCATTAAACAAACGCCAGCAGGATTTCATCAATAACTGGGAATCTGAGGCATTCCGCAAGCAACAGGCCGGTTAATAGATTGAGCCACTTTGATTGGTGGACTCCAGCACCGCCGGAGCCGGCCCACCAGCCGGCAACGGCGAAGGCGGTGCAGCTGTTTCTTCATTAATACCTTTATTTATCGTGTTATTAGTAGTTGCGCATTTTTGCTTAAGTCGAGTCGCAGATTTGCTGCAGTCACTTACACATTTTTGCCTATGGTCTTGCTCACTATTGCGTAGGTCAGAGGACGTTGGCCCCCTGACTGTGCCATTTTTATCCTACCCTGCAGGACATTCCTTGACCGCATTAATTGCTGGATTCTATTTCTGAGGCGGATGCTGCTATGTGTTTGAGCATTAATCCGAAAAAAATGGCAAAATGACCACGCAGCAGTTGCTTTTTAGGCGTTAAATGTGCTATATTACCGTTCTTTAGTGTTTTAACGAGCATTTTTAAGTAATTATCAGGAAATATGGCATGAAATTTTGTATTGAGGACACTCGCAAGAAACCGGTACCGAAAGTTAAAGACCTTATCAAGGATGGATTTATCAGTCTGGATGATGTAACTGATTGGTTGAGAACAATTTATGAGATTCGATTTTTTGAAGAAAAGGTTTTCGAGCTTCTGGGCCAGAATATCATCAAGGGTGCCTCACATCTTTATGCCGGCGAGGAGGCGGT
>CAZDVE010000042.1:0-34660 GCA_964508785.1 uncultured Pirellulales bacterium | reverse complement strand
CCGCTCAAGAGTATTCTGAATCCTTGTCGTATGCTTTACCTCTTCGTCCTGCTTTTACTTATATAGGCGAACGAGCAAACGCCGAATCCGCAAAACGCCTGGTTCTGGAGATTGGTTTTTACAACCAGAACCTGCCGGGTCTGATTCGTAGTATTATTGAGGTAGTAGAAAGACTTGGTTGCGCTGACGTCGAATATGAAGATTACAAGTCTGATATTATGAGACACTATTTTAAAGGATCGTTAATTAAAAAACAATTTGGAGGACTGGAGTACTTCGACGAACATCATCCAGACTGTAGCGAAAAGTTCAGAACCTCCTATACCGACCAACTGCTTGGTGAGCAGGTCTTACAGATTTCAGTCGATAACTTGTACATTCCTTACAAAGGTTACGAACCTGCCATTGAGTAGTAAAGATGTGAAAAGAACCGGAGATGAGCAAGGAAAACTAAGAAGCAACCATAACGATATAAATATAAAACATAGAGTTGTTGTATTTACAGCGTTATTATCCGAAAAAAGGTTCGACAACACAGACAAAAAACGATTATAATACCGGCAGCCTCAAGGTTCTTTGCGCCCGTAGCTCAATTGGATAGAGTCGCGGACTTCGAATCCGAAGGTTGCAGGTTCGAGTCCTGCCGGGCGCGTTCAAAAATGCGGTTTTTACCACTATTACCTGGTTTAGTCTGTCCATAGTAGTACACTGTTCTCCGCCTAAAAACGCCAAGTGTGACGCCAAGTCATTTTGAGTGACATTTGTATCATCTGTGCCTGTCTTGAAATTCACCTGACTTTCCTTACTCGGCAAGGATAGATCAGGAAGTTTTAAGACCGCCTCAGCCTCCTGACCTCTAAGTGTGTGCGTGTAGATGTCCATTGTAAGACGGACGTCAGAATGCCGCATGATTGTCTGCGCTGTCTTCGGATGAACACCTGCTGCCGCCAGTAAGGTCCCGGTAGTATGCCGCAAACTTTGAAAATCACAATACCGCTCTCATTGGTCTCGATTGCAAACAAATCTCCAGTTGTTTATGTTTGTATAATGCTTTTTTTGTCATTGTATTGGCCAGCCGTTGTGGGTGTCGATTGTTTCATCAATTTGCTTCATGATTTTTATGGTTTCGTTAATGGCTACTACTATCTTATGGTAATGCTCGATGTCTTCTGCTGATAGTTTTCGGCCGGCCTTTTTCCGGTCGTAGAGCCATTTGTAACAGACTTGGTAACCGCCGATATGGAAATTCCAGACTTCTTCCGGCAAGCCGCCAAAATACTGCGTTTTATTTATGAACAGCCTGCCTTTACCGTTTTTCACTTCCGCAAGCTGTTTTTTCCTTTCCCCAACCTTAGTTACGGTGTTATCGCCTGAAACGGGAAACGTCGTAATATGGTCATTCAGCTTGTCAGATTCCATCAGGTGCAAGGATACCAGTTCACCACCATGGTTGCAGAGTGTTCTAAATATCTCGATGTTGCTCGTTATAGGAACTTGCGGGAAATCTCTTTTTAGAAACTCAGCATACCAACTGCGATAAGCGGGACTGTGAAATACAGCATAGATATAATTGAAAATTTCTTCCGGTCCAAAGGTCTTTTCAGGGTCACCTTTACCATCTGTGATGAATTCAAGGCCGATGTTTTTAGCAAACTGTTCGACAAATTTAGGGTCAAGATTAGGTGTCCTGCCATTCGACATCCAAACACTCTCTTCCGCCGATTTGGGCACGATCAGCAGGACTCTTTCGTTGTTATGAATACAACGTTCAAGCAGCATTAAGCCAATATATGTTTTGCCCAAACCCACCCCGTCACAAATTAGCGCCCCATTCCATTGTTCGACAATTTGAAGCGCTCGGTGATAGCCATCTCGTTGATACTGGGAAAGTTTTGGATATAATACCGATTCTGACAGTTCCCATTCATCCTGAGTTTTTTCACGGCCTGCAAAGAATTCATATAGGGCTTTAGCATAGACAATAAAGGAATCGTATTCTTTTAAGTGTGGCTCTATCACCTTGAGAACTTCGGGGCTGACGTCCTCTCCTTCTTTCCAAAGCTCATTATACCAGTTTCGCAATCCTTCAATGTGAGCCTGGTCGGTGCTAAAGAGGTTGAGTTCGAGATTTTCCGTTAGTCCCGGTCGTGTGAAATTGGAGCTGCCGACAATAGCAAAATCGACCGGGCTGGCTTCCTTGGATTCCATTAGATATGATTTTGCATGGAATTTTGATTTTGAATATGTTCTCAGCATTATACTCTTTTTAGCGATAGCGTTTCGAACTGCTGGCAGACCGGTTAGAGCATCATCATGTTCTTTTTCCCGTTCGATACTGTCGTTGGATGTTTGGAGCATGGCCTGCACAATCTCTCGCTTTGTCCTTCTTGCGGTTTCATCGCCCATGAGAATACGTATCCGCTCAAGGTCCTGCCAGAGTCCTTCCAACAGTAAAAAAGAGCCGACTTCAAACACACCTGTTGCTACATCCATTCTTTGAAGGTTAGGTAAAAGTCTCTTGAGAGCGTTCAAGACTTTATTCTCGCCCCGATTATCAATTATGACCGGCAATTTCTCTGCCATTACTTCATGTCCTCATATCTCTTTTTGCGGGTGCGGAGCTTAAATAATAAAAATAGCACCTTAAATCCACATAATCAAGCAGAATTTCAGTGTCAAAATAGGTAAGCCAAAGCTAATAAAGGAATAACAGTGTCTATAAATAACACTTACCTACATGGGTGTCTCCGAAGAGGAAAATATTGATTCTAATATCAAAAAAACGAGGTTTTATATGATCTGCTAGCCTTGACACATCCAGCTATAAACGCTATGATATTAATATCCCTTTCGATTTCAAGTCCCTGTAGATATCTCGTTTTTTTCTATTCCTCCGCACCGCAGGGTTTTTTCTTACCTACCATCATTTTTCTTCAAAAAATGAGGTTTATCCGTTTAAAAATACGTAGTTCCCACAATTGTTTATAGTAGTAAAATCCTGTAAAATCAAGTGCTCTGAATATCTTAACTAATGCCTCTTTTTGCGGTTGGGATATAGTGAATTAGAAAAGGCGGATTTTATATTGTTTATAGTAGTAAAATCCTGTAGAATCAAGTGCTCTGAATATCTTAACTAATGCCTCTTTTTGCGGTTGGGATATAGTGAATTAGAAAAGGCGGATTTTATATGGAGGCCATGACATGAATTGGACAGTTGTACGACGGTTATTATGTATCTTTTTATTTGCCTTAGTATGTTGCTCTTTCCTTAGCGGTTGTGCAGTGGATCAAATCAAGCCGTTAAACATTGACTCTAACGCTTCTATTCTCGAATATCATAAACCAGTAGTTCCAGATAGTGATATAAATTATGCTTTGAATGAGCTAATGCGCGGGTTACTATTCTTTGATTTGGGGGATTACTTGGATTCAGATGCGAGGTTTGCTAATGCTTGTGGCGTCATGGAACAGATTACGGGCGACGAGGGACGCGAAACAGTTGCTGTAGTACTAGATGAACGCGCAAAAACGTACAAAGGTGAACCATATGAGCGAGCCACGGTGTATTTCTTGAGGGGGCTATGTCGCTATCGGCTCGGTGACTATTCAGGAGCACTTGCTGCATTTCGCCATTCACTTGCCTGTGATGCCGAGACACGTACTGATAAACAGAAGCACAAGGAGGATTTTTCGATCTCTCACTTTATGGCAGCCTTGTGCTATGAACGACTTGGTGAGCACGACAATGCACAAGCAACACTTGACATAGCACGAAGAAGCAGCCTGGATAATAAATATCTGAAATCTGCTAATCTGACCAATAACTTCATCGCTGTTATTGGCGTGGGAGAAGGGCCATTCTTCATAGCTGGCGGGCTATCTGGTAAGACGATTACTTGCGGCAAATGCCCAGTAGTGAAAGTTGAAGTCTTTTTGAAAGATAAACTGCTTGGCAATGCAGTCGAGATTACGGACCTTCTAGTACAAGCAAAAAGCCAAAAATGGGGTGAAGCAGACACGGCGCGCCTTGGTAGAGTCATTGGTAAAGCTGTTCTCGAAGCTTTTTCAGGTGTTCGGGTTAAAGAGGAGGTCGATTTAAGATGTTGGTACGGATTACCCCGCAAATACTCGATAATTACTGCAAATGTACCACCTGGCACACATAATGTTATGTTGAAATGCTACGATAAAAAGGGTAACCTCTTAGACCGTTATAACCAAGTGTGGTTCGACGTTCCCATCCAACCAAACTACAAAAACCTATTCTATTTCCGAATCAGACAAAATAGCCAAAATATATATGGTATGGAACTCAAAAATATTAACGAAGTGCTCGAAAAATAAAGAAAGGACTTCAAAACATTATGAATAAACATCATAGCTTTCACTGTAGCTTCGGGTGGAAACTTCAACTGGCCATAAGCGTAATCTTTACAACATGGGTCATTGCTCTAAGTGGTTGTGACCAGGGTAAACGCTTCGAGGCAAAACCGGTGACTCCACCAAATCCTGTATATTGCTTTGATACGGTTGGTCATACTCCGGGAACAATGCCTTTTATCCTCGGTGGAACATGTTGTTGCACACCTACAAAAGAGTTAATGGAGCAATATCATGCAGATGGCTTTCTCAAAGACATGGAGCTACGAGACTTGATCAGACTCTATGAGGAGCGTGGGATCAAAACGTCTCTGGATCACACTGGTTGCAATAACCTTTGTCGATGGGGCCCCCACATTGTCAAAGGCGGCAAGTGCATGGTTCCTCCAACACCGGGAACAGCCAATTTTGAAGAAGTACGTTTTGCAGCTAAGTACGTTCCAATTGAAAAGAAAAAGAAGAAAGACAAGTAAAAAAATATATTGAGAGGGATTTACGATGAAGGCAAAGATTCTTACTCTAACAGCGGCGTTCTTATTGCTGACAATTTGCTTGTGCTCTAATGCAGCAGAATCACAGTCTGCGGAAACAAAGCACATTCTCAATATTGTAATAATTGAACTGGATACATCGCCTGATGCAAAGCTAACCGAGCCAGTTGTCAATGACTGGGAATACTGGGACAAGTGTGCAGGAAAACTGATTACCCGCTTGGAATCGGAGCTTGGCTACAAGCGAGCAATCAATGGCATTACCGAGACCGACGGTTCTCTCTTCGCTATCCGCGCCGCAGCAAAGGGATTAATGGACAACGTTAGCTTGGCGCCTTTGATCAAAGAATTGGATCATATCTGTGCTGTGAGCCACAGGGCTTCATTTCTAGTCGTCTGGTTGCCTCGGGAAGGTCTCGTTTTGCTATCGCTGCAGGATAGCAGAGACCATCCTGCAGGAGTGGCGTTTGCCATGATCAGTTATCTGCCAAGAGGGATGCCAGGATGCAGGCTCTTAAGTTCGGTTGAAGATGCGTATGTCGTACCGCCATGTCTGCTCGTATCTCGATCCATCGGAATGGGACAAGGCTCATTGAAAAATACTCTTTCTGATCTATTAGATTGGAAAGCAACGCACGCACTATTGCATTGCATCCAGGAGTCCGACTCACAGGTGATTACTAAGGCCATGGCCCTAATTCTAAGCCAGGCAACGCCAGCAGGAACGAGTATTTTTCAGCAGAATATAGATATTTTGACCTCAGCAAGGGAGGGTGCTCTTGCATCTGCGAGAACAGATAACTGGGCCTTTAAGGCTATTGAAGCGTCAATATATGACTTTGGAGCGATAACAAACGACGCTTTGTCAGGCAGCACCTGGCGGTTCAATACAAATTTGGGCCTAGGCACCAGTGGCTTTGATTATCCGTCAATATCCGGCAACATGGGACTCGTAGGTGACATGGATCTTGGGGGCATCCTCCTTGAGCCGGAGATACTCGTTGTTGTGGACAAGAGCGGCGTTACAAGTGGCCTGCATGAAAAAGCGATAGCTGCTGTGAAAGGTAAAACTGGTGGTACTTTTGAGCACGAAGGTACGCAATACACCGCTGTCAAGACACCTCGTACTGCTGGGATATTCCAAGTGCCCGTCGGTTACTTTCACTTGATCCACACAGACATCACAGCGGCAAGCGGTGTAAACATCACGCCCCGCCTGGCGAGGTGCTATGACTCGGCAAACAAGGAAGTCTCTGCTTTGGGCCCAGGCTGGTCAATTCTGCCGTTCTTGTTAAAGTTTGACCAGCGTGTTGAAGCAAAAGATGGCAAGAACATGGTTGCCTTGAAACTTGTTCTGATTGATAGGCAAGCCGGTGCCAAGCTTCCGTACTGTTTGATGAAGGCCGACTCTCCTATGTCGCAATCGGACGAAGAAGCGGTCGTTGCCATGTATCAGAAGGTTTCATCCTCACTCCAGCCTGATCTGGTGGCCCACAGTGACGGTGGTTACCGCGCTACGTTCGCTCATGGCTTCGAGGTTGCCTTTGATAAAGATGGACGCATTAAATGGATGGGAAATTCTGAGGTCGACCGTGTTGAGTACGTGTTCAATGGCAATCAATTGAAGGAGATTCGTAGTAATACCAGCAAGAAAATTACTTTGATTTACAACGAAAAGGGACAATTAACCGGCGCCAAATCAACCAGTGGCCACTTAGTGACATATACTCTTGATAGCTCCGGCCGATTGAAGTCAGTAACCGGTTCGGATAGCGGTTCTTTCGAGTTCGCTTATGGATCCGATGGCCGTTTATCAACAATTAATGCAAATGGAGGGAAGCAGAAACCTGATATGCTCATAGCGAATACATACGATGACAAAGGACGAATGTTGACCCAGCGGACACCACAAGGACAATGGGAATTTGCATATAACGACGACATTGGACGTGTGATTACCACCGATCCTATGGGAAGGCAGACTACTTACTTCTACGATGCCCATCAGAGACTTGTGGCATATGGAACCTTCAAAGGTCAGATGACACTTTTCAATTATGACATGACAGGACGAATCCTTCAAGTGGCTGTAGCTAAGATGCTAAATAATCCGTCAAAAACTGAAAGGCCAAAGTTTAAGATATCAGAGAAAGTTTTCCCATCGCCGTCTCGTAAGGAGGAAAAAACCGAAGGTTAATTCTGATAAAACAAGGAGAACTACTATGATACGTTATTGTTTAAAACGGGTGTTATTAACATTTGTTATCGGTTGTATGGTTACAGGCTGCGTTGGAACTGCCAGTCGAATCGACATTGATGATGAAACTATTACAGACATCGAAGCCAGCGATGTAGACCTACGGACAATGGCTATGAAGATGGCTTCGGCTATTTTGCAGGTTCCAGCCGTTGTAAACGCCTCAGAACCGGTTAATATTGCATTTCTGAACATCGAGAACCGAACCTTAACCGTGGACTTTGACTCGTACAACTTGCTCAGCAAAATTCGATTGCATTTGATCGGGAACTCCAAGGGCAAGCTGGTCTTTCTTGACAAGAACAGAGTTGACGCTATCTATGCTGAGAGGGATGCTAAGCGAGCCGGTCAGGTCACTTCCTCAAAAAGAGAAAACCTGCCTGGCGTGGACTACTTCCTCACAGGATATGCTTATTCCATGCGTAAGGCTGATTCAACAGGCAGGATGGTAGGTTATCATCGTTACTCATTTCGTCTGACCGATGCTGAAACAGATATAGTGGTTTGGGAAGACGACTACGAATTCAAGAAACAGGGACGAAGAGGAATGGCTTATCGCTGATCGCGTCGAATAGATTTAGGAGACTATCAATGTACTACTTTAAAAAAATGTTCATGGCATCTCTTTTTTTGCTGCTTGTCGGAGTATACGGGTGCGCACAATATGGAGGACGAAAAACTTTTATCTCGCCAGGTGAGACTTATAAGAACCTTGTTTATTTAAATGAGGCGCTGTTGATCCAGATACCTTGTGAGCATCTCTCATCCGAGAGACTACCAAGTGGCCGAATACACGTTCTTGCCAGATTTTTCAATAAGCAAAATCACACAGCTGAATGTCAGGTTCGAGTTAGATTCAAGGATGCAAATGGAACAATCTTAGACGAGACGAACTGGATGCCTTTACTACTACCACGTCGAGAAATAACGCAATTTGAGCATACGTCCTTGAATGCTGAAGCTACTGATTTCGTCCTCATGCTTCGGGAGGCAAGAGCCAGATGAGTCAATCAGGCATATTTCGTGAGAAGATAGCTCGTCTTGCGACTATCGTTGCTATTATCATCTTGTTGTCATGTCAGCCCTATGGATGCGTTCCAATCACTCCAATAGAGAAACCAACTGAGCCATCCACAGAATATAGTCAATCTGAAGCCCGTTTGGATCCGATTCCCCGTTATGGCGGAACAGTTTTAACTGCACAGAGAATGCCGAGTAACCGGACCAGAGCTTACCTTTGGGCCAAGAACATGGGAACCCTAGTTGCATACGAGACATTCTTGAGGCGACATCCCGATGGTGGAGATGCGAATCACTTCCGCAGAGAAATCCGTAAGAAGTTTGTGCCTGCCGATAAAGATTGGCAGGAAGCATGGTTGCTTTACTCTCAGTTAGAAACTATAGATGGTGCGATCTGTGATCCAGAGGAAGGCTTGATCATTATTGGGAGACCCGGAAAAGGACGATTACCTCCATTTTTCTACGAGGATCTTATCGCGGCCCTGCGCTGTACCATGGCAGGTGAGAAGGTTGGCGTGACAATGAACCGTATCTTTCCTGCAAGGTTTGCCCAGCCGGTGGATCCCAGCAAGCCGCCCTACGAAGCTTATGAGACCTCAGTAGATTTCCTTTCCAATAAACTCTGGAACACACATCTGGCCTATATACTCTTTGAAGGCGACAGAATGCTCAAGAGTCTTAGTACCGGATTTGACATCTTTCGAGGCGAACCGATTCGCGCTTCGGTCCCTGGCTTTGCTACCCAAATCGAGATGGAGGCCGAGTCACCCGCCATAGATGTGAAGGGATCGTACCAAATGGAAAGGGAGTACGGTCGTGTTTGGATTGAGTTGACAAGCGTTAAGATCAACACAACAGAGACAAAGAATGCCGCGGTATTCGCAGATTTTCAGATGGATGTCAGAGCAGAAAGTGAGTATATGCCTCCCCGCAAGTTTGCAAAGCACCTCCAAGATCATTATAGTGATTATGCAGACGAGTTCCCGATCTTTGGTGAGGTAGAGCGGGCTGCCCGGATTGTGGCAATAGCTCGATGGCTAAGGCAAACATATCCTTCCGTTACCGAGAAGATCGTGGCTGAATCGTACGAGGAAGTTGAAGTATTTGTTCCGCAAGTTATTCGAGCACGATGGGACAAGACTTATGAGTCAAGCATCAAGATATCCGGTCTCATTGGTGGAGTAGTGTTTCCCTACGTGAATGAGTACCAAATAGATCCCGAGTCGAAAGTGGCGGACACAAGACTTGCGGAAGTCCAATCAACTGTGCTTGAGAGTCGGCCTTATCAAGGAGCAATAGCGTGGCTCGTGCCTTTCGGGGAACAAGAAAAGGACAAGTATATTGCTTGGAACGTAGCGGTATCAAAGGATACAACGCTTGAAACCGCACAGTCAGTGAGCATGGCCACAAACGACAAAGGGCGTCTGCATATGCAATAAACGTGTGACGAGCCACTTGAAATAAGCAACACAGTTGCTGATATACACTTTCTTTTCGATGGCGAGCTCAGCTATATTACAGTTAGCGGCTGAAAGGCTAAGATTCGATATAAAGAAGAGTTTATTTTAGAACTAATGCCTTACACTGATATTTTCCGTACAGCTTCCACATAAAGCGTTTGTTTTCAATATCTTTTCTTATCTTATAATGATATCCCGCTTACCAGATAAGATGTCGATTCTCTGTTTTATATAACACCTTAAAGCGTGTCTTTATGCTGTTTTTCCGGTCTCATTTGTAAGCTGGTTTGTAAGTGTACTTTTCGGGATGTTTCTAAGTTCTGCTTTTTAATTAGCTTGTGACTTTTAAGCAGCGGATTGTTAGTCCGATGCTCATTAAGTAAGCTATCATAGTTAACCGCCGAGAAATGCTTTTCTGACTTTTTCGTCACTCAATAGATTCCTGCCGGTATCTTCGAGCACAATTTCGCCGATACTGAAAACGTACCCCCTGTGTGCAATCTCCAAAGCATCGGATTGCCAATTTCTAAAGATGTAGTCCCCTGATTTGGATATATCTGGATTAGAAGCTCCTGGTGATAAGAGTACTACATGTTCTTTCTCCACAATGGGTGCCATAGCAAGAACCGAAGAACTTGCAATATCACCTATAACAACACAGACTTTGTCTGTTGAAATAAGTTTTTGAAGAGCAGATACTGCATTGCTTGGTAAAGATTGGCTGTCTTCATATATAAGCCTGACGCTTTTACCTTTAACACCACCGGAGCTATTTATTTCAGCTAAAGCAATCTCAATACCCATTTTGGCGTTCTCACCCCAAATCCCTTCGGAACCAGTCAAAGGCAAGACCGCACCAATTTTTATCTCTTTTGTTTCGGGTTTTTTTGAGCAGGAGGGGGAAGAGAGGGTCATAATGGCAAAGGTGCATAAGAGTATAAGTAGAACGAAAGTTTTTGTTAAAGTTCTCATTTTGTATTACCTCCTTTTATTACAAAAAGTACCTTTGGCGCGATGAAATAATTGCAAAACTTCTACCGAGCTAATTTCCAGTCAGGTGCGGGATAACTGAAAACTTCTCGCTGCAAAACTCGCGATATAAAATACTTCCCTACAAGGTTTTAATTATACTCATCAGAGACAGAAGTTCAAATGTATTTTAGAATCAGAAAGAAAAAATCTGGAAAAACCACCCACAAATCGCCTTTTACGATGTAAAAAATACAGAAAAACCAATTTTACTATCACCGCAGCGTCTGTATATTGATAAATGCTTCTACCTTTTGGCATCTTTTGGGGTAAATATAAGCAAAAAACGGCTAAAACTGGGAATAAACCAAACAGAATTGGCTCAGCAAATCGGAGTACGTGTGGAGACCATTCAGAACTGGGAACATCACCGTTCCATACCAGATATTTGCTACTTGTTAAGAATAATTGATTTTCTGGGGTATAATCCTTTTGAAGATACTAAAATCTAAATCTCAAACTCAGATTCTTCGGCTCTACTTTGTTGTGCTCAGAACGATAAATATAGAATATTTATCGCTTCCAGCGGAGGTTGTGCAGTTCTTCTTTGGTGCGGATGAATTTAACGGTGCCGTCGTTGAGTAAGACACGGCCGCCTTTCTGGCTGCGGCTTGGCGCTGCCGGAGGCACCTGCTGACTACGCCAAGACGAGTGGGCTCGTGATTGTCGAAGGTAAAAAGTTCCGGACCGCCGCACTGGTTCCCGCCGACCTTCGGTTTTTATATAATTGGGAGAATCCTGCCTCAAAACACGTTAGTCATAAAATTGTGCGTTTGCGATATTATGTATATGGTCATTGCCCGAAACTGCCACATCTGCGGTACAACCGTAAACTTGTTCTTCAAAGGTGGAACTATAAAGCATACTAACCAAACCTACCAGACCACCAATGTAAGATTCCCCTGCAACACTTCCCGTCACATGGCAATTCGTTATACGCCCAAAGCTCT
This sequence comes from uncultured Pirellulales bacterium, assembly GCA_964508785.1. Lineage (GTDB taxonomy): Bacteria > Planctomycetota > Phycisphaerae > Sedimentisphaerales > Anaerobacaceae > JAFGPS01. Next base: position 23,073 of record CAZDVE010000042.1, on the reverse strand, counting down.
GACCTGCAAGTGCCCCGATATAGTCATAACCGATGACACTAGCATCTTTAATTGTCAGATTGGTCACAACTCCATCAGACACGATCTTGCCAAAAAGACCCAAATAACTACCTCCCTCAACAGTTAGATTGGAAATCATATGCCCCCGGCCATCAAAGGTACCATTGAAGAATAAAATCGGGGCAGTAGCCCAAATTATCCCGGAAAGGTCAATATCCGCAATAAGTGCATAGTGAGCATTAATTTCATAATCATTGATAGCCGCCAGTTCTTCGGCCGTGGCAATCTCATAAGGATCATCAGGAGTCCCGCTGCCGGATAATTGTGTAACAGGATATTGATCTGTCAATTTGGTTAATTGCGGATAGGTATTGGGTTCTGCTATCGTCCATATACCCACCAAACCATGAGATGTTTCACCGGTCATGTCCCATCTGGCGTTTAGATAAATCCCTGTATCTTGTAATTTTGCGGTGTGAAGGCCAACTCCCCCGGCACTGATTTTTTGACCGCTGACCTGAGTATCCCAGAAACTGAGCATAGTCCGTCCTGAGCTTTTGCCAATCAGACCTCCTATTGAATCGTTTGAGTCTGCTGTAATTTCACAAACAGCATAACACTGTGAAACGGTTGAATAAGAATTGTCGCTATTGCCAATCAATCCTCCCACAGATTCCTCTCCGGTTACAGTACCTATCGCATAACAATTGGAAATATCGCTAGCGTTCTCCCCAACCAGACCGCCCACGTTTTCATATCCAGTTACAGTACACATCGCGTAGCAATTAGAAATATAGCTATAGCTCGCACCAACCAGGCCACCAACGTCTTCTACTCCGGTTATTGTGCCCCTCGCATAGCAATTGTAAATACAGCCGTAGTAGTTATACCCAACCAAACCTCCTGCAAGCCCGACAATCCCTTCCTGTACGGATTGGACAGTGCAAAACGCAGAACAGGACAAAATCTCGCCAGTGTTATCTCCTACCAAACCTCCAACAAAGGATTCACCACTGATACTTCCTGTAACACTACACCGTAATACTATACCTCTATTCGATGCAATCAACGCTCCTACATAACGACCCACACCAAGAATTGTAATATTTTTAAGTTCGATATCCCTAACGAGACCGTCTAATCCTAAAAGGCCGATTAGTCCCGCCGAACTATTCCCTATACGCGCACGGTGGTTACTTTTACTTACCATATTCGAGATGCTGTGACCATTGCCATCCAGTGTTCCCCGAAAATAAGGAATAAAAGTACGGTCTGTGATAATCTCATTTCCCGGCAAATTCGGGTCCAGATCGATGTCCGCTACCAGCGTGAAACATTTATCGTTAATGGTCGAATCTCCTATTGCTTTCAACTGTTCGGGCGTCGAGATCAAATAGGGAATATTTGGCTCGCCTGTACCCCCATCGAATTCAACAGCCGTGACATTGCCTGCAATAATAAGACTAAGAAATATTACATATCCTGCAATTTGTATGTAGTTAAAGGAATTGTACCCTCGTTTCATAACAATCCTCACATTCACAATTAATCATATAATAACGTTATATCGAACTTAACACAGTAGTAATTAACAAAAGGATCAAAAATACACTTTTTTCTGTCATCCATAGGCTTTGAACGGATCAACCATTCTATCGTTAGTACTGACAATAGATACCACTATTTTTATGTGTTCGCGATTCAGAAAATGACTGATTATAAGATCAAATAAGATAATAAAAAACCGCTCACTCTCAATAAACTTAATTATATCACCGGCAGAATAGGAATTCAAGCAAAATTTAATATTGAAAAACCATTGTAATAGTAAATAGTTTAACATTACGACCAAAATCCACTGCAATAAAGCAAAACTTGTATTTTCAGCGAAGCCCTATTGCTATAAGCTACTCGATTGTTTTTATGTCATTATCAGTAGTTTAGATTAGACAAGATTCCCTTCTAAAAAAGGAATAATGTCAAAAAGGGATTTTTACATTTTTTAGAATGTAATATTTGATATACGGTAACATAAATTACTTTTCAGGGATTTCGAGTATAGGCTGCGTCGGAATCAATAGCATTTACTATTAATCCCATATAATCAAACAAAGATAAATTACTCCCAACATTTTCGTACGATAATCCCATATCTTGAAGAGTCCAACCATATTCGTCATACAATTCACCATATTCACCTACACCATCAAAAGCATTCTCTAAATGAGTATTCATCGGCGAACCAGGACTTTCAATGCCACCTATATTAAACACTTTTCCAATTGAGAAAGTTCTATATCCGATCTCTTCAACCATGTCATCATAATCCCTGACAAAATAGTCAGTTGTTTCATCTAGTGCTTCTGATCCACCATAATAATATGGCAAACCTTGTTGGGGTGCGGATTCATCCGTAAAATAATAATTAACGTAGCGACTAGCCTCATCATCATCATGTTTAAACTCCTGCAATCCCCATAACCATCGTTCGTTAACATGAACTTTTCCTAGATTATCTTGTTCAGCCATAGTTTGCTCATCTATATAATTTACTATTACATGATCGTGTGCTTTATTCAAATCATTATCGTAAGCCAGTTCTGCCAAAATTTTTACAAAATTTAGTATTGCATTAGTAATATCCCCTTCTTCATCTCTTGCATCCATAGAGCCAGAGGAGTCTATAAAAAACATAAAATAAGTATCTACAAGTAGATCTATTTCTATGTCCACTTCACCAAGTCCTCGTATACGTACTTTTTCCAAACCACTTGGATCTAGACAACTGGCAGGATTATTAGCGCAGTAGTTGTACCAGTTCATTCCATCGCCGTAGCCCATTGGGTCGGTTTGGAGGAATCGGCCGATGTAGGGATTATAATATCGGGCGCGGTAGTAGTAGAGTCCTGTTTCCAAGTCGAATCTTCGGCCGGTGAACATATACGGATTGCCGATTAATTCCGAAGGGGGTGAAGCTTCCGGGGCATCCTCTTCGGCCGCCCAGGTTAACTCATTGTCGGCTTCAGCAATGTTACGATATTCAAATTTAATCCAATCAGCAGAAAGGGTCTCTTTATAAAGTCTGACCTCATCTACATCGCCAACCCATTCATAAGCGCTATTACCGTGTGCACCTATTTGCCAGGACTCATCTTCGTAACGATTATCTCGGGTTTCATCATCTGAAGCCTTGTAAGCTCCATTAACATAGACCTTGGTATTAGCAGGAGGCTGGGCCTCAGTCACAGGCTTGAATCGCCTAAGGAATGATAGGCTTTATGATACTACTTGAAGTGTTATAAAAGGCACATAGTCCTTTTGATTAGTCAAAAGGACTACGAACATAATATAACCAAATAATGATTGTTTTATTATGAATTCGATATTTGGTCTTTTTTTACTTAAGAAAACCTATACCCTATCCCCTTTTTTCACTTCCAGCGGAGGTTGTTGAGTTCTTTTTTTGTGCGGATGAATTTGACCGTGCCATCGTTGAGTAAGACACAACCGCCGCGAGGGTCGTGGTTGTCGAAGGTAAAAAGTTCCTCTCCGCTGAGTTGGTTTAAGTTGACACGCATTTCTTTAAGAAAATGACGTTCCTATGGTACACTTGACGAAACTTTTGACTTTCTTTTCTTCAACAATTCCTCTACCTCCTTCATGTGCTCCGGGTGCTTCAGAAAATCCTCATCATAATACCACAGCCCATCAATTAGCTCTATGCGCCATCCTTCATAATTGTCCTTAGGCTCAGTTGGTGAGTCTTCATCTTTCTCTGGAAACACTATCAATCCATACATTACCGAGGGCCACATAAATATATTAACCAGACCGTCTTTCTCAATGATCACCTGTAACGGTTCAAGATCCAAGATCGGTTGAGGGAATTGTTTTGTCTCAGGGTCGGGAGTACCATATAAAGTGTAGTAGCCAGGCTTAAGCTGCCCAGTGTCCACTTGCTTGGAGAGCTCCTTGCAGGCTTCCAGGAGTGCTTGATGATCAGACTCGTACAAAAGTAACGACCTGCGCGCCTCCAAACGGTTAAGTTCATACATTAACCGTACTGCAGCATATCCAAAATGTGCAACTATGCCGATGCTACAAATCATGCATATAGCGATTATAAACTTATATCGTAGTTTCATTTTTGATCTCCTATGTAATATAGCCTAGATCCTATCAAAGTTAAACTATGTTAATGTGGTTTCATAACCCGACTAAAACTTAAAAAACAACATTTCTATTAATAGTTGTAGTAAAAGGTATAGCCCATGTTATACCAATATTGGTCATCTCCACCCAAATGATGCCATTTATACAAATTCCAGAGATCGGGCATCCTTGTTTTTAGTACTCCTTCATAGAATAATAAATATGTAGTAGGATTATAATATTCAGGCTCCAGCCATGGTGGATCAAAATGGGCTGCTACATAACCCCAGCCAATATAATTGACGGCAGTAAAGTTATATTCCTTACCCCAATAAAGGAAATATTTGATTTTACCACTCCTGAAAGGTGTGTATGTATTGCCAATCATCTTCTCAAACCATCCTAAGATCCCTACGTGTCTATCTTGAGACCTGATATTTTCGAACCACTCATCCATTATATTTATAATTACTCTATCATTAAGTCTCCCTAATTCATTTAGAACAACAACTGGGGTATCTGCAATGCTCGTGAAAACAAAATCCGGTTCTTTTGGAGGTTCAAATACGTCTGGAATCCATGACATAAACTTAATTTCGTATCCATCACTAGTGTCATTAACATATATTGCAACCCAATTTCCATTATCATAGTAAAAGTCTATCGCCTCAAGCCACTCAAATATAGTCCTACTGGGGCTACGATTAGGATCTTCTCCTATATATGAGTATATAAACGAATTCGCAACACTGACGGTATAATAATAATATTTTTCTCCACTGGGATCCAAATAATTAAGCGGATTACTTCCACAGTAGTTGTACCAGTTCATTCCATCGCCGTAGCCCATTGGGTCGGTTTGGAGGAATCGGCCGATGTAGGGATTATAGTACCGGGCGCGGTAGTAATAGAGGCCGGTTTCCAAGTCGAATCTTCGGCCGGTGAACATATACGGATTGCCGATTAACTCCGAAGGGGGTGAAGCTTCCGGGGCATCCTCTTCGGCCGCCCAGGTTAACTCATTGTCGGCTTCAGCAATGTTACGATATTCAAATTTAATCCAATCAGCAGAAAGGGTCTCTTTATAAAGTCTGACCTCATCTACATCGCCAACCCATTCATAAGCGCTATTACCGTGTGCACCTATTTGCCAGGGATGGTTTTCATGTGTGTTATCATCTGTTTCATTATCCTGTGCTTCTAAAGTTTCATTAACATACAATTTAAGATTATTTGAACCTAATGAGCCGTCATAGGCTACAGCTACATGCTGCCATGTTTGGTCAATCGCCGAATCGGAGTCTGAATTCCAGAAGCTTGAGAACATCCCGGGAACAACACCAAAGCCAATGCAACCCGAGAGCGTATTGAAAGATTACAGGTGAAATGTTAAATTAGGTCCTGCCTACTCCATCTAATTGCAAGCTACCTGAACTTACAGATAACCTGTTTTACATTGTTTTCTTTCCCCAAACTTCCTTTTATCCTGATTTGCTATACGCTTACCCTAATTGGCTAAGTTTCGGTTGTATTATCTGGAGGATTATTTTTCTCTCCTCTTTGGAAAGTTCAGGCCAAGCCTTGATCAGTTCCTGCAATTCGGGATATTCATCGATGATATGCGCCAAGTATAACGCCAAGTTGTTTTGGGCAATATCTGTAATTTGCCTGTTTGCTATAAGTTGTGAATTCAGAGTCGCGGACTTCGAATCCGAAGGTTGGAGGTTCGAGTCCTCCCGGGCGCGTTAATTTCTCTCTAATAATCGAGTTTGATTAACCCCCAGGTCCAATCTTATGTATATAAACCGCTGTTTTAACCTATTTTACAATTACTGAACCTTTGCAGCATTTTTTTCGTTTATAAATTATTCTTGACAACAAGCAAACCAATTTGATATAAAAATATTATCGGAACTGTAGTTTACATGAGCCGAAAACCTGTGAGCGTTCTTATAAGAAAGGAGTAACATTTCTTTATTGGAGGTGCTTTCTTAAGAATACTAACAGGGAGGAAGGAAAACCATAAATGGTCCAGACTCAAAATCACTCTTTTCTAAGTTATAATTTATCTTTTCAAATCCTGGCATGTTCTTAAGTAAGTAAAACCGAGAACGAGAAGTAAGAAGTTGTGCTTAACAAGCACAAAATAGCTAAGAATAACAACTATTCCGGTGAGTGACCGGAACATAAACACTTTTTGTGAGGAGATCAGTCATGTTATACAAAAAAATTTCTTTTTTAGTTCTAACGCTGCTGTTGATAAGCAGTGCGTCCGCGCAAAACAACTGGACGAACGCAACAGGAAGCGGAAGCTGGATGGATCCGAACAACTGGTCCGAAGGTGTAGTACCGGGGCCTGGCACAAGTAACACCCGTATCAATCCTGATACCAATCTCGATCCCAATAATCCGGTAGGTCCGACGATTGGTCCCGGGGACCTTGCAACAACAGACGCCGCTGACGTTTGGGGCCCGGAGTTTGGCCCTATTAGTGTTAACATCGTAGGTGGCAGCTATACAAGCCCTGCCTGGGTAGGTATGGTATCAGTTGGATCCGACCCCAATGCAAGTCCTTCGATCAATTTAGGCGTCGATGGCAGCGGAGGTTGGCTGGATGTCATAAACTTCCTCGTTGGTCATAGTTGGTGGTGGACCGGCGGGCCGTATACGACGTACAACCAGGGGAGCGGTACGGCCATCATTCGCGATACTCTGTGGCTGGGCGGCAAAGCGAACCTCTACGGTGGGATTATGTACTCCTTCAACGGAGTCGTAATGGCCACTGATGTCCACCCTGCAGATATATGTACATTGAATATCGAGCAAGGGACTCTGATGCTGCCGCTACTTTCCGCGGTTGACAATCCCGACACCCCTGATGTAGATGAATCTGTCAGCTATACAACTACCGTACAGGGCTGGGTAGCAGATGGCTATTGTGTAGCCTACGGCGGAACGGGAGAAATCGTCATTGAGGAGATGGCGAATTGGACAAAAGTAACAGCGGCCACGGAACAACAGCCTGAGTCCGAATAAATTATACTATAACTATAATCTTGATGAGCAGGTAAGTTTCGCTCTACAGATAATTTAACAACAATGCCGTATTGGGGAGTCTGTTTTGTGAAGGCTTGGCGTTGAAATGACGATAGCCATTTCAAGACGTTGGTAGAAAGTGCGCCCGGCTCTATCAGTAACGGTACTCCTATCCATTGAATCTGTCGTGCGAGACCCATGGACCTTTATGTATGGTTCATTTCCTTGAATGTGATTGGATTTTGATATGTTTTTTTAACTCTATTTGAAGGAGGACTATTTATGTGTAAGAGATTTATTTATTTGATTTGTTTTGGTATACTGCTCGGCCTTGTTCTAACGAACGCAACCAATGCTCAAGATCCAAATCTCGTTTGCTGGTTTAAGTTCGATGATACATCCGGTACTACTACTCATGACTCAAGCGGAAATGGATTCGTCGGCTACCTTAGAGGTAATCCGCAATGGGTCAACGGCTATAAAGACGGCGCAATCTCACTCAATCCTGCTACTGAGGACTATGTCGAACTTGACATTGGCCAGCTTATCCCCACACTGGACGAATGTACCTTTTCGTTATGGGTGGACTGGGCCGGTCGGACTGGCGCGGACGACGGACTCGGCTGGCAACGTACCTTAGACATTGGCAGTGGCCAAGCAAACTATATCTATCTTTGTCCCAGCACAGGTACAACTAACATGGCTATGCGAGTAGCCCTTGTGGCTAACAACGGTATATGGGACGAGTTCGATGCAAGTATAGGCTCACTTCCCACAGGCTGGCATCACATAGCCATCACGGTCAGCGATAGCACATCAACTATGATTATGTACGTGGATAGTGAATCTGTCGGTTCAAAAACCAATTGTGTCAACAGCGTGGACGATATGGGAATCACTGGCAATAACTGGCTTGGAAGGTCGCAATACGCCGATCCGTTCTTTGATGGTATTTTGGATGATTTTCGCATCTATAATCGCGTGCTTTCACAGAACGAGTTGGGTTTGGCGGCAAATCCCGAAAAAGCCTCTATTCCTGTACCGGCTAATGATGAAGTAATCGCCCAGACAGATGTGACCCTTCAGTGGCATGCAGGACTTTATGCAGCCGATGTGGACGGACATCATGTCTATTTCGGCGATAATTTGGACGATGTAAGCCAAGGCACAGGGGATACGGACAAAGGCCTGACCAGTGATACAAGTTATTCTATAACTGATCTTGAGCAAGGCGTGACATATTACTGGCGGATTGATGAGGTAAATGGCACGGATACCTGGATAGGTTACATTTGGAGCTTTAAGATTCAGCCATTGATAGCCTATAATCCCGCCCCACCTGATGGGGCCGATCATGTAAATCCAGAGATTGATATGTCCTGGAGCATAGGTGCCGAAGCATCACGCCATGATATCTACTTAGGCACCAGTTTTGACGATGTTAATACCGCCAACAGAGGCAGTCATGCGAACGTCCAGTTCAAGATGTTCCATAGCAGTAATACGTATGATCCGGGAACCCTGGAATTTGAAACGACTTACTACTGGCGAATTGATGAGACCAAAGGAGCTACTATATGGAAAGGCGATGTCTGGAGTTTCACGACTATCTTCGAAATACCTACTACCGATCCCAGCCTTCTCGGATGGTGGAAGCTTGATGAGGAAGAAGGAATACTTGCCATAGACTGGTCCGGGAACTACAATCATGGCACACTGGTAAACGGGCCTGAGTGGGCACTTGGCCGTATAGATGGAGCATTGGAATTCGACGGCATCAACGACTATGTGAATTTGCCGATAGGCCAGGTTATCAGTACACTCGACGAGTCCACCCTGGCAATATGGACGAACTTCACAAATCCGGAAGGCGGAGTCTTACGACCCATTGTTAATTTCGGTACAGACACAACAAATTACTTTTACCTTAGTCCACGCTCCGCTGAGGACGGAGCATTGCATGTGGCAATTACAGTTGATAACATTCCCTACGATTTAGATTCGCCCACCGGCACACTTGATACTGGCTGGCACCACCTCGCTGTTGTCTCAGAACCAAATAACATGCAGTTGTATCTCGATGGTCAGCCCGCAGGGAATATGTCACCAGAATTTGTTCTAAGCGATCTCGGCGTAACCAATCAAAACTGGTTGGGAAAGCCGGAGTGGCCTAATGATGCATTCTTCAGTGGCTCTTTAGACGACTTCCGCATTTATAACCGTGTGATGTCACAGGAAGAAGTCGAAAAGGTGATGAGAGGTTACCCGCTCCTTGCCGGGGACCCCAAGCCTGCTAACAGGTCAACTGCTGATATTATAAGTGCAGCAACTCTTAGCTGGACACCTGGAGACAATGTAGTCGAGCATGATGTATATTTCGGCACCGATGCAGCGGCTGTAAAAGATGCCAATACATTAACTGCTGATATATATCGCGGCAGGCAAGACGCCAACGCCTATACTATACCCGAAGCTCTTGACTGGAACCAGACTTACTACTGGCGGATCGATGAGTACAATAGTGACGGGACAATCGGCATTGGTAGGCTTTGGAGATTTACAATCGAAGACTATATCGTCGTTGAAGATTTCGAGGCTTACAATGACATAACTCCAGGAGAAGAAGGCAGCAACAGGATATATCTAACATGGCTGGATGGATTCGATAATCCATCGGTCAATGGCGCGACAATCGGATATCCTGATCCATTTTTTGCTGATGACGAACATTTCGTGGAGGTTGATATCGTCAACGGCGGCAATCAGTCAGGTCCATTATTGTATGATAATAGCGTTGCAAGCTATTCCGAGGTCACAGTGAATCCCGGAGACTTGACGGTAGGTAACGATTGGACTAAAGGCGGTGTCCAGACACTGACAATCTGGTTCTACGGCGACCCGAACAACGCCGTTACCGAGCAATTGTATGTACAGTTGAATGGTTCCAAGGTCTTATACGATGGTGATCCAGCCGACTTGGCAGCAGCACAATGGATACGGTGGGATACCGATATGTCGGCATTCGGCATCAATCTGGCTAATGTCACACAACTCGGTATCGGCCTGGAAAGAACCGGTGCACCCGGTGGCTCAGGTATTTTGTTCACCGACGATATCCGGTTGTATATCCCTGTTGTCACTGAATAGTAGTAACTGTTAACTGCATCTTGAGTAAAATTTGGTGTTAATATACTGTTATACAAGTACGAGATCGCGGAGTGTTGCTTTGCGATGCACGTAATAGCAGTTAATAACATGGTTAGTCTGCAATACGAGGCTTACGCCGAAAAACCGGCGTAAGCCTCTTTTTTCGTCGCACTATGTACCCCGAAAAATACTGTGCAAAAAGCACAGCTAAACAGATAATAGTAAATCATATCTTTACCAATTCGATTCTTCTGTGATTCAGAGAAATATCCATCGTGAATACTTGTGCTCATTCCATACAAATGTATAATACTGATGATTTTGCATTGAAAGGGGACACAAAATGAAATACAAGGAAGTCATCAAGCTTCTTTTCAAAAAGAAAACAGCCAATGGAAAGAACTACACTCACAGAGACAAACCAATAATTAGAAGCATTTCCTACTATCAAAGTGCAAAAAATCCTGCTGTAATCTGTTCCATTGTACTACTTGCCGCTTGTGCAAGTCCGATATCCTGTAGCAGCACGGCAACTCCGACAGAGCCGGAAGTTCTTGAGCTTTATGGCGATTTGAGAGTGCATGACCCGGTCATTATACGAGAGAATGATACGTACTATATATTCTCGACCGGCGGCGGACGACGATCAGGGGGAATCATACCTACACGTTGCTCAAAAGACCTGTATGAATGGACACTATGCGGGTATGTATTCGACAGGCTGCCCGAGTGGTGCAAAAAGGAAATTCCGCGTACGAGAGGAGCCTGGGCTCCGGATATTTCCTACTACAACGGCAAATACCATCTCTACTATTCAATTTCCACCTTTGGTAGAAATAATTCCGCCATTGGACTGGCCACTAACCGAACGTTAGACCCGAACAGCCCCGATTACGAATGGATCGACCATGGTCTTGTGGTCCGGTCGTACGAGGGCAAGGACGACTGGAACGCTATCGACGGCAACCTGATAATAGAGGACAAACACAATGTTTGGCTCTGTTGGGGGAGCTTCTGGAGTGGAATTAAGATGAGGCGTATCGATCCCGAAACAGGGAAACTTTCAACTAAAGATACGACACTATACTCCCTGGCAAGCCGTCCCCGAACAGAAGAACATCAAACTCCACCGGTTGAGGGTGCCATTGAGGCACCATTCATCATCCGACACGGCCGCTATTGGTACCTTTTTGTATCCTTCGATTTCTGCTGTCGCGGGACAAAAAGCACATACAATGTGGTAGTTGGTCGTTCCCGCAAAGTCACAGGCCCGTATGTGGACAAAAACGGCAAACCGATGACAGAGGGCGGCGGAACATTGGTAATTGAGGCAACAACTCCGAACTGGCGAGGGCCCGGACATCAAGCCGTACTTCACGAAGAAAGTGGAGACTATCTATTGTTTCACGCTTACGACGGCAAAACAGGCAGGTCTGAACTAAAGATCTCCACCATTGTTTGGGAAAAGGGCTGGCCACGAGTTGGAGAATTGTTATAATCCGCCTTGGATTTACATAGCGCATAAAATGAGAATCCATTTTAACCAATGTTTTACCCGGAAACATTAACAGCAAAAATAAGGAGAAAGAACCATGAAAACAATAAATTACACTCGTACATTACTCCTGTTGCTCTTCGTATTTATTGGTACTCTTTTAGTACAGTCACTTTCGCACGCCGCTGGCAACACAGATGCCCGAATAAAAATCGACATCGATAGGAAAATCGGCCAAATTAATAATAATTTATACGGGAATTTCGTCGAACACCTTGGACGGTGCGTTTACGGCGGAATTTATGACCCCGATTCGGAGCAGGCCGATGAAAAAGGTTTTCGCAAGGATGTCCTGGAAGCGGTAAAGGGCCTTAATGTCACTATTGCCCGTTATCCGGGAGGCAATTTTGTCTCCAACTACCACTGGCTGGACGGCGTAGGACCTCAAAGGACACCAAGAATGGAGCTTGCCTGGGCCAGGTTGGAAACGAACGAATTCGGAACCAACGAATTCATGGAATTTGCCAAAATGATTGATACCGAACCTTATTTCACCGTGAATATGGGCACCGGCACAATTGAAGAAGCACAGCGCTGGGTGGAATACTGCAATGTAAGGCAGGGGCCATACTACGCCGAACTGCGCCGCAAGCACGGATATCCTGAACCGTATAATATTACGTACTGGAGCCTCGGTAATGAAATGGACGGATTCTGGCAGATGGGCCACCTAAACGCCGAGGACTACAGCAAAAAAGCCCGTGAAGCGGCCAAACTAATGAGGCTGACCTCGCCCGGTATCAAATTAGTCGCTGCAGGCTCGTCAAACTATCGGCCAAATGCCGACCCCGATGCATGGAACAGCGCTGTATTGCATGAACTCCGGGACGTCGTGGATTATATCGCCCTTCATATCTACGTGGGTAATCCCGACGATAACTACTACAACTTCCTGTCAACCCCCCTTGTTTGCGAAGAACGCACTAATGTAGTCAAGGGCATGATATTGGAAGAAATGCTCAAAGCCGACCGCGGCGACCGTGACCCCATATACATCGCCTGGGACGAGTATAACGTTTGGTATCGAGCCAGAGTCGGAGACTCCATGAAAGGAACACGCGCTTTGGAGGAGCATTACGACTTGGAGGACGCCCTGGTCATTGCGGGATTCCTGAACGTCTTTGTTCGAAACGCAGACATCGTAAAAATGGCGAACATGGCACAGTTGGTAAACGTCATCGCTCCAATTTTCACGAATGAAAAAACGCTTTTCAAACAGACTATCTATTATCCGCTGCAACTTTTCTCCCATAACGTCCACGGCACATCGCTGGATGTCCTCGTTGATTGCGATACATACGACACCGGGGAATTCTTTCTCGGATTAGGGGAAACGACGACCGTTCAGGAAAATGTCCCCTATCTCGATGTCTCTGCCGCATATAACGACGGCCAGGTCATACTTTGCGTCGTCAACCGTAACAAAGACAAAGCTATCAAGACGGAAATAATCTCCCAGGATGGCGAGTTCAAAGGCCCGATGAAAGTCTTCGAAGTAAACGGCCCGGACATTAAAGCCATGAACGACTTCGGAAAAGAGACAGTAAAAACCGTACAAAAATCCGATGTAAATGCTTCAGGAGAAAGCTTTACGTACTCATTCCCGCCGCATTCCTTCACCCTTATCAAAGGAACCATTCGGCGGTAACCTAAAAAAATTGGCTTCGTTTGGGTTCGTTTTGGCTTCGTCAATTAGGGATAAGTTTCCTTCTCCCGGAACCAGCGACTTCTCATAATATGTTTATTTCAAAGAGCTTATATCCTTTTCCGCATTACGCGGCACTCTGAACAAAGTACGAAATAATTGGGTTCGTTTTGTATTTTTTTCTTAAAATTTCGTACGTAATCTTTCGTAGAGTTTCCTTGGAGGTCCATGGGCGCATAGGAGCATAGGCACAAAGTGTTTTTTTCAATCTTGTATATTTTGTCATTCTGAGCATAGCGAAGAATCTGGGATTCATACGTTAATAGGAGATTTTTAATTGATGATAGCCTTATGGGCGATAGGCTTGATTTTTTAATTTTTGATTTGATTTCCCCCCAATTTTCAATGAACTATGAACTACGAACAATGAACTATCAATTGTTCATCCCATATTTTATCGAAAAACAATCGATCTGCAACTAAAACCCCGTTTTTAAAGTGAAAATGTCCAGGATCTAAAAAATGTACCGGAGACCCCTGATCCCTTAATCCTGTCCTTTCAGGGGATGGCCTCTTGCTGGACGTTAGCGGCCGGTCCTAAGAAAGGGTCGCCGAAGATGATCCAAGAATAATCCGCTCGTTCAGGGCAAGTGGTGACCAGCGTCAGGAATCGTGTCTGGTCGGTAATCGGTACGTCCACCTTCTCAATAGCGTACCGTTCCAAAGAATGACGCAGGTGAAGACAAACGACGCCGTCCAGAAGAATCCAAACATCCGCGGAGCTAAACCGAGTATGCGGCAGGTCCTTGAGGATGCCGCATACGGCGATAAAATGGTCAATCTGGATATCCGGATTGTCCCGCCGAATCTGGTCCAAGTCGAAGGTAATGCCTGCGTTGGAATGAAGACTCAAAGCGGGATGTCTGAATGTGCCAAAACTAACACCATTTAGTCGGACTGTATAAGTCTGTTGACTTAGAAGGTCAAAGAACTTGCCACCATTGGCTGGGCCGCCAAAGTAACTTCCCGCCGTCCTTGGACATTCGGAAAAGGTCAATCCGGTGGAACTGATCAAGACCGGGCCATAGGCTCTATTAGGCACGAATACACCATCAATCCCACGGAACTGCGGCGTTAACCGGAACCTGTTATGCTGAGCCTGTAAAATATCTTTGATAGGATGTTTGAATATCTGACCTGTCCCCAAATCGATGCCCTGATCCAACGTGCCGGTGCCACGGCCGTTGCCTCCGCCCACAATGTCTGCCAAGTTCAACCGTCCCGACAGACTGGCGGGCTGGCTGGACAGTGGCAATTGAAGGAGGAAAAGATCTGCCCGAGCAGCCAGCCCGCCTCGAATAGTCTGTTTGACTGCGTCAACTGCCGTGGCTTGCCCCTCATTTACAATTAGTGACGTTGGCTCACCCATTCTATTCGGATCGAGAGCTACACTGACACGACCTTTCAGAACATGGACCTCGGTGCTTCCATCGGAATGCGCTATTACCCCAAATTCCGTGCCCAGGTCCGTGATCAGGGCCGTAAGTGTTCGCACTCGAAAATCCTTTGACTGCGAGGTGACCACAACAAGTCTACCATTTCTCAGGGTCACTTCACCAACGCTTGTCAGTTCAACCTGGCAAGGCGCTTCGAGCAGGAGACTCGTCACCTGGTCCAGTTCCATTTTTGCCACACCCTCCCGCAAGTCATAATTACCTATGTACAGTGGTTCACCTGGAGACGGATGAGACCCTCGCCATTGAGCCTCATAAGTGCCGGTCAGTTTGCCGATCGCCGTGCCCTGAGCCCTGTGTCGGAACAAGCTCATAAACGTAAGCATCAACGTTCCGAGTATCAGGATTACCGCAATCGAATAGAGGTGCCTTACAATGCGTTTGGAACCACCCTGACTTCCGCCGCCCGAGAGCGCCTGGATCAGATCCAACTCAGACAACTCCCCCGTCACCTGACTGGAACGTCGGATCACAGCACAGACCAACATGCTATCAATATAGTAATCTCGCACTCGAGGATCCTCACGCATCGCCTTCTGAAGACGCTCCATCTCTTCAGGATGAATCTGATCGTCCAGCAGACGCTGCAAGAGCTCATCCATGTCTGGGAAAGGAGGCTTACTCATATAGGATAGCCCCCTTCTGCCAATGTCCTTCGCATACATCTCAGCAGCACGCTGGTGATTTGGCCGAGAACGTGATAGACGTGACGGCGCGATAACCTCAGGTACGAGGCGATCTTCTCCATCGAGACGTTACGCTCGTAGCGCATCTTGATGATCCGCTTGGCCCGATCATCCAAAATGGCCAGACATTTGCGCAGGGCTTCTATCCGCGCGGCCGCTTCGTCCTGAATCGCGGGCATGTGGTCCATCAGCACATCAAACAACGAATTTTCCATTAAGACTTGCTTATTGCGGGCCATATTTCTGCGGTAATCCAGAATCTGAAAGCGCATGACTTGGACGCCCCAAGCCGCAAAATTCGTTCCTGGCCGGAACTGATCGAACTTCTGCCACATCACGATCATCCCATCTTGGAACAGATCGTCCGCGTCGTGCACGTGAGGCACCAAAGTGAGAATATAGGCATATATTTCCTGCTGATGTCGCACAAAGAGCTTCAGGAATTCCAATGTACGCTTATCCTTGTCCATATCAAATCCATGCTATTTTGGTTACTTTCTCTTAGTTTACCGTCAGAAACATTGAAGTGGGATACGAAAAATGCAAAAAAAAGTGAAAAGACCATGCTCGCGTCCCTAATGATCCAAAGGTCATGTTCGAATTGCATTTAACAATTCCCATGAGGAATCCTCCCCGCGACCACTCGCAGTTGATGCACGTTATAGATTATACCCGCGCACTTCACCGCGGGCGAGATGAAAAATCTTGTCAGTATTCCATTTTTCATCTCACTTCTGACATTTCTGAGCGGTATAAAGAGGACGGACTAACTATTTTGACAAAGATACGGGATACTATAGAATAAGTAGTATCAGGTTTTATAAGCATTTGGATACCGTTGACCATAGTGTCTGTCGAGAAGGTTGGAGGCCATGTATATACGCCATCGTATATCGAAATATATCAATAATTCTTTTCTTAACCTTTTTGAAGGAGATTGATTATGTGTATGAAAAAGACAGTTCTAATCGCATTATTTCTATGTTTGGCGGTATCGATGACCAGTTATGCTGATATTATAACTGTGCATGAGGACGATTTTGAAGACCGCGAGATAGGCAGCACTACTGAGGGTTGGCATTGGTATGACAACGGGGAAACGCATATAGGTCAGTATGTGGATTTCGAGGGAAGTATCGTACGGGAACATAGCGGAACGCTTTTTTCGGATATTAATCAACGATTTGGCTACAAGACGGACGTCGAGATGACCGGAAACACCAGTGACGATCCGAATGATTATATCTTCGAGCTTGATATACGCAACCTCCAGGGTAACTGGGATCCTCACCTGATAGAGATTTTTGTGCTCACATACAATCCTGATGTCGGTGGTGGTACCTATGGATATGGTTTACCTGTCCTGGAACTTTATCAAGCCGACGAATGGGTCCATATAGAATATAACCTGGGGGACCTGGTGGCAAATAACAAAACCTGGTGGGAAGGAACTGAATGGGACATGACAAATCCCATGTGGTCTTATGAGATCGGTGGTCCGCCGTGGCCGGGTGTAGAAATAGGAGATCCGTGGACGCAGGTGTTCCTTGTGGATAATCTCAAAATTACCATGTATGCGGAACCGCCGGAGTTAGCCAAAAAGCCGGCACCGAAGGATCAGAGCATAGATATACCAATAGATGCGGTCCTTAGCTGGACACCTGGAGATTATGCCGACAATCGCAATTTATATTTCGGCACCGATTTCAATGATGTCAACCAGGCCTCTCCGGATGACCCGCGGGATGTTTTAATCGATCAGGGTATGACGGAAACTTCCTACGACCCTCCGGGACTTCTCGAATCCAATACAACCTATTACTGGCGAGTCGATGAGGTCAACGATTCGGAACCCAACAGTCCATGGAGAGGCAAGGTCTGGAGGTTCACCACGGGCGACTATGTTGTTATTGACGACTTCGAGGCCTACAACGACCTTAATGAAAGCGAGGAAGGAACTAACAGGATATATTTAACCTGGTCTGACGGCTATGCCAATCCTAATGTTAATGGTTCGACTATAGGTTACCCTGCTCCTGATTTTGCCAACGGTGAGCATTTCGTTGAGACTGACATTGTCCATGGCGGCAAACAGTCCGGTCCTTTCTTATACAATAACACCACTGCAAGCTACTCAGAAGTAACATTGCCAATAAGCACACTGGGAGGTGACTGGTCACAGCAAGATATTCATGTTCTGACGTTGTGGTTCTATGGCGATCCGAACAATACCGGAACCGATCAGTTGTACGCCAGGCTTAACAACTCCAAGGTAATTTACAGCGGTAATGCAGCCGATATATCGGCGGGAGAATGGATACAGTGGGACATCGATTTGTCGGCCTTTAATATCAATTTGTCGAATGTAACGCAGTTAGGTGTCGGAATGGAAAAAACCGGCGCGATCGGAAGCGAAGGAATTTTGTTCCTCGACGACATTAGATTGCGTCGTGTAGAGTAATAACTGAAAAATTTACAACTTAGAGACTATGTGATAGACGCTTTATGAAGTCCGGATCTATAACCGGACGCTGACGCCAAGTGAAATGGAGTTTTTCTCCGGCCCGAGGCCGTAACCGATATTTTTGTCTATATTGCCCGGCTTTGTTGAAAGCCAGGGCACGAATGGCCCTGTTTCGTATGGTGCAGGGTGGATGATAATATTATGGATTTGACCTTTTCGAGCCCTGTATCGTACGATACAGGGCTCTTTTGCATCAGATGGAAAATTTGATTGAAAATGAGCTAAAATGTAAAGTGCCTTTCCGAAAGAAATCTGGATCGAAGCAGAGGCAACCGATTCGATTGAGGCACCCATGATGATTAATGATGGTTCCAGTGCCTCGGAAGGTAGGTACATTGCAGTGGAATCCGCAACAGGGATAAATAGGGACAGTCACCGGCTTTTTCTTTTCCTATATTTTGAAGTTAATCAAAAACGCACCATCTAAGGCACAAGTCGATACCCTAATTCTCTTCCATTCCCGTCTCATTCTTTTTTAACAATACCGCTGCCGCTATAACCACCCTGGAAAACAGCATCGCCGTTGACTACACGAATTTCACCGTTGTTTGTCGTATGGCCGACAATCAAAGTTTGGCCGTTGCTGATTTCTAATACCGCATTGTGCTCTATCGTAACATCGCCGACAATATTCGTAGGGCCGATAAGTTCAATCAAGCCGTTGGGATTAATCACTACATTGCCGGTGATTCCGCCAAATCCCTCGAAGATTGCCCCAGCCGATTGGGCAATCGTTTTAGCAGCTATAGTTCCCCCGAGAAGCTTAACCACAGCGTTTGGCTCGTTGACCATATTACAATCAAAAGCAACACCACCACCGGCGTTGACCTCGATTGTGCCGAGATTATTCACATCCTCTGCCGGCCTAATATGCAAGGAAGATAAAGGATAATTTGCCAGGATACCGCTATTTAGGAAAGGACCTCCGCTGACAACAGCAAGTGAGCCGCCGTAGGCGTAAATTTTACCCTTGTTGCGGAAGAAGTCGGCGCCGCCCCAGCCGTATAACGCTCCGAAACCTTTGATAGTACCGGTACTGTTATTATCAAAGATTTCATCGGCTCCACAATCCCCGCCGTAAATGTTGATCTGTCCGGTATTATGGAGTGTACCGTCGGTCCGCAAGAAGCCGCTCGGCACAACCGTTATAACGCCGGCATTTTCCACAGAACCTCCATAGTCATGACTTTCGTCAACATAGACTTCCTCTACAATTTTTATCATTGCCTCTGCCTGGTTGTACAAGTTTCCACCATTAGTACACGCATTGCGTAACCAAAGCCATGCCTTGGTAGTATTGTTCACATCGCCGCGAATTTCAATGTTATCGATCATCAAATCGCCATGGTTTGTCAGGTCGTTTGTGCCGTCGAAAGTAAGTACGATTGTTTCTGCGAAGGTAGGTATACTGCTACCAGTTGCCCAATTTTCGAATTCAACTTCGCCATAACAATCTAATTGATTCAGAACCCGACTTTGCTGGAGGCCAAGGACTACTCCATCTTCTCCGGTGGTGGTGCTGTCTATGGTCACGGCAAATTTCCGCCAATCACTGTTGTCCGGCACAATAGCAGGGTCCCAGTTGCTTGCTCTTGCCCATTCGCCCTCCTCGCCGCCGACCCAGGTTGAATGGATAACGGCAGCTTGAAGTTCGCAAGCCGAAAAAACTAATACGATGGCCATTAACATTAATACTTTTTTAGACATGATTCACCTTCCTTTCTTGTTTTTGTAAAATTGCCTTTCAACACTATAATTTATCTGGCTCCAAAACCTGCGGTGAAACCGCGGGCTAAATACAAGATTACTTCACTGAGTTTATCCGAAGCAAAGCTAAGGACTCGAACTCACAGCGAGTCGGATTCGGTGCTTTCATTACGTGATGCTCCTCCATTTTCTCTAATTGGTAGTGTATCAAATACAGATATAATATTCAAGAGAATTATATCTTCTGCGATTTCCCATATATACTTCATTGAAACAGTTCTGCAAGAGCCAAGGTGTGATGTCATCCAGCGATACTTCTCGGTTGTTGAACCATATATAAAGTATCTGAGATTTTGTTTTTAAGTCGTCCAACCGTGATGTTCTATGCTAAGATATTATCGACATGAATCAACAAGGAGTTTATTTAGAACTATATCATAGAATATACTAACAAGCCCTCCACACTACAGGGGCTTTTTTTACTTACTCCCCGTTTTTTCTTTAATGAATGAGGTTTACACCTCTAAAAATACGTAGTTACCACAATTAAGTCATTCTGATATATATCCGAAATAGTATAACCATTGAATTATAAACAAATGAAGAATAATAGGGACAAACAATAATATCGGTGATATTTCTATTATAATAAAAATGTAGTTCATCCTAAAAAAATCAAATCAATGTGTGGTGATTGTCCCTAATTTAGTTTCAAATAGAAATGGAGCTATACAAATACAAATCACTTCATAATTTCGAGCATATAGCAGAAATAATCTGTATGAAGCGTTTTTATGCTGCAAAATACTACGATCTCAATGATCCCATGGAAGGTATCTTTAATTGTGATGAAGGAACTAAGAAAGAATATATAAATGATATTAAAAAAGGGAAACAGAAACTTCGCATATGCGCATTTTCCAAAGATCCTCAAAATCCACTTCTTTGGGCACACTATGCAGATGGATTCAAAGGAATCTGCATAAAAGTTGAGATAGATGAAAAGTTCCAAGACTTTGAAATAGTGAAAGTGGAATATTCAGATAAAAGAATTTGCTTTAACAATAATGTTGCTCGTCTAAGAGGAGAATTCCCCAAGTTAATTTTACGTCAGAAAGCAAAAGAATGGACTGTTGAGAAAGAAGTTCGTTTATTATCAAGTAACGAGTACATTCAAGACGGAATAAAAATAAAAGGCATTTTTTTAGGATTAAGAACACCAGAAATTCTTAAAAATACTATAATAAAGTTGGCTGCGCCTAATGTAGAAATTTGGAACACAAAAATCGATAGCAAAACTAATAAGATTGTAATTGGTGAAAGATTCTATAGTAAAAAATAATATACAAGCATATCTACCATTCAGTTAGATTATAGAACAACTATTGGGAAACTGTATGGAAATTAAGGACAGGCACCTGTGGCACAGGCACCTGAGGTACAAGTACCTATGGCACAGGCTGGCACATATAATTTCTATAAGAACAATAACAACGGGTAAATGTGCAATAGCCTTTTTCGTCTGATTTATTCTAATGAGGGTACATCCCAATCGATCCAGTCTGAGGGATTAAGGTCAAAATTCCCGTCCGTTTTCAACACGTTCGTATCCGCCTGGCCGTCGAGTAGAAACTTTGTGCAAAAGGCTCTCAATTCTTCTATTTCTTTGAATCCACAATGATCTCCATGAGAAGTCTGAACAAAACCCATGCGATCAGAGGCGCCCAGTGCTTCCCAGACCTTGTGTGCGGCTACGGCCGTTGTGTAGCAGGCCTCAGGACCAAGCCACTCGAAGGCCGTATTTTCGGTAATTAGAAGGGGACGCGGGGCACACAAAGCCGCAACCATGTGCTGGTCCACAGGAAGCCGGTCCACCCGATTACCGAACTGAGCAAAAACAGGTGACATCCATGTATTTTCCGTGACAATCTGTCTGGCGGTCTGAACATTTCCACCGGCAGCTACCAGGGCATCGGCCACACGCCAGCTACTGGCTCCTCCGGCACCTGATTCCGTAGGAATGGTTAGCGCGATTCGCTCATCAAAGGCACCGCAGACCAGTGCGCCCTTGCCATTCCGGGAACATCCGGTGACACCTAATCCTGCAGGATTAATGTTGGCTTCAGGAATCTGTTCAAGGACATCAATGAGACGGCTAAGACCCCAGGCCCAGGCCATAAGTGACCCTGCTTGATGGTCGCTGCCGTAAAGATCGTAAAACTTCCCTTTTCCGCGGGCACTGGCACTGGTTTGGCTGGCGAGGTCGTCATTAGGAAAATAGATAACCGCTATACCCAGGCTGTCCAGCTCTGTTTTAGGGAGGGTAAGCCAGGGGCCTATATTGATTATGGCAGGATAAGGGGCAGTGCCGGTGGGTGGATGAGCAATGCCAACCGTGAATGAAATCGATTTTCCACTTTCTGAGCAATGAACGGTTAACTGGTTATCACTGTATGAGCCGGTGACACTGGACGGCCTGGGAGGCTTGGGACCGTAAACATACTCCTGAACCAGTAAGCTTATTTCAGAACGACGACAGGTCCAATCATCCAGACGGGTCATGCGCTTGCCATCCATAAATTTGAAAGGATCCGGCAGTTTGGGTATGGAAGGCAGTTCTGATACCGCAGGCAGGACCGGAGGTATAACATCCACGGTGCACACCTTGGGCTGTTCCGTGAGTGTGTTGATGGCCTCTGCGAACAACTTTAATCCGGCCTCTGACTGCTCCCAGTCCTCCATGTTGAGTATGGGGGTAGTGATCGACTCCCAGGCTGCGATTTCATTGGCGTCGTCGGCATAAGCGTTACCGTCCGCTGTAAGGCTGAAGATAATAAGGCCTGCATCATTGAGTACTGCGATTTCGGCAGTGTCCAATTCCGTCCACTTGTCCGGTTCGGCGTTGAGAGCGTATTCCGCGGCCACCAGCCAGTCGATCCAGAACTGGTCGTCCTGCACGCTATTACTATCATTGATGGTGTCATAGACCCAAATGACCTTCAGTGGCTCGAGGGCGTTGGGGAAGTTCAAGACTGGTGCCAGTTCCGGCGTGTCGCTTTCCTTGGTGGTTATCCACCAGTCCGCCTCCGGGTCACTTTGTTCATTGA
>CAZDVE010000041.1:0-35281 GCA_964508785.1 uncultured Pirellulales bacterium | reverse complement strand
ATTGTAAGTGCCCAAGCGAAGGGATTCCCCTCTGTAGCCGAGATAATTATAGTCGAGAGTGAAGTTAAAACGATGTGAATGATGAAAAAGGGAAGTCTGCTTATTTTGCCTTTGAGCGAAAAAAGTGTCTGAAGAGCTTGTATTCGAGGGTGGATAAACGAAATTGCAACGGACTCAACTGCCCCTATCAAAGCAAGTTGTACAAGAGCACCAGGTTGATATTCCATAGAGCCACCAAGTATAGCTCCGATACTTAACGCTCCTCCCATCGTTGCCCCCAACATCATTGCTAACAACCAGTTTCCGGATAAAAAATGGCTTTGCGAAAGGAGAAAAAGCGGCAAAGCTATAAATATAAATAGGTTCGGTATGTATTCGGCGCGACCGTACCAGTCAGATGTTCCAACCCATACACCAAGCAAGATCGTAATAACATGTGCGATTGTAAATAAGACTTTGACATTCATCGAATACTCCATGAAATCTAATACTACAATGCTATAAATGACTCAAATAACAAGCAAACATACGCTTTGAGAAAAATACCTGCAGAATATAATTTTCGGATCGGTCGGCTTCGATGGCAAAGCCGAGATTCAATGTTTTTTTTGGCTTCCGGCATTCTGTTATTGTCTTTCCGGCCTAAAGCATGATGCCACTACTCACGCTGGCCCTTGAGATATAGAAACAACTGTTGTTTTATGAACTTGTATTAACCACTAATAAGTTGCTCTCCATAGTGGTTACAGTTGGTCGCATAGGAACAGAAAAATTTTATGCCAAAACTTTTTCATAAACACGCTACTCGGCTAAACTGGACTGGAAAAAAACAAAGTCCGTAACTGACTCGAAATTACTTTCAATTTGATCCGGTGCCTCCAGTGTTTTTACCATCGGACCCCAGGTGAAGGACTCTACATCAATACCTCGCTCATAGTCGAAATAGAGTACCATTATATGTAAGGATCTACTCTTAGAGATTGAATTATACACGACATCCCCCACACCAAATACCATATCAACACCTTTGAGAACAGCGCACCTTCGTCCCCGTACGTTTGTAAAACCCATAAGCCGCCAAAGGATTACAGAAGTCTGAAAGGATTTTTTACCCTGCTGCCGGGTAGCCTGAGTCCACGTCTGGCCTATATTCACCACTTCTTCAGGAAACCGATCGCTTGCCTCATTCTCAAAGGAAGAAAACTGGTCACCGGCCAAAAGACCAGTAGTTATACCCGAAAAACCTATTGGCTTCATTTCAAGAGATTTAAGGCAGCCTCCTCTTGGACTGACCAACAAACGCATGCGCACACCACCAACCATCCCAAATTTCGTTTCGCCCTCCCTAATGAGATTCGTTCCATCGGGTGCAGGCAGAAACCTCACACTCTCGGAGTATTTTTGCGTTTGCTTATATCCTTCATCTCCAACCACACCTGTAAACTTGATAAACTGCGAATTATACTTAAGCTTCTTAGGTTGAGGCTTATATCTGAGGAGAATACCCTTTTCTTCTTCATTGGAAGGTGTGGCCAGTGAATACTTCAAGCCGTCTTCGGGAACCGGAAACTCGATTTTATCACGCTTCAGGATAGGCAATCCCGTATCCGACCAGATTCCGGGGCACCCGCCCAAAAAAATTGCAGCACCTATAATTATCATAATTATTATTCGCCTTAGCTTCGTTCGCATAACAATTTCCTTTCAGAATGCTCATTGTACAGCCTTAATGTCACTATATTTATTAAATCAAGTCGAAAAGAAAAAATAAGGACGGTATGCAACTCACATTATTTTTCCGGGCTAACGACTTTCTCAGGACAGTGTTGCTTTCTCAGTTCGACCCAATGAGCAGGAGGTGCGTATAAAATACTCAAAAAATCAACCAAGGGATCTCCTGTTGGCTTTGGCAGATCAAATGTCTCTGTACAAACTACTTCATCAACGGGACCTTTAGTTAATACCTTAAGCAACCAAGTACCATAATCATTTGGGCCGCCATACACCCAGTGCGTCGGTCCAAATGACCATAGTTTATATACTGTACCTGCACTGAAATCATGTGTGATAGTAATAGGGTCGCCTTTTTCTATTCTTTCAAAGCCAATCCTTTTATAAGACGCCTTGATATCATGGCGTCCAGGGATCAAATGGTACTCAATTGTATCGTCATAATTAGAGGATGATGAAAAAAAATCCGGCACTCCATCATACGCCCATGAACCGTCCACTTCCTCGATCCGTACTCCATAATCGGCCAGTACTACCGCGACCTTGTTCAAAGGACGCACGTCCCCATCGTAAAGGTGGTAAACAGGCCACTCTTTAGTTATACTGCAGCCGATTACAGAAACAAGTAAAACCAGTTGCAAAGCCCATATTGAGAGTCCTCTTAATTTTGCAAAAAAATCTATCGACACTGCTGAACCCTTTCAATTCACAATACAACTTTTCAATCAAGTGCATTAAAATATTCGGCAAATCCATGGAAAAGATAGTGACATAATCTTCGAATAGATAAACGCTTGATGTGGAGGAAGGAATGGTTCGGCGAACTTTTTGTTTATACTGATAAGGTAATTCCCTGTAAGAACAGTAGTCACTTCTTGAGATACCCCTGGCCTCCTAACTCCAGACAAATCGACCGTCACTATCACCATGCTTTGACTCACTACCCGTAACACGCTGTTTAGCGCTTCTCAGCTTTTATAGTGTAAATAATACCTCACGCACGAGGATATGTCAACATTAAAATAGAATTGAGAAACCTCACCCGACTAATAATCCATAAATATACACTTTTCAGGGATATTCTACATGTGTATAATCCGGCTGACAAAAAATTTGAAGAAAACCATACTTTCAGACGTCTTCTTCTGTAGGAGAGATTGGAGAGCAGAAATGAAAAAAATATATATATCGAGGACTGACAAAAAAATTCTTGGCGTTTGCGGAGGTATCGGCCAGGCATTAGATATCGACCCGACATTGGTTCGGCTCATCACGGTCTTTATGTGCATAGCAACCGGTATTATACCACTACTGGTTACCTACTTCGCGGCGTGGTTCATCGTACCGTTCGAAATCCAAAAATAAGCAAGTGCATAGTCAATATCCTGTGTGAAAAAAGCGGAGGAAAAAATGGCCGAACAAAACCGGGACAACCAAAAGCAAGAAAAAATAAAGCGCAAAAAAAGGCTTTTCGGTCCAATCCCTGCAATCGTATCGGCATTGGCATTATGCACGCTCTTATGGTTTTTTTTCTTTTATGAATCCGTTTACGATAAACTCGCCGCTATCGAGGCCGCCCGTGCAATCCCTGACTCTGAAAATGCCGCAACTATATATAATAAACTTCCAGGATACGACAGCGACCTGCTTAAATACGACTTCCCAACCGAATCTTTTGAAGATGTAACCCTGGCAAGGCCATGGTCCGGCGAAGATTATCCCGAACTTGCCGGGTGGTTTGAGGAACGAGAAGACATTATCCATGATTTAATCAGAGCTTCAAAAATCGAGCAATGCCGTTTCCCATTGACCGATTTTCCCAAAGGCACTGGTTTGCATGGCCAAAGATTGAAATCGCTTCGAACATGGACATTTTTCCTCGTCCGTTCCGCGAACAATGACATCGCCGAAGGCCGAATCGAAAAGGCTCTGGAAAAATGCTTCTGTTTAATTCGCATGGGCAGACACAACCGCCAGCAGCCGTTCTCTTTGGATTTTACAATTGGTATTAACATCGAGTCAATGTCACTACGAAGGATGCGTACCTGCATAGTGGAACGCGATTTGACCGATGAATATCTGCAAGCTATAGAAGCACAGATAAAACAACCGAATAACCAATGGATACAAGATATGGATAACATGCTGGCGGTCGAAAAACTCTATGTTAAAATACTACCGCACACACCCTCCGAAACTGGATGGTGGCATCAATTGAAAGCCCGGTGGCAAAAAAAGCGAGACCAGGATTCTAAAATCGATAGAATTAAAGAGCTTTATACGCGACTGCTTGCCGACCGCAGGGCAAATTTTATCCTGACCGCCCTTCGAAGATTCAGGAACCAAAACGGCCACTGGCCTGAAAGTCTCGAAGCACTTTTGCCTTTTGTTGATAAAAATATTTTCATCGACCCACAAAATAACAACTTCTTTACCTATAAGCTTACCGACGACGGCTTCATCCTATACAGCAAAGGACCCAACAATATCGATGAGAATGGGAGTGACAAAAACGGTGCCGACGACAGACCTATATGGCCGCTACAAATCCCTCAAACAAGCGAGAAAAACGCAGGAGAGAAACAGCCTGCCACAGAAAAAAAAGAGATAGAATGACAGCAGAGCAAAGCTTGGTCAATGAAATAGCCATAAGCAAAAAACGCCCCAAAAGGTGCCGTCCGATACTCTTCACTGTCACCATCTCACTACTTCTCTGCCTGATTTCATGGAAATATTTCTTTCATCAATCGGTGGATGAGCAGCTTGCCGCTATCGAAGCTGCCCGCGCAATTCCTGACTCTGAAAACGCCGCAATCCTTTATGATCAACTACACAAAGATTACAATGATATCGCTCTTCCCCATCATTTTGTTAATCAGTATTATCCTACACGAATGCAGCCGTGGTTCAGCAAAGATTATCCTGAACTTGCCAGCTGGTATAAAGAACGAAAAGAAATAACAGCAAATCTCCTACAAATTAATAAATATGAAAAATGCCGATTCACAATACTAAAATTCAGGGAAGATTTCTTTACAAAAATAGATCGCTTAAGAACAGTGCGTGTCATTGCATTTTATCTGATCCGCTTGGCGAACAATGACATAGCCGAGAATCGAATTGAAAAGGGCCTTGAAAAATATATTTGCGCTATCCGCATTGGCAGACATAACCGCCAACAACCATTTATAATATCTTATTTGACTGGAATCACCATTGAGTCGCTGGCTTTAGGAAGAATGCGTTACTGTATATTACATAGCGACCTGACCGAAGAACATGTCCAAACCATCAAGAAAGCCCTCACGCAATCGGACGAAGAACAAACTCAAAACTGGGAAGATATGCTTACTGTGGAAAATCTCCATGCCAAACAAACACCCCTTTTAAACCGACTAAAGGCATGGCTGCAAAACTGGCAAAATCAAGGATCGAAATTTGATATAGCTCATGAGATTTATACACGGTTGCTTGCAGATCGCCACGGTAATCAAATTTTGATATTACTTCGAAATTATAAAGATAAAACGGATCACTGGCCAAAAAGCCTCGACGAACTTAAACCTTTAGCTGATAAAGATACTCTTATCGACCCGCAAAATAATTGCCCTTTTATCTATAAGACGACCGAGGACGATTTCATCCTGTACGGCATAGGGCCAAATAAAATCGATGAAGGGGGAAGATTTCTAACTGAGGAAGGTGATGACTGGCCGATATGGCCACGTAAAATCCCACAAACTGACTAAAAAGATGTCGCTACGGAATGAATAAATATAAAACAAAGAAAGAAAAAATGCTCGAAGAAACAAATCAGGAAAGGAAAAAGTACGGTTGCATCAAAAAAATCTTCAAATGTATCGGGCTCGGCATTCTGACACTATTAATTCTTTTGGCTCTTGTTGTTGAGGCACCGAAGAAACTCGTCATCCTGCTGCTGATTATTCTTGCCGCCTTTACCGCCCTGCCCAGGCCATATCGTAAATACTTCTGGTTATCAGCCGGTGCTGCCCTGATAGTATTGATTATCTGGGTCTTTCTGCCGGAAGACAATACCGGCTGGCGTCCATATACATTCGATGAAGAACTCGCCGCACTTGAAACCAAATACGCAGTACCCGATGAAGAAAACGCTGCATTTGCTTATGATGAAATATTTGAAACTCTGGACACAGATTCCAATCAACCGGAATTCTTTTTAAAGTCAACTCCTTCATCCAATGATGAGCCCTGGCTTTCCAAATACCATTCTGAGACAGCAAAATGGCTTAAATCTCACCAAATTACTATAGCAAAATTAATACGAGCATCTCAAAAAGAAAAATGCCGTTTTCCAATATTTTTCGATAGTTGGGATTTTGACTGGAATATGGAACGATTGGCTACAACGCGCCGGTGCTTATATTTGCTCATTTCTGCAGGGAACAACGACATAGGCGAAGGTCGAACGGATGCAGGGCTTGATAAATACGTGTGTATTCTTCGAATGGCCGACCACCTATACCAACAACTGGACTCGATATATTTTACAGTAGGTTTTGGGCTTGAAAGTTTGGCCTTGAAACATCTCAATAGATTCGCAATCGAGAGCAAAACTACGGAAGAGCAACTTAAACTCATTATCAATGCTTCAGGAGACATGGAAAACAACTGGGGTATAGTCTTAAAAAAGGCACTTGAAACCGACAAGCTCACCGTTAAGAACACATTTTGCAGCATGTTTTATGAGGTTAATTCAGAAGGCAAGGTACGTTTTAGTCGTAATCCGCTCGCTGTGTTCGAGGAAGCCTTTCCAGAAGAGGTACCAAAGCCCAACTATTGGCAAAAAAAACTTTACAAAGCAAAGACAATATTCGCATGGTTCGGTATGCCCTCCAACCCACAAAAAACCGGTGAGATTTTTGATAACAGTTTCGACATCTACGATGCCATGACTGAGCCGGATTTTGACTGGTCAGACCAGCCACAGGAATTTGACTCATCCTTCATAAAAAAACATCTCTACCGTATTAAGCTCAACTTGCAGTACATAGCCCAAATGATGGCTTGCTTTTCGGAAGAACCATACTACAGTCTGCATGATGTGTATTTAAGAAGTTTAGCTATACGTCGTGGTTCACGGCTCCTTTTAGCCATCAGGCAGTATAAAAAAAGACACGGCAAATGGCCGGATAGTCTGGAAGAAATAAAATCCGCCGCTCCTGCGGAAGCTTTTATTGACCCTGTCACCGGTAATCAGTTACAATACGAAAATCACGGCGAACACTTTTCTCTATATGGAGAAAAGGTAAACATTTGGCCGGGATAAATAAGGTACAAAAAAAACATAGTTTGTCATTCCTGTGAAAACAGGAATCCAAAATGCCAGTGAATAGACCGGATTCCCGCCGGAGTTTACCCCTTAGGGGCGGGAATGACACTTAGAAAGAAGAAAACGTCAAAAATAAAAGAGAACAATGAGCAACTACACAACAATCAATTGTTTATCAGAGCATGAAAACCGAGAAGTCACTCTCGCCGGCTGGCTGTACAACAGAAGAGGCAGCGGCAAAATCCAATTTTTAATTATCCGTGACGGCACGGGTCTCTGTCAATGCATCATCGAAAAAGGTAAAGTTCCCGACGAGCTTTTCGAGCAGCTAAGGCATCTCGGACAGGAATCGTCACTGACCGTAACCGGCATTGTGCGGGCCGACGAACGAAGCGTCGGCGGCTACGAACTGGCCGTCACCGATGCGAAGGTCATCTGTCCGGCCGAAGGCTATCCCATTACGCCGAAATCGCACGGTATAGATTTTCTGCTCAAGAACCGCCACCTGCACCTGCGTTCGCACCTGCAATGGTGCCTGGGAAAGGTCCGCCACACAGTAATTGACGCCATTCGCAGATTCTTCAACGACAACGGCTTTACGCTCATCGATACGCCCATCTTCACCGCCATCGCCGGCGAGGAACAGCAAACGCTCTTCGAGGTCGATTATTTCGGCAGCCCCCTGCACCTGACCCAGACAGGTCAGTTGCACCTGGAATCAGCGGCGATGAGCTTCGGCAAAGTCTATTGCTTCGGGCCGACCTTCCGCGCCGAAAAGAGCAAGACACGAAGGCACCTGACAGAGTTCTGGATGGTCGAGCCTGAAGTGGCTTTCATCGAGCTTGACGGCTTGCTCGAATTAGCAGAGAATTTCGTCTCCAGTATTGTCTCCCACGTACTCCGGGACAATAAAGCCCAGCTTGAAACGCTCGGCGCCGATATTGCGTCACTGGAAAAAATCAAGCCGCCCTTTTATAGATTAACTTACACGCAATGTGCCGAATTACTGACCAGTGACAAAACCAGAGATTTTCTCGCCCGGCAGTTACAGGAAATGCAGGAACAAAAAAAGCAGGCCGAAATGCGAATCGGCGAGCTTGAAAAACAGCAGGCCGGTCAAATCAAACAATGGCAAAGGGACAAAAACGCCGCCGAGCTGATCGAACTGCGCACCGACCTTGCCGAGACCGAAACGAAGATAGAAAATAATCCCAAACACGCTAAATTAGCCGCAGAATTTACCTGGGGCAAGGACCTCGGCGGCTCTGACGAGACCATCATCTCGCAGATGCACGATAAACCGGTCTTTGTCACTCACTATCCGAAACAGGCCAAGGCCTTTTATATGAAAAGCGATCGCGAAAATGAAAAGGTAGTTTTGAATTTCGATTTACTCGCACCGGCGGGCTTCGGCGAAATTATCGGCGGCTCGGTCAGAGAGGACGATTACGACCGGCTGGTTGTGAGAATTAAGGAACAGGGTCTCAACATCGAAAATTACGAATGGTATCTCGACCTGCGAAAATACGGCTCGGTGCCGCACGGCGGATTCGGTCTGGGTATCGAAAGGACCGTCGCATGGCTGACCAACCAAAAACATATCCGACAGTGCATCCCCTTCCCAAGAATGATGGACAAAGTTTATATTTGAAACAATCATTTCATGGAAACATGGACGATACAAAAGCTCCTGAACTGGGTGACACAATACCTCACCGACAAGAGTATCGATTCGCCTCGTCTCAGCGCTGAGCTTTTATTATCACATATTCTGGGATTAAAGCGAATTGAATTATATACACAATATAATCAGCCCGTTGCTAAGCAGGAACTGGAAAAGCTCCGGGAGCTGGTCAAGCGGGCCGGCGGGCACGAGCCGATTGCATATCTTGTCGGCAAAACCGAATTCTACTCGATGGAAATAATTGTTACACCTGATTGCATGATTCCCCGGCCGGAAACCGAATTGCTTGTCCAGAGGGCCGTCGAATTTTTACGAACTCGCAACGGTATTCAATTTATCTGCGATTTATGCACCGGCAGCGGATGTATCGCGGTTGCCATTGCAAAAAACTATCCGAATGTCCGAATCATCGCTACGGACATTTGCGATGCCGCACTTGCCGTAGCCGTGAAAAATGTCGAAATGCATTGCCTGCAGGATAAAATTAAGCTGCTTTCCGGCGATTTATTCGATCCAATTATTCCCCAACTGGACGTTGGTAAATTCGATTTGATTGTCTGTAATCCGCCGTATGTAAGCGCCGCCGAATATGAAAAACTCGATAAGAATGTAAGGGATTATGAGCCCCGCTTGGCCCTTTACGCAGGAGATGATGGCATGGATATTTATCGAAGGATTATAGAAAAAGTTGACCAATTTCTCAAACCGGATGCCGCTTTAATGATGGAAATAGGATATGCCCAGGGACAGACAATTAAAGAAATGCTCGAACAAACAGGAATCTTTGCCGAAATAAAAATTGAAAAAGACTCCCACAATAACGACCGCATCGCCTCGGCAAAAAGATATTCTCTTGATCAAATATAACCGGCTAATATGCCAGCTTTTCGTATTCATCCCATTTTAATTCAAGTGGCACACCGACATATTCCCGACTTTAACATCCAAGCACTTTAAAAAAGCCAGATTCTAATAAACAGAATCTGGCTTCGGAGGAGGGTGATGAAAAGCTGATAATAGCTTTATAAAAAACTCTTTAAATAATTTCCCTTCTATATATCAAATCGAATAAAGAGCAAGTTTTTCTTTAAGAAAAAAATAATATTTACCAAAAAACTACTTTTTCCTGAGCAACATTCAAGCTTTTAATATCAAAAAGGCAAATATTTTTCCTATTTCCCAAAAGCACCCAATTCTAACTCATAATCCACTATACTTTACGCTTGAAAAATCGCGCTTGTTCTCATATTTTAACTACATAGCTGTTATTTCTTCCATATACAGGCGTTTAAAAAACAAGTTCAGGAAAAGCTGAATTTTTCAAAATATTGTTATGGGCACTCGTATTACGATAGCTGATTTGCTGGAGGCCAAACATAATAATCGCAAGATTGCGGCGATAAGCTGCTACGATTACACTACCGCCCTGTTGGTTTCCCAAAGCGATGTGGAGATGATAATCGTTGGCGATTCCGCCGCTCAGCTTGTTCTTGGATTCGATTCTACGCTGGCGGCGACAATGGATTTCATGATAACAATAACTGCAGCGGTCCGGCGAGGAGCACCGAATATTTTTCTTGTCGCCGACATGCCTTTCCTATCTTATCAGGTGACAACAACGGAGGGGGTGAAAAACGCCGGCAGATTCATTACCGAATCGGGAGCACAGATGGTGAAAATAGAAGCGACCATAGCCCAACTGGATGTAATCAAAAAGGTAAGCGACGCCGGCATGGCGGTCATGGCACATATCGGTATAAAGCCGCAATACATCAGCAAGATAGGAAGATTCAAGGCCGAAGCCACCACTGCGGAAATGGCGGCACAGCTGATATCTCTGGCAGAGCAAATGGTTGACGCCGGTGCCGGTTCGCTGCTGCTGGAAGGGACCGCCGCCGAGGTGGCGGAAACTATCACACAACGCAGCGAAGTGCCGGTAATTAGCTGCGGCTCCGGGCCCGGATGCGACGGGCAGGTTTTAATCGCGCCGGATATTCTCGGCACGACACAGGGAAAAAGTCCCAAGTTTGCAAAGAGCTACGATAATCTTGCCGAGCGAACAATCGAAGCATTTAAAGCTTACAGTAAAGAAGTTCATAACAGCAAATATCCTGATAAGGAGCACAGTTACCACATGAAGTCGGGCGAATTTGACCGGCTAAAGGAAATATTAAAGCAGGAATATTAACCGCCACTTCTCACCAAAATCTCTTCTAATAGAGCAAGTCAACCTATGTATCCCCAGGCTGTATTTCAAAATATTCACCGTTTGATAAATATGGTCCATAGAAGCAAACTACCTAAGGCTCTTTCGATTTACGAGGCGGAACTTTTTTTTGCAGATGCAAGTAAGCAATGAACCTATTTTGAGGAAAATCGTAAATGCTATCAAATTTATTAGCATTACCGGTTTTGAACAAAAGGTTTGGAGCAATCCAGTGTTTGAGAACTATTACAAACCTTTGTTTTAGTAGTTTAAAGGGAACAAGAAATTATGTGGGAAGCAGAAAGAGAATTCGAGCTATACGAAGAAGTCCATGGGTACGAGTTAGAGGATGAAAGTACCGATGATCTGCTTGATATTGAGTTAGACGCACCCGCCGACGCAGATAAAGATAGTTTCGGATACGATGACGATTTTTACGATGACGAAGACCGATATTAGTAGTAAAAACGCTGAATAAACAACTTCTGAGCCGTGGAATAAGCCAACAACCAACTGCCAAGATTGCCTTGACCCATTTCATAACGGTACCTCGATATAAGCAGAACATCCGCTATATACAGAAAAATCGTTATATCCGGCTGCCGAGCAGGCACTTATAGATAGCCTTTGGATGATCGATCGAAGAAGGATAATATATACTTCTTAATTTAAGCCCTTGTTTTGTCCTTGCCCTCTCCTCCACAAAACAAGGGCTTTGTATATCGAGGATAAAATTTATGGATAATTTTTTGGAAAAAAATCAATATTATCCGGCTCACAAACGCCTATGTAAATGGATAAAAGTATAGAACACAGACATATAATCTTTTCAAGCCCCTGTTCTTCCGCCTTTCCTCCTTCACGGCAGGGGCTTCTTTCATATTTCGGCTACAGCTACCATTAGCTGTCCCACCGCAGGTGCAAGGCTTAAAGGTTGAAAAAACTATTTGGGTACAGGAAGATCGAGCTCGGCGAGTACTTTTTTCATATCTTCCCATACCCTTTTGCGATTTTCCTGAGAGTAATTTCGCAGCAGATAGGCGGGGTGATATGTAGCCATCAGCTTGATGGGAGGTCGTCCGATTCCGGCGTAGTATTCCTCAAAATGGCCGCGTAACTGCCCTATCGATTTGGTGGTATCCAGAAGCGTCCGTGCCGCATGGGCACCCAGAGCAACAATAATCTCCGGCTCGATGATTTCGATTTGCCTTTGCAGATATGGCAGACAGCTTATAACCTCCTCGGCGCGTGGATCACGATTTTCCGGTGGGCGGCATTTGAGTATATTGCCGATATAAATGTCGCTTCGATTGAGACCGCAGGCGATAATAATTTTGTCCAAAAGCTGTCCGGCTCTGCCGACAAAAGGTCTGCCCTGAGCATCTTCTTCGGCTCCCGGTGCTTCGCCGATAAACACAATTCGAGCGTTCGAGCTACCTTCGCCGGGCACTGCGTTTGTTCGCAACGAACCCAAGTCGCATAGACGGCACTGGCGAGTTTGCTCAGCAATTTTTTCCAACTCTTTTGTCTTCTCGGTAACAGCCATAGTATCACCTTGCTTTTGTTTTGTCTGCTCCTGCGGTCCCTGAGATTTACCTTTAACAGCAAAACCTGAGAAAAACTGCTCCATCTCAAGATGCTGACGAACCACTTTGCTTATTTTTGCATCTTTTCCCATTGCGCAGGATTTTAACAGTATCCCTGGTTCAAGGCAACGTTTTAACTAATAGTTATTACATCATGCTGTCTATCAAAAAATCAAGGCCACACATCACGACTACGCTATCTAATTCACAAAAAATGGCCGATACTCCAGTCTCTGTTCTCCACTGCCCGTACATATATTAAAGAATTTTAGATCTACGCAGCCAGCCGATAAAACAAACACCGACACTTCCGAGCAAAAAGGCGCCAGGGGCGGGAACAGGTACGATTTCCGAGACCTTGATATTAACAAATGCTGTGGTGAACGACTCGGCAATCAGACCTCCGCTGCGAAGCTGGTTCAGGTCCCATGCTGCACCACCGGTATCCCACGCGAGTTCGACGTAGCAAGTATCAGTGTTGTAGTACGGCGAGACAATCACTCCTCCGGGGCTGGGAGTATAACCACCCAAGCCATCTGCTACATACGCATTGCCACTTGCATCAACACCGAGCGCCGAAGCGCCCATGCCGTCCTGAAAGCCACAGTCAACAACAACATTTAACATTACGTTCTCGTCGATCAGTGACGTTAACATTTTATCATAAGTCAGTTGAGGGTCTATAATGTCCCTATCTTCGTCAGTAACCAATATCATATTGGCAATAGCGTCACTTCGGAAGAAATAATTTTTCAGTCCAAAATTAATCGCTTCCCAGCCGTCCTCTCTGGCACCGGAAGTTGCAAGTCCCCCGGTTGCAGCAGAAAGTTCCGCCGCTGAGCCCCAATCACCGCCCTCGACCAAATGCCTGTGACCGGCAGAGCCGCCATGAGAGCTTCCGGCTCCAAAACCGACCAGTGCGTATTGGTTACTAACCTGGCCCGCAGAAACTAATTCCGAATCCATGTCTGTCACCATATTAGAAATCCATGCGTGCTCACCATACATGGAGCCTGACTCATCTACGACGAACATGAGGTCCACAGCGGCCTGAGCAGAACCAATGGCAAAAAAAACTGTAGCACAAATTAATCCTAACTTTCTCATACCCCCATCTCCTTATAATACTCTTTTTCCTTTAGGGTCATTCCATTAAATTCTTAACAAATCATTTCTTTACTAATTCAGGAGGGCCGCGGGATAGATTTGCAAAAACATACGCAAGCCGGAAATGAATCGGCTGCTCGTTGATGAAATAAAAACTAATGCTCGTGTTGGTTAAATGTAAGGAGAGTCTGACTCTTACAATTTGACGTGCTCTGTGCCGGTCCTTAGCCTGCACAGATGTCACCATCGCCCCAAAAAGCGAGAGCAACTTATATAATCCTTTACTCCTTCTCCTTATAAACAACTCCATTTATCCCTGCTCCTAAATCAGTCCTTTCATCTTTTAACAAAGTGCCTCCCCCCAAAAAATATCAAAACTGAGGGCCACGCACGCGCACAGAAAATAAGCGTCATTTCTTCGTGCAGATATCCATTCGTGTTAAAGGCGTGGTCCTCCTCCTTTGAGGCACCAGGTTCTTAATTAAAACTATATTTACAGCGTTTTGCTTTTGTGTCAACTGTGGAAACTACGTATTTTTAATATTTTTTTCATAACCCAAGCAATAAAACGACAAACGAGGCAATCAACATACCACTTTTGGATTACCTCTAAAGTATTAGAACACACGAAAAGTAATTACCGCAAGTATCATAGCTTGATGCAAAAAATCAAGTTTCGAGGCAGATTACCTGCTGAGATGTTAAGTCGCTGATAATACGCAGTTTATTTTCCCCGATTTTGTAGAGCCTGACCACATTGGCATATTTGCCGCTTTCGGGAATAACTTCCGCCAGCTTATTTGGCATCCTGTCAAGTTTGGCAATATTAAAAACCGTGTTTTGCTTTCCCGGGAACAGAGCTACGTAAAAAATATCCGACTCCACCAGGTCCTGGAAGAAGTGGGTTCCGAAGGACAGCTCAGGTACTAAATTGGCGCCTTCATAAGCTATTTCAGCAAGTACGGCTACATTATTTATTTCATGAAAACCGACAGGTACTCCCAGGCTCGGTGTACTTGTCCCCCACCTGCCCGGACCTAAAAGGATTGTTGGCTCAGTATCTTTACTTTTTATTCGCTTGTTAAGCTCACCCACCAGTCTGGCAATATCGTATTTACCCGAACGAGGCAAATCAATATAAGCCTGTGGCTCAACGTAAATAATCTGCTTGAGATTCTGAAATATGTTGCCGCCCATAAAGTAACCTTTGCATTTGAATAAAATTTTCCCTGCTTCCGGATTTTCGGGCATTTGCACCGGTCCCTTTTCGCCCCGGGTCTGGAGAGGCCGACACTGCAGCAGGTTAATCACGGGCTTGTTATCCTGTGTGAAATTCACCGTATATTCGATATCGACCGGATACTGATATTGCTCTTCCAGAGTCCTGAGAATATTTCGCATAATATCAATGAAGGGTGTCTCGGACAGGAGTTTTTCAAACGTGAGCAACCAATATTCCGCCCCAGCTATACCTTTCTGCCTGGCCTGCCTTGCCATCTGATAATCCCTGACCGCAACCATATCCAGGTGAATATCAGGTTTTTCGTTTACAAGCTGTCGAAAAGGAATCGATCTCAATGCGTTTTCTCCGTTGTCAAGCAGGTCCACTCTATGCTGCGAGTACTTTCGAATATCGTCCATCCCGGAAACCGGTCTGACCAGAGGCTGGTCGAGAGCAATGATTCTCGGGTAATCATCCTCCACTCGGTTAACCGCTCTTGTACCCAGCCCGAATACCAACCTGAGCATACCCGCTTTGGGGTCAAGGTCGGGTTTCCAGACAAAAGCATTGTGTGACATTCCCACACCGGCCAAATCCGGAAAGAAGTAACTGTTTCGATAAGAGCCGGAGACACGCTGAACCAGCAAGGCCATCTGCTCATCCCTCTGGTCCAGCCCTCTTTGGAGCCGATATGTCAGGGCCTCCTCACTCATAGTGCTGGCATAGACCATTCGCACAGCCTCTTCGAAGCTTGTGTATCTCTGTTCGGGATTGCCCTGATTGACACAAAATAAACTTTCATACTTGCCGGCAAAGGCATTGCCAAAAGCATCTTCCAGCAAAGAGCTTGAACGAACAATAATCGGCGATTGCCCGAAATACTCAATCATTTCCTGGAATTGTTCACGAATCTGGTCAGGGAACCGGCCTTTTAACAATTTTTCCCGCAGTTCGGCCGCTGCTTTGAAATATCCATCCTTAGTTTTCTGTTCGACCCGCAGCTTCCAGCAGCCGTTCTCAACAAGATATGTATAGAAGACATCCGAGCCGACATAAAACGAATCATGCGGTTCGAGATGTTTATTCAAATCGAGATGCTCCTGCGAAATAATCTTGTTTGCAAGAAGCATACCAACAGCTTTACCACCGATGAAGCCTGTTCCGATTAACCTGCTTTTAATAGTTTGCAAATCTTCAAGCGTGAAATGCTTCCTTACCAGTGACAACATTCTCTCGTCCCTGCCGATCATAATCCTGCAGAGTCGATCCAGCGCCTGTTGTTTATCCTGTTCCGAAACATCCCACATCTGAGCTATCTCTGTTGCCTGCGTAAACAGTTTGTCCCAATAGTCCAGTACCCTTTCGGCGGGCCGAACTCCCCGTTCGGAGATGTATGCGAGAAGTTTGGTGGCATCGACACTGCTTGTAATCGGCACAAATTCTCCATCCTGCTGAAGATGTGGTAGGAACATTGTAGGCGAGTAGCGTTTCCAGACTTTCAGCGGATGCAGGCAATACTTGCCCTCAACGTTGTAAAGGTCAAGCAGAAGCTGCGTGGTCTCCCGAATGCGGGCTATCGTCTTAAACGAGTGACGATTACGTAAAAGAGCAAAATATGCAATTGTGTCCAGCTCAAATAAATACGGACATGTAACCATGAAAAAATTACCAATCATCAGGTCCGTGGCCCAGGCGTCCAGCAGGTATGAAAGGCAATCAAAAACATAATAGGCTTCCTGCCCTTCTCCGGCAATTATCTCATGGACCTGCGTGGTAAAAGTCTCAAAACCACTAACGGCATCGAGTTCGTACACTACTACGCCGTCACCCGGTTTTACCAGCGGTTTATGGTCGGCGAATCGAACATAAACAACCCGGCGGGACTGCCGTTTTGCTTGTTCTACGTAAGGAGTAACAAAAGCGGCAAAATCGTCGATACCGTCAACCTGCCAGACAACATTGTCACCTTTGTTCAAGCCGGTAAATACAACATCCAGACTGCCAATTCCTGTGCTTGCCCAGCCAGGCATAATTAAACCTCTCTTTGTATTTTTCTTTTTTCGTTAAAACAATAATTATCTTCATACCCGCTTCAAACAATTATAAAAGGGCAAAACCTTCAACACAAACAGGTTCCGCCCTTTTTTCCTCAAACACATCACACATCAAATAATGCAGTTAATAACTATTACGACAAAAAACCCGGCAATTTACGACTTATCGAGCTTTTCTGCCCGCCGGGTACATCTTATACAACTCCCTGGTCGAGCATAGCGTCAGCCACCTTCACAAATCCCGCAATATTCGCACCCATCACAAGATTACCCGGTTGTCCATATTCCTCTGCGGCGTCATAGCACTGCTGATGAATAGCAATCATAATATCGTGTAATTTTGCATCCACCTCTTCATGTGACCATGACATCATCATAGCATTCTGTGACATTTCCAGCCCTGATGTCGCTACGCCGCCGGCATTTGCAGCTTTGGCCAGGCCGTAAACTATCTTCTTTTCAAGATACTGTTCAATCGCCTCGGGTGTACTCGGCATGTTGGCGCCTTCGGCAACAAGAGTACATCCGTTCCTGAGTAATGTTTTGGCATCCTCTTCATTAATCTCATTCTGCGTCGCGCTTGGAAAGGCACAGTCGCATTTGATACTCCAGGGTCGCTTTCCATCAAGAAACTGAACTTTGTATTTATCGGCGTATTCCTTAATGCGCCCGCGCCGGACATTCTTCAGTTCCAGTACAAAAGCGAGTTTCTCGGAATCAATTCCATCAGGGTCATAAACTGTACCGTTCGAATCAGAAAGTGTTACAGCTTTTGCTCCGAGTTCATTGAGTTTTTCCACCGTGTACTGGGCCACATTTCCGGAACCTGATACTGTACAGATTTTACCTTTGAAATCCTCCCCTCGAGTTTTGAGCATTTCTTCTGCAAAATATACACAGCCGTATCCGGTCGCTTCCGGACGAATCAACGAACCACCCCAGTTAAGCGCCTTTCCGGTTAGAACTCCGGTAAACTCGTTTCTAAGACGCTTGTATTGACCAAACAGAAAACCGATTTCACGCCCACCGACACCGATATCACCTGCAGGGACATCTGTGTTTGGACCAATATGACGGAACAATTCAGTCATAAAACTCTGGCAAAAACGCATTACTTCGGTATCACTTTTACCTTTAGGATCAAAGTCAGAACCACCCTTGCCGCCGCCCATTGGCAGAGTAGTCAGAGAATTCTTAAAAACCTGCTCGAACCCGAGAAATTTCAGGATACTTGCATTAACAGTAGGATGGAACCTAAGTCCACCTTTATACGGTCCGAGCGCACTATTGAACTCGAACCGAAAACCGCGGTTGACCTGGATATTACCCTTATCATCCAGCCAGGGTACTCGGAACATTATCTGTCTTTCCGGTTCTACAATCCTTTCAAGTATCTTAGCATCGACATACTCCGGATGTTTGTCCAGAACCGGCTCTAAAGAATCGAGAACTTCCGTCACCGCCTGATGGAACTCCGACTCACCCGGATTGCGTTTTAGAACTTCTTCATATACCCCCTGGATAATGGTTTTTGCTGCCATATGATGAATCTCCAATAAGAAACTACAATTCTAATTTACATTGAATGCTACTATAAGCCATATTAATAAAATCACGTAATTGCCTTATCATAGACAAGCTGGTAAAATATATAAGATACAACTTTCAATATCTATAATACAAAAAATAAATAATAATAAAACTTATTAGGGCTTCTTATAATGCACATAGAAATGCTGAAATTATTCTGCGATCTTGCCGATTTCCGCAACTTCTCTAAAACTGCAGAAAAGAACCTCATAAGCCAATCTGCGGTCTCACAGCAATTAGCCCAACTGGAGCTTGTTCATAAGTGTCAGTTAATTAACCGGAAAAAAAGACCTATCGAGCTTACAAAAGCGGGTCAGTTGTTCTACCAGGCCGCCAAAGACATCATCGAGAGACATGAACAGCTAAAGAATGAGCTTAAAATGTTGCAAAAGACCTCTGTGAGTAGAATAAATGTAGCGGCGATATTCAGTATCGGTATGCACACTTTGCCTGATTATGTTAAGAAGTTCATGGTCAGCTATCCAAACGTTAATGTCCATATCGAATACTTTAGTGCCAGCAGAATTTATGAACTGGTCCTGGCCGGTGATATCGATATCGGCCTTGTAGCTGTGC
The DNA here is from genome assembly GCA_964508785.1 of uncultured Pirellulales bacterium. GTDB lineage: Bacteria > Planctomycetota > Phycisphaerae > Sedimentisphaerales > Anaerobacaceae > JAFGPS01. The sequence continues at coordinate 16,214 of CAZDVE010000041.1, read as the reverse complement.
CTAAAAGAGATAAAAGACTCGAAGTATATGATTTTGAAGATGAGCTGCTGGTTCTGGCCTGCAGTGCGAAGCACCCATTGGCATACGAATCTCAGGTCGATATTCACAGACTGCAGTTTGAAAGATTTATCGCCTTCGAAAAAGATGTCCCAACGCGGACATGGATAGACGGTATATTGGAGCGCTATAATATCAGTGTTCGCCCGGTAATGGAATTCGATAACATCGAAACTGTCAAACGAGCGGTGGAAATAAACTCAGGCATCAGTATATTACCTCAGGCCGCAATAATTCAAGAGGTTAGTACCGGCACAATAAAAGCAATAAACTTTTCCAACGAACGTTTTATCAGGCCCACAGGTATAATCGTTCGTAAAGGAAAGATTCTAAGCCAGACGGGCCGATATTTTATCGAGCTGCTCAGAAAGAAAGCATAAAACCTCATCGGGAGGATTTATAGATTCATATAATAAAACACTTGTAAAGAAACTTTGGACTATGATATGTCAATTAAAGCAGTAATATTTGACCTGGACGGCACAATAACCAAACCTTACTTCGATTTTGACGCTATTCGTGAGGAAATGGGATTGGACAGAAATTCCGGGCCCGTTCTTGAGATAATGGAGAAAATGACTGACCAACAGCGCAGGAAAGCGGAGAAGATACTCAATTATCATGAACAAAAGGCGGTTGTGGAATCCGAGCTTAATGCCGGTGCGAAAGAAACATTATCTGCACTTAGTTCGGCTGGAATCCATGTCGGAGTATTGACACGAAACAGAAGAAAAAATGCCTTCGCCATCGCAGAAAAACACAGCCTTCAATTCGATGCTGTTGTTGGCAGAGAAGATGGACCGGTCAAGCCAAACGCTTTTGGTGTCATGCATTTGTGCCGGCAATTCGGAATCAAACCCCAGGAAACACTATTGGTGGGAGATTATCTGTTCGACTTGCTATGTGCAAAGGCTGCGGGTGCTGTTGCTGTACTTCTGACAAATCATGAACAGTATGATAAATTTGTAGAGCATGCAGATTTTTGTATCGAAAATATCAGTAGAATACTTGACATTATTGAAAGTAAAAAATAGCGTGTGGAGAAAAGGAACTCGAATAATGAAAATAGATATAATTGCCAGAATAACTTTAATCCTGCTGTGTGTTACAAGCACAGGTTGTGCTTCCGGTTCGGCAATAATCCCTGATGCACAGAAGGAACACAAGACTGAGCCGGTTGATAAGATACTGGAGCAATTGAATAAAAGCACAATCGAGCTTAAGTCGTACCAGGGGCAAATTGAGTATAAATTCGTTCAGCCATCATTATTCGATTCACAAGATCTAAAGAAGGGAACCCTGTATTACATTAAAGAAGCTAATGAATCGAAGTTAAGAGTGAATTTTCTGACACGCAAACAAGACGAGGAAGAAGAACAAAAATACCTTGAAGAATATATCGTTCTCGATGGGGCTTTGCTGAATTACCCCGACAAAAGGTTTGAAGGCACATGGCTGGTGTGCATTGACTATCAGATTGAAGAAGTAAAATACATTCAATTAGCTATGCCAAACGATTCAAACAAGCCGGTGGATGTATTTGAATTGGCCGGAAGCAATTTACCGATTGTCGGATTTACTAAAATAGAGGATTTGAAAGAACAGTTTGAAGTATCACTGGTTGAGCAGAAAACAAAAGAGTCCCGGGAATTTATTCAATTACATTTGAAAGTTAAGCCGAATTCGATTTACAGAGACGACTACACACATATCGATTTTTGGATAGATAAAAAATTATACCTTCCGGCAAAAATAATTGCTCAAACAACTGAAAAGGATTTTTATGAGATAAAATTTCTCAAGCCGAGGATAAACAAAAAAATAGACAAGAAAATCTTCGACTTCAAGATACCAAAGGATTTCAGTGAGCCGGAAATTATACCGCTCGAAGAAAAGGACAAACAATGAAATCGAACTGTTCCAAACAGGGCACGTTACATGGCTGCAGTAATAATCGATGAAAAAGACTTTAAGAAACTAATTACAGACCGAGGCAGGATATTACTGACTCTTGTTAGTCGATTATCGCAGTCTGATAAAACTAAAGAAATTATAACACGCCCTTTCCTTGGTGAATTACTTTCACAATCCACACAGGTTGAAGAGCTTCTCGATGCCTACGGAGCAGGTACAAACTGTACATGGTGTGGATTCAGATCTCTAACGGCGGCAATAAAGGGATTTTCCAACATAAGCTACGAATTAGTCCATATCCGATACGTGCTGCCGAACTATCACCTTTTGCCGACCGGAAGGGATTTTACCAAGGCAACAGACAAGACGCTTAATTTCACATCAGGTGTGCTCTTAAAAGCGGCAAATAAACTCCTTGTTCAGGCCAAGAAACTCGGCCTGGAAATACCTCAAGAAAAACAGGACGCAATTTCCTACTCGGAAGAGCTTCCCAAAGGACAACTCCAGCATACTTGCGAAAGGCGTCAAATCGAAGTCGTTTCGACGACAGTAACTTCACTTGCAACAGCTTTTTTAAATCTGGCAGCCGAGAGTAAAGATGTCTGCGCCGCCAGTCGAGCCAAACAGGAAGAATATGTTTCTTACCTTTCAGGTTCAGTCAGTGAGGAAAAGCTGCGAAGTATCCAACTCCAGTTTCATAACCTTCAGTCACTATACGATACTTATGTCTCAGGTACCGAAGCGGCTGCGCTGGATGTAGATTTACCCGTCCTTAGAGGTCATATAAGCGTTGTTCTGCATCTTCTTAGAACCGCCACATTATTCGCTCATCACTACGAGCGACATGTGAAAAAGCAAGCATGTACTTCACCTACCCGTCTGAAACCCCTGGTCAAAGCAGACGAGTTATTAACAGTTCTAATGAAGTATTCGATAAACCACATCAGCCTTTTTATAGATTGTGCAGTATATCTCTGTCAGGAAAAACTTAAGCGTTACGCCGAAGTCATCCGAATTGAACTACCCATACCTCAGTATCGCGGTTTTCATGTTCGCCCATCTACACTAATAGCAAAGATTGTGCAGCACTATGGAAGTGAAGTCCGGATGTATTTAGACAAGGAAGTTTACAATGCCCGCCTGCCGTTTGATTTATTCCGTGCCAACGAGAAAATAAATGCACCAAAGAAGCGTTGGCTGCGAGAAGAAATCGTCCGTCTTAAGCTCGCCCAGGAAGAAAACAGCGATGCGGATATAGACAAAGTTGTAATGGGCATTGTGCTGAATCTGGCCGGGCATGGTAAATTAATCATGTACGAGCAGCCATTAAAATTACCGGATGAACCGGCACGAAAACAGGGAACGATGCTCGAAAAGGCCGTTGATGAAACAGCCAGGCTGCTTGCAATGGGTAAAATCGATGTGGAATCTAACATAACTGCAATATTCGAAGGCGATAAACGGGTGTTAAATGATATTAAGCTCCTCTCGGAATCCGGATATGGCGAGGATAAGTTCGGCAATAATGTACCACTTCCGGAAAAACTCGGATACCTTCGCAGATAAATTCAAAATAAGCTTTTAGAAATTTATCTACTAAAGTTACCATACCTGAAAATAAAGGAGTTAAAATGGCAAAGGCAATAGTTATTTATTATTCAAGAAGCGGTAATACCAAAGAAATGGCAGAGATAATGACTAAAGCGATGAATGAAGCCGATTTGCCGACCGACTGCAAATCTGTTAGCTATATAACCATAGAGGACGTCTTTAGTTATGAAACGATAGTGATTGGCTCACCGACATATTACGGGCAAATGGCCGGGCCTATAAAGACCCTAATCGATGACCTAGTAAGCCGGCACGGCCAACTCGATGGTAAAATAGGGGCGGCATTTTCCAGTGCGGCAAACATCGGTGGAGGAAACGAAACCACAATAATGGGAATAATAGAAGCCATGCTCATTAGTGGAATGATTGTCCAGGGCGACCCTCAGGGCGACCACTATGGGCCGGTTTCCATTGGTAAGCCGGATAAAAGAGTTGAGAAACAATGCATACGACGCGGTCAGAGAATTGCCCAACTGACCAGGAAAATAACTGCTTAGAAGATAAAAAATATTGTTTTTTTGCAAAAAAAAGGGCTTTTTTCTTTGACAAAGTTTTCACTTACAGTTAATTTTCTTGGGCGTTTTAAATCGCCTTAATAAACCAAAATATGCAAAGGAGATTATTCTAATGCAAGAATATGAAGACCTCAAAGTGCTGGTTGATGAAATTGAAGCTGATATAGGCAAAGCCGAAGGCGGAAATAAGGCTGCAGGAACACGAGTTCGCAAGCAAATGCAGAAAATCAAGCAGGCTGCTCAATTCGTTCGCAATCGTGTACTCGAAATCAGATCAACCGACTAAATTTTCGCAATTACCTCAAAAGCCGGCTTATTGTATTATTTAAGCACGGCCAATCATGCGCGAAGTATTGCGTATTGAGGCATTACATACGACGATAAATGTCCCAATATGCAATGTGGGAGCGTGGTTTTTTTATGAAGGTTCACGATGCCCCCTCCCTTATTTTTTGATCTATCGAAAATCGACCTCAATGCAAAACCTGTATTTGACAAAGAGGTGATTTGCAGAGCCAATCCTCAAAGACATGAGATGCAGCAACTCGACGGCATCCTCTGGTACGACAAGGAAAAAAACCAGATTTTGGGATACAAGGATGTAACGGATAAGGAATTCTGGATAAGAGGTCACATTCCGGGCAGGCCCATAATGCCGGCCGTGATAATGGTTGAGGCGGCTGCTCAACTTGCAAGCTTCTATATGAAACATATTTATCAAGAACCGGGATTTATTGGCTTTGCCGGCATAGAGTCTGCAAAGTTTCGCTCCGTCGTTGAGCCGGGTAAAAGATTGTATTTGCTTGGCCTTGTGAAGAAATATAAACGGAAAAAACGCACTTCTCTCGTCACAATAAGCGTTCAGGGAGTCGTTGTAGATAACCTCGTATTCGAAGCGACTGTATCCGGCATGAGAGTTTAAGTACCAGATTCCGAACGAAACTGGTTATGTTATTCGATACCCCGGAAGTATCATTCATTTTGCCCTGCCTTCAAACCATCAATCTATCTGCTTTGAGTAAGCAATCAGCAGGTCTTTCCACGTTACTACACCCTCAATTTGACCATCCGAAGACATTACAGGAAGGCAGGAGATATTCTTCTGCAACATTAATCGAACCGCATCCTTCGAACTCGCTTTTTTTGTAATTGTAATCGGTTTGCGGCTCATAATTTGGTGAGCGTGTCTCGTCAAAGTAGCTAAATCTCGATTCTGCTCGGCGGCCGTTCTCAGGAATGGGCTTAAAGCCTTAAAAAGATCGCGATCGGAAATTACGCCGCAAAGCTCATCGTTCTCAATAACGAATAAATGATGAAACTTTTTATCATCAAATATCCTGCAGATAGTCTTCAAGGAAGTGTCCATATTAATGGTAACCACTTCCTTTGTCATTATCGAGCTTATCTTCATGCCTGAATCTTAAGTTAAAAGTTCATGCTATAATGTAGTAAATACAAAGATAAGAGCACGGCCTTTCTAATATTAGATTTTCACCATATTATTACTCATTCTACGCATTTGTCAACCGTGGTAATTATATATTTTCGGATAAAAATCCCCCGCGAAAAGCCGTATCGTCACGACTTTTACAAAAGAACGGCTCATTCAAAATAACCACCACCAAACGCACTAAACTAATTCCGCAGCTTCGCTATTTGCTCTTCGAATGGCTGTCCCTAATTTATTCAACTTCTAAAACTACCACTGACTTCGCCGGTAGCGTCGCGGTTAACATACTGCCATTTAATTCGAAATCATCGAAATTATCTGGTTTAACAACATTAGGTTTGTCAAATGTATTGTGGTCAGTTATCGAGGATGCCGTCAGCACACGTCCTGATACTTTTTCGGCCTTGACACCGCGCAATTCACAATCAAGTTTCGCAGATTTTGAAGGATGCAAATTACAAATTGAAATATGCATTTTTCCGGATTCATCTTTTGATGCCGAAACATTCAAAGCCGGCGTTCTTTCCACACCTCGGCCTCGGCCAAGCCCAAAAGTCGGCATTCTTTCTTCCCTGGACTCATCATCAATATAGTCAATGCACTGTAGATCAGTTGGCAGCAAAACAGCATCCTGATGCACCTTATACATTTCGAAGACGTGATATGTTGGAGTCAGAATCATCTTCTCTCCTTCTGTAAGCACCATTGACTGAAGAACATTGACAGTCTGGGCGATATTCGCCATATGGACGCGGTCGCAATTATTGTTAAAGATATTGAGAGAAAGACCCGCAACAAGTGCATCACGCAGTGTATTCTGCTGATAAAGAAATCTGGGATTGGTTCCAGGCTCAACGCTGTGCCATGTACCCCACTCGCCGACGCACAAGCCGATGCGCTTTTCGGGATCGTACTGGTCCATGATGGCGCCGTGGTTGGTTATAAGCTCATCAATTCTCAAGGCCTGCTGCATGGTAACAATCCACTCCTGTTCGCCAAACTCGGTCGCCGACCGGCTTAATCGTGGTCCCGAGTTGTCAATTACTCTGATATTTCCCCTGCCCCTGGTCGGCCGTCTTGTCCGCGTGTAATAGTGCAGGTCCAGGCCGTTCATGGCGGAACGAAAACCACCACCGGCCAGTTGCTGCATAAGCACTTCGGTCCATTCGTAATTGTCACTGTTCGGGCCGCAAGCAATTTTATAAACACGAGCATCTCCGTAATTGCGAACAAATGTAGCGAACTGACGGTATTGTGCGGCGTAAGTTTCCGGTGTCATATTTCCGCCGCAGCCCCAGCTCTCATTGCCAATTCCCCAAAATCTCACGCCCCAGGGTTCCTCTCTGCCGTTTTTACGGCGGAGGTCGGCCATCGGACTTTTGCCGTCAAAGTTTACATACTCAACCCACTGAGCGAGTTCCTGCACCGTGCCACTTCCTACATTACCACAAATTACAGCCTCAGCGCCTATCTGCTCACACAGGTCCAGAAACTCATGAGTTCCAAAATGATTATTTTCCGTAACACCACCCCAATGGACATTAACTATAGTCGGACGTTCCTCCTTCGGCCTAATGCCATCCTTCCAGTGATAAGTATCTGCAAAACATCCACCCGGCCAACGCAAATTTGGAATCTGAATCCCTCGTAGGGCCTCGACAATGTCGTTACGAATGCCACGCGTATTTGGAATTGACGATTCCTCACCAACCCAGATACCATCATAAATGCATCTGCCAAGATGTTCGGCAAAATGACCGTAGATATGCCGATTAATCCTCAGTTTACCCAAATCTGCGTTTATGACCAATTTGTTAGACTCCTCTGCGGCGGACAGAGATTGTACTCCAATCAATAATGCTACAAATAAAACTACAGCTACAGATTTGTTTCTTTTTGTAAAATTATTGTTAGCCATTTTTCTTCCTTTCCAGTTAATTGTGTGTCATCAGCAAAAATGAGACAAAATTCCTTTCGAGTTAATAGCCGATTTCGGCTCTGGATGTCATTGTACCCCCGTACCTCCTCCTTTCAAGAACTTTCCTGAGTTTCGACCCAGCACGCACAACTCAGAACGCAATACGCAGCGCGCAGCACAAAAATGGTCGTTAGACCTAACACAATACGCTCTACTCAGCACGCTGCACGCTATACCCTATGTGCTATACCCTGTCTTTCGTCTTTCGTTCGTTCCTTTACCTTGTGATGATGACACTAGTACCCCCCAGCTATTTCTCAATCAACATTATCTTCGTTTATGATTATGCTGAACAAGCAATAGGATTCTTTGTTTAGCACGAGTAACATCCGTATAAAGTCGATATTCTGCAGATGGTCTTCAGGGAAGTGTCCATATTAATGGTAACCACTTCCTTTGTCATTATCGAGCTTATCTTCATGCCTGATCTTAAGTTAAAAGTTCATGCTATAATGTTGTAAATACAAAGATAAGAGCACGGTCTTTATATTATCAGATTTGACCATATTAGCACTCATTCTGCGCATTTGTCAACCGTGGTAATTACATATTTTCGGATAAAAATCCCCTCAATTTCTTGAAAATTCCCATCGCAATTAAACGTTATTTGCGTCCTATACTGTGGATGCGTAAAATGAAGATGCTGATAAGGAGTTTGAAATGTTTAAACACGAAAATAGCGAGGTCAGCATGCTAAGGGCTTGCTTAGAAGGGCAAACTGAGACTTTTGCTGCTATCGTCCAAAAATATCAATCCCTTATTTGTGCCATCACATATAGTGCTACAGGAAGTGTGGACAAGAGTGAGGAACTAGCCCAGCAGGCATTTATCAAAGCCTGGAACAATCTGTATCAATTGAAAGATCTGAGCAAATTCCGGTCATGGCTATGCAGTATAGCACGTCATGTAATCAATGATTTCTTTCGAAGACAAAAAAATGAAATTACAAGTAAGGCGATTCCTATGGATTCAATACAAGGTCATCCATCTGAAGATGCAGGGCCTGTTGAGGCTTCTATAAGTAAAGAGCGAGAGGCAATTGTTAATGAGGCGTTATCGAAGATACCCGATACATTTAGAGAACCACTAATTCTTTATTACCGTGAGGATAAGTCCTATCGTCAGGTAGCAGACCAACTTGGTTTCTCCGAACACACAGCCAGGCAGCGGATATCACATGCTAAGAACTTACTAAGAAAAAAGGTCACCTCATTAGTAGAGGAAACCATCGAAAAAACCAAGCCCAGCAAAGTATTCACTACCGCCGTCATTGCCTCAATTTCAGGGTTAGCGATAAAGGGTTCAGGGGTCGCCTCAGCTGCCGGTATTGGAACAGCTACAGCTACTACCGGAACCGCCACAGGCATCGCCGCTATGATGAGTGGTGTAACAGCCAAAATAATTACTTCAACTGCAGTAATTGTCATCGGCGTTGGGGCAGTAGTCACTTTTAAGCATGCTACTAAGCCAAGCAATGAACCCGAATTTTCCCAGTTGGGAATAGTCGCTCAGGAAGAAAAAAATGAACAGGGAACAAACACAGAAAAACCATATGAGCAGAATAGCGACAATACAGCTGAGCTATTGCCTGTTGACGAAAGTCAGATTGGTTTAGAAATTAAAGAAACTGCTATTAAATCCCCCGAGCCTGTTTCAACAGAGGACACTGAATTTAAATTTGCACCCAAAGGTGTGCTAAGTGGGCTTATTACCGACGCTAAAAACCACGAACCAGTTAATGATGCCAAAGTTTATGTAACAAATATAAATGGAGGACGGATATACGAGTCTAAAACAGATTCAAACGGCTTTTACTATTTTAAAAACACACAGGAAAATGGTGACTATAGAATTCAAATCTTTTCGAAAAAATATGTAGGAGTCAATTATCGAGATAAAGTTACAATACACTTGGAAAAGGAAAACAAGGCAGTTAAACATTTCAAACTGCAAAGAGCATGCATGATTGAGGTAAAGGTCGTAAACGAACAAGGCGAACCAGTTGCCGGGGCCTACTTTAATAATACTTTACCCGAGGATAAAGAAAAAAGAGAAATCGGAGATCCTATGCACACTGAAAAAACCGATGACAATGGAACGATTATCCTTGGCGGATTCAAACCAATGGACACCCCCTACTTGATAGTGGCAACGCATAGAGTTAGAGGGGAATTAGTTCAAGAAAAAGACATGAGATACTACGAAACATATCGTGACTATGCACCCTGTAAGCTTGAGATAATTCTTAACGACCCTAATATTATTGAGTATGGAGAAATCGTTTTGGAAAAGGGTATTTCCATTGCAGGATATGTTGAATACCTGGATGGCAAACCGGCAACAGACTTAAAAATATCTGCTTATCCCAAGTGGTGGCACAGTCACCATTGTCCTGAAAGTTATGCTGTTGATGCCAACGGTTATTTTATCTTGGAACATATAACACCCGGAACATACGAGATTCAAGCTTCTGTCCCGGTTTCAGACGATTCATGGAGAGGAATTTCCCTTGGGTATAGAGAACTTCCTTTGGAAGATGGTGAACTCCTGGAACTTAGATTTCCGGAAAGCTCAACCAAATCATTAGCCTCAATTAGTGGCACTGTCAAATGGATAGGCGAGGGCAAACCAAGGTATGTGCATATCGAGGCACGCACAGCTCAGGGCTTGCGGTCATTTACAGATCTTCCTCGAAATCGTAAAGGCGAGCTTGAAAATAATTTTCTTGTGGAACGGCTGACACCGGGCATTTACACATTGAAATTTACCGGAGATGATATTGAAGAGATGACTATCGGGAATATAAGAGCACCAAGCGAAGGACTTATAGTCGAAATTCCGATTAAGCATCAGACTAAACTCAGAGGTAAAGTATTAGACAAACATAATGGCACTCCGGTGACAAACTTCGAAGTCAGATTGGACAGAGACTGGGTACGTTTTGAGAATGCAAAAGGCGAATTTGAATTAGCATTAAAAGGTTACGAGTGCAAAAGGGTAAGTGTTCGAGCTGATGGATATGCGACGAAGCTTAGTGAAGAGATATGTCCTGATGCCAATGAGCCGACCATAATCAAGCTTGATGTTGGTGGGGCTATTGAGGGTAAAGTTGTTAATGAGAAAGGAAATCCGATAGAGGGTGCCAAAATAAGTTACCGCTACCGCCGCAGCCGAGATGAAAAACCCGATGACAAATATATAACAGCTACTGATCCCAATGGCTGGTTTATAATTGAAAATGTTCCCGAAAGTGATACTTGGCGGTGGTTTGTAATAAACCATCCTAACTATGCACCGGAACTAAAACAAATTGAGACAGAGCAGGATTATATAGCCGATGTAGAAATTGTACTCAAAGAAGGCGGTGCTGTTGAAGGATATGTTTATGATTCACAAGGAAAACTTATGCCGGATACAACTTTGTATTTTTTGGATGAATCTTCATATAACTATTGGGAAGAAAACATCGGTAGATTAGGAGTTGTTACTACAGATTCAAATGGTTTTTATCGCATTAATGGAATGCCTGAGAAGCTTTGCTTCGGATTCAGACAAGACCCGGATAAGCAATTGGGTATAGTTAGCAATTCAATCTTGTCCAAAAACGGCAAAACATCACATCTTGACTTCGGCGGCCAGTGGTATACTGCAGGAAGCCTTCTACAAGATGGAAAACCAATGAGCAATATTAAGTTGATGATACGAGGCAACAAAGTTGGATGGGAGACGACATTTACTGCTTATGCCTTAACTGACTCTGAGGGTATATTTACCTTTTGGGGAATACCTTCCGGCTACAGGTATCTTTACTGGTCTATTCCTGGCTTACGAAGCCAGGAGCAATGGTCGGAAATAGGTCAATTTTACTTTGAGTCAGGGGTTGATATGGATATGGGTGATTTCAATTTGGATTTGGCTGAGGTTATTATTAGAATAAACGCTGAAAGTCCGGACGAATCATTAAATCAGTTAGATGTTTATATTCACAGATACGATGAAAAAGTTTTTTATGACTCGAAAGCAGGTCAACTTTTACCCAGAGCCGAGCCAAACGATCCTTATATATTTCATAATCTGTCCCCTGGAATATATGAAGCGATAGCACGAAGACCCGGATATCCGACTATTCACAAGGTATTCGAAATAAAACAGGGCCAGAAACAGTATGACGTCAATTTATGGATTCCTGTTGGTTCTGCCACATTATCAGGAAAAATTATACCCAGTGACCCCAAAGAGCTTCAAATCCCGTTAATTTTGAGAAGTATCAATCAAGAAATAACAATGGGCATCCGGCCGGCAGCAGATGGAAGTTATGAAATCGGGGATTTACCCGCCGGTGATTACATAATCGGCAGAGCTTCGGTGGCTTTGAGCAGGCAGTCAAGAATCAAAGAAGTCAGTTTAAGAACCGGTGAAAACAAGAAACTCGATATCGAAGTTGATAGAGTCGGTATAGAATATGGCGGTTATTTAGTCGTCATGGTCGTCACTGAAGAAGGTCTTCCGTTAGCAGGGACAAACCTCTGGCTGGAAAAAGGCGGAAATATTATCGAGCCGCTTTTTGATTCTGATAAAAACATATCTTTTGCAGGTGATATGGGTGAATATACACTTCACGCCGAGTATCCCGGCTATAGAGAGATTCAACAAAGGGTAAACCTTAAGTCTCAAGAAGGCTTAAGCACACAGGAAATTCTTAAGCCTGTCGTGATAACTATGTTCAAGCAATAGAAATATCGTTACATTAAATGAAAAACATGATTCACCTCACGAGATAATTTCATATGTCACGGGATTTTCCCCATGAGATAGGTTATAAACCACCATCTCACGGGATAAAAAGACAAAAAGCACCAAGAAACGCTCTAAACTAATCCCACTATCCCCCGTACCCCCTGCTTTCAAGAACTTTCCTGAGTCTCAACCTGGTATGCAGTCCGTAAGGACTCCATAGGAGAACGCTGAACGCATAACGTTTATAACAATCCCCGTCCTCAGCACAGCCGAAGGAATATGGCTACAATCATCAGAAAAATGATGAAAGGGTTTAAACGTACTTTTTCTTGACTCTATATAATATTAAACTATTATATTATTTTATTTTTCATCTTAAGGAGCACTATCTGCAATGGAATATCAGACTATTGAACTTACTCAAGCCGCACGTAAGCACGGCAATTTAAACTTAAGTCGATGCGGTCGGCATTTCTTTCCGGATGATGTGTTTGATCCTCCATCTAAAAATGAAGGTTTAGGAGAACAGATTTCCATTAGAGCATTCGGCTTAAATGAAATTATTAAAACCGATATACCAACTTATAGGAAAACAGGAAAACCAAGATTGATTTTTAGAGAAAGGTCTTGGGTCAAGGAATTTGTTCGATATCACAATCTCAAGCCGAATGACAAAGTAAGAATCAACCGAGTTAATAATAGTACATATAAATTATAGTAGGTGTGTCAATAAAATGAAGAACTTTTGGATCGTACCAGGTTCTGAAAAAAATTGGAAACAAGCTCTTACCTCAAAAGGTATATGGGGCCTGGAAAAGAAAACTCTCGATCAAGTTTATTGGCTAGCCCTTGCACCTAATGATCTAATATTATTTTACGTTACTGGTAAAGTGAAAGGTATAGTAGGATACGGCATCGTTAGAAGTAAGTTTTATCAAGATATTCCGCTTTGGGATGCTGAAATTAGAGAAGATTGTGTGAAATGGCCTTTACGATTTGAATTTGATGTGGATTTTCTTTTACCCGAAAATAGATGGAAAGACGAAAAAATACCAATAACCGGTGGTGGGCATTTTAGACAGCCGCTAATCCTTAAAGAGCAGGACTCAATAGAGAAAATTATTAAAGCATTGAATCCCGGTGCCTCTATAGATAAATTGTTAGATAAGACCTTTGAATTAGTGTCTTTAGAAAAAACAGAGGAGGTGTTACCAACACACGATGACATTAAAAACTTGCTTCTCGAAATTGGAAAACTCCAGGGTTATATTGCAAATCCTGAATTCCCTATGGAATCAGAGCGTTTGGATGTGGTTTGGAGGAGACTACCGGAATCAGTTCCAACATATGTCTTTGAAGTGCAAATTGGTGGCGACTTATACCATGCCCTAGGAAAATTAAAGCATGCTCATGATATTTGGAACAGCCGGATTTTCCTTGTAGCATCGGCAAGCGATTTAGGTAGTGTGAATAATTTACTTTCAGGAACATTTCATGAGATTAAAAGCATAGTAAGGTTTATTGAAATAGAAAAGGTTAAGAATTTATACAATTCAAAACAGAATATTTATAATATTGAGAAAGAATTGGGGTTAATTCCTTGAAAATTAAGTTAAATGGACTAGATTTAAAAAGATGAATCTATATGAAGTTTTATTCTATAGTGGGGAGGAAATGCCTCCTTCTTATTATCTAATTGATGGTGTTGAAGGCGAGACAGCAGAAGAGGCGTTGAGGAAACATATTTTGGAGATTATTAAGAGAGTTAGGGAAATATTTTGCTTGGGAGACGATTTCCCCGATAATAAAATTTGTGATTCTCTTTATATTCTGAGAGATGGTGGATTAGTCTCAGCAAGGGTTTGTGCTTGTATGAGTTAGATAGTTTAGTGGATTGCTACAGACCAAATTAAATACTACAGATTTAAATATTTAATAGGAGGGATTAAATTGGAACATATTTTCAAAGTAGGGATCGAAGACGCTCAATATCTTGCAAAAGAAAAAATAGGACGGGAATTAACTATCGAAGAATTAGAGCGAGTTCGAAAAGGAGTTGAATTCGGATTAGAGTGTTGGGAAGAAGTATTAATCTACGCAATCCATGACGTTGTATCAGAAAATACAACTGAAAATGATGAGATTTCGTGAAACGATTTTCTAAAAGTTTCATTAAAAACCAATGATGTCTCAATAAAGTGTAATCTGTAATTTAGAAATCTATCATAATATTAGCAAGGTACATTTTATAGTAGTTTTCCGCACAAAAGAAACGCCCTTTGCGGGGCGTAAACCTGAAGATGATATCTTCAACATGATATCGTTTTTTTTGTCAATAGAATCTATAATAAACGCTGACAACAGCAGAGCAGTGAAATAAGCAATGATAGGAGAGAGTCGGACAAAATAGACTTTAAGGTCATAAAAAATGAAGCCGCATATTCCTTTGAGATTACCTATAGAGAAACTTGACTGGAGACCTTTTATCAGACTCATCGGTCCAGCTAACGCTGCTTTAGCAAGATATGATGGCATCCTGCAGGCGATAATTGACCCTCAGATTCTATTGAGTCCGCTGACAACTCAGGAGGCGGTTTTATCCTCTAAGATTGAAGGGACACAAGCTACTATTGAGGAGGTCTTCAGGTTTGAAGGTGCCAGTGAAGAACCTGAAGAAGAAAGTAAAAAGCAGGACATTAAGGAAATTATCAATTATCGCAATGCCATACAATTTGCTCTGGGAGAATTAAAGAAAAAACCAATAAACCTCAACTTCCTTCATAAGCTGCATTTTATCCTACTCGACAGCGTCAGAGGTCAGAACAAAGCGAGAGGAGAATTCAGAAAAATACAGAACTGGATAGGCAAACCCGGTCTTCCTATTGAGCAGGCTATTTATATTCCGCCTGAGCCGTTAAAAGTAATGGATTATATGTCAAATCTTGAAAGATATATTCATCATGATGAGGATGACCGTTTGGTTCAGCTTGCCATAATCCACGCTCAGTTTGAATTGATCCATCCCTACATAGATGGAAATGGCAGACTCGGCAGAATGATGATACCGCTTTTCCTTTTTGAAAAAAAACAACTTTCAAGTCCAATGTTTTATCTCAGTGCATATCTTGAATCGAACAGAGACGAGTATTATTCACGGCTGCAGGCTCTAAGCAAGGAAAAGGACTGGACAGGCTGGATATTGTTCTTTTTAAAAGCTGTTAATCAGCAGGCAAACAACAATATTAAAAAAGCCAAAGCTATCTTAGATTTGTACTCCGCTAAAAAGGAAAAAATTTCAACACTTACAAGGTCCCGTTATGCAATTCAGATGGTAGATACCTTGTTTAAGCTGCCTGCTTTTACAACGACTCGTTTTATTGCAGAATCGAAGATTCCCAAAGTGACAGCGATGAGGAACTTGCAGATTCTTGAAAGAAATAATGTCTTAGAAGTTATCCGCATCGGCAGCGGCTCAATGCCTGCATTATATATGTTTAGGAAATTGGTCGAGATAGTAAAACTTTGATTTTTGTGTACCATCTGTGAAACACAAGATCTGTTTGTGTATCATATAATCGACATTGTGGAACGCAAATTTGGGGGAATTTAAGGGGTCAGGTGCTTTTTTTCCAAAAATCTACAAAAAACACCAAAATGCGCCAAAAAATGTCAAAAATAACAAAATTTGCACATTTTTATGGAAGATTACCACGGCCCTACTCTTGTCTTCGGCAAGAAGACGCAGGGCCTCGCAATGACCGTTTTTCTTGTCATCTCGACTGGAGCGAAAACTCAATGGAGAGATCTATTTAGATTAGATTCCTCGACTACGCTCGGAATGACGTTCAATTCCAACGCAATACGCTTCACGAATCACCAACTACGAATCACGAGACGCGAATAATTTTTGATAAAATCACAAATTATTATTGCATTACGGCGGTATGTTTGT
>CAZDVE010000040.1:0-39987 GCA_964508785.1 uncultured Pirellulales bacterium | reverse complement strand
GCCAGAATTAAACTGAGAAAGCTATATCCTGTGGTTTAGCTCGGACAGAGTACTACGGTGTCTGGGTACTTCCTGCTGACAACCTCCACTCCTACAGCACCGATGAACACCCCGCCTATTAAAATTCCCAAACTCTTTAGCATGTTATCTCCTTTCTTTCAAAATATGTATACCACGACCTATACCGTAGCCGAAGTTATACAGAAAATTCTTTCCTGTTCCGTTTCCCTTATTGTCCTCATGGTCTTCTGCTAAACATCTTCTTCTTTCCTCATCCCCGACTACTTTCTTCCTTTTTGTCCGCTTGTTCTTTTCCAAATCAAACGATCTGTCTTTATTCCTCTGATTGTAAGTTTTAAGCAGATTTAAAGCTTCCATCTCCGGTATCCTGTAATGCCCTCCGACAGTCTTTATCGTTTTAATCCTGCCTTGTTTGGCCCAGTTAATAATAGTGAAACGTGAAACTCCGCAAAGCTTCGCAAATTCAGTTGTTGTCAGGTAACCATTTCTCTGCTTACTCCCGTTACCTTTAAAAGTCTTTTTAATCTTACCTAAAATTGCACCCATTTAGTTATTCTCCCTTATCCGCTAATATTTCGTTGCCATAAATTATTCCGCACTCCGTCCCCGTCAGTTGCAGTAACATCTGACCCGGTCTTAAACATTTTACACAAACCCGCTCTGTTAAAACTTAGCTCTTGTATTTGCAAGTTGCTGTAAAACACCCATATTCACTAAAGTTTTGTCTCGACAATTGCCGAGCTAATGATTATGAGTAAAAAAACCCAGCAGGCTATCCAATAAGATAACCAGCTGGGTTTAAATCATCACAGCTTGGCTTATTAAAGTGGAGATATCCTAAAAAACTTCTACAGTCCATTGCTTTTATTACTACCTACGCCTGATATACGCGGGTGATCATATATCGGTGGGCAACGCACTCATCCATTGAGTTAGTTTTTTATTCTATTTGAATCAATTAAACAGAATTGAACTGACTGTCAACAAAAAAAAGGATTTTATTCAACATTTTTACCTGTTTTTTGGAGAAATTTCGCAGTTTTTAGAGAAAAAGTGATGAAATTGTTTAAAGCATAACATTGCAACAATTTAAACAATATACACAAATACTTTTACGCAGCAAAAAATTAACAATTCGCAAATAGCTTCAAAACGCAAAGCAAATTTTAAACGCAAGAATCTTCTAACAATAATGTGTTAATTTTTGATGGTGAAATAAAAATTATAACCGTATTGATACTATCCAAAAAATGGGTGGCTTTGCTCTTAGATTCTACCGGTTGAATTCCTGTGTTCAGTGGTTTGATTTCTTAGCAGTTCGTTTGTTCTGCGCAGAAGACTTGGTTCGTGTTAACGGTCTCAAGCGTGATTTTATATCTCTTAACATCTGCTCAATCTTTCTGCGCTGAGTAACTTCGTGCTGGAGCTTTTCGTGGGTTGAAGTCAACATGGCAGATTGATCCACAAGCTGATTGTGCAGGTCGTTTACCATATTCTCATACTCTTCAATCTTTTCCTGCATCGGCTGCACTTTCTTCTCAAGAGTACAGATAACTTCGTGGGCCTGAACCAGATTCACCTCAAGGGTTTCTCTGTCTGTATTGGAGTTCTCCGCAATCTTCAACAATTTTCTTACCTGCGTCTCCAAGCTCTCATGCCATTTTGATATTTTAGTAAGTTCTGAACGCAACCTGTCTACATCTTCAGCCCGGTTATCCTTATCCGACTCATTATCAAACTGACTATCTTCAAGTTCTTTAATGCTCGCTGCAGTAACGTCTAATTTCTTGCTGATCACTTCTCGCTCAACAGTTACCGCTTCAATCTGCGATTTGGTACCGGCAAGCAAGTCAGAACCTTGATTCTGCTCTTGTTTGTCAACTCTATTTTGTTCTTGTTTATCAGATGTGACTGTTGCATGTTCCAACTGCTCTGTTTGAACGGGCTGCTCATCCGGCTGTTTAACTTGAGGCTCTGCTTCTGCAGGGGCCTCGGATTGCCCGGCTCGTTTACTCGGGATTGCATCAAGGATGGACCGTACCCTGTTATATATTCCCCCACTTTCCGGTTCGGCGGTTGATTCTGCCTGCGAATCTCCAGACTCTTTGTCATTATTCTCTACGTCCTTTTGCGTTGTCTCACGTACCGTCTCTTTATCCTCTATTTTCTGATCTTCCAGTGTTGTCGAGGGCTGTTCATTAGCAAGTGGTAGCTGCTCTTCGGATTCTGCTTTAACCTTCGAGCCGTCTTCTCCAAGCAAATGAGCAAGCCTGTCTTGTTCCTCTGCGGTAAGAGAGGCATCTTTGGGCAACTTTTTTGCAGTTGGTTGTTCTGCTCCGAAGTTATCGAGAATAGAGAGAATATCCGCCGCATCCTCATAAGCCAATGCAAGAGTATTACTTTTACTACCGTTGTCTTCTGCAACATTAGTAATCTGTTGCTCTGGCGGTCCTTTCTGCTCAACCTGTTTAACCTGCGTCGTATCTGTTGCTGCCATTGGAATACCTTTCCTTTCCGGCATCTTGCCGATAGTTTCTCATTACGCGCAAACGGGCACATCAGGTCTTTTCCTTACAGCTAATCGTCTATAGCTGTAAAACCTGATCAGCCCCGCAATGCGTCGTTATGTTTGAGATAAACCAAGAGCAGCCGCAATGGTTTTATTCTGCGATAACGATAGTAATCGCGTCTTTATTTCCCTAAGCATCTCTTCGGTTTGTCTGCGAGCAGCAACTTCCTGCTGTACTTTCTCATTAGCCGCCGCCAGCTCAGCGCTCTGAGCTATAACCTGATTACGCAAGTTGGACACCTGGCTACCATCGTTAGTAGCTTCGTCTTGTAGACTTTCCATTTCCTTACGCATATTACACATTGCTTCATGGGACGCAGCCAAATCGGTCTCAAGCGTATCTCTGACCTTATTGGCCTCTTCCAAACGGTCCATAAGACGTCGCACCTGTTCGGCGGAAACCTGACGTTCCTCTGTTACCTTATTCAATTCGGCACGCAAACGCTCGACATCTGCAATTTTCTCCTGAAGGCGTTTGATCTGTGTTTCAAGGTCGGCATTCCTGCTTGCCAGTTCCCGCGTTCTCTTTTGGGCAAAGGCCATCTCTTCCGAAAGTGAGTCGCGTCCTTCAGTGACTGCCTCAAGATGCGGTCTGATCTCTTCAAGCAGACCGGCCAATCTGTCTCGCTCCTTCCTGAGTGAAGCATTCTCCTCATTTAACTGAGCAGCCTTGTCGGAGTTTGTTTCAAGAGATGCGAGTTTTTCTTCCAACTGCCTCCGCGCTTCCATCTCTTTGGACAGTTTCTTTTGAAGTGACTCAATATCACCTTCCAGAACATCTTTGAGCTTGGAAGATGTTCCTGCCTGCCTTTCAAGACTTTTGACGATTGACAGAATATCAGCTCTTTCCTGTGAAATGTCCGCAAGATTCAGCATATCAAAGTCACTGCTCTCTATAGCGACTGACTCGCTCTCGGTTTTGAGGCGGTTAGAAGCTTGTTCCTGTGTGCTCTCCAGATTAGTCAGCTCTTCGTCAAGACGCTGCTTAAGCTGGTCGCGATATCCCTGTAAACTATCACTTCCAACCACGTCACCTTGTTCCATTTGTGCATCGGGCTCTTCGTGCCTGTTCTGTTCATCCTTTTCTGTTGATTCGTCAGTTTGTAGACCAATATTTTTCTCGGTCTTCTCGTCTTTGCCGAGTTTTTCCTTCTTCGGACTTTCTTGTTTCGTTTTTGTGTTAGCCATTCACATTCTCCTTTCTAATTTTAGATATTAAGGCTCCCAAAACACGGTCTTCTGCGTCCTGTGGAGGCCCTTAGATAAGGTCGAGTTTTTGCATTTCTGCAACAAGCTTTTCATGATCAACTGGTTTAACGATATATGAGGCACATCCTTCATCAAAGGCCCTAATCATATCCCTGGAGCGGTCCTTTGCGGTAGTCATAATAACACCAACACCATTGGGCTCAAATATGCCTCGCTCCTGTTCTATCTGTCGAATAGTTCTCAAAGCCTCATGTCCATCCATCTCCGGCATCATGATGTCGAGACAAACAAGGTCAAATGGCGCACCTGCCTCCAATGCATTCTTAAATGCTGCAACGCCCTCGGCTCCATTAACAGCGGTAGTACAATTACCGTATTCAGACAAATACTCTTCCATTATTTTGCTTGAGGGAAAATCATCTTCCACAATAAGCACTTTGAGCCGTGACTGCTCCTGTAATTCTGATTCACTTGTACTTTCTTTTACATTTTTCATTATGTTTCTCCTCGAATATATTTCCATTCGTTCTGTTTATTGAATAAGACCAAGCTTTTGCATTTCCGTAAAAAGCTTTTCATTGGTAATGGGCTTAACGATATAAGCTTTACATCCTTCCTTAAACGCCTTAATAATATCTTCAGTATCATCTATAGCGGTCGTCATAATCACTTTGACCCTGTCAGGATTGCTTATTCCACATCCCCGTTCTATCTGACTAATTTCCTCAAGTGCGAGGTGGCCGTTCATCACAGGCAGTAGAATGTCAAGACATATCAGGTCGTATGGCGAACCCTCTTCCGAAGCCTTCCTAAACACTTCAACAGCCTCGCTGCCATTAACAGCAACGGAACAATCGCCGTATTCACGCAGATATTCCTCTAATATTTTGAAAGAGGCAAAATCATCTTCCACAATTAAAATTTTCAGCCTTGACTTTCTTTTTGATTCGGGTTTTCTTAGATTTTCCTGGGTAGCTTCCATTATCCTTCTCACTACTAATATTTCTTCACAGATGTTTTATTTGTCTTGCTGAACCTTTTACTGACTTCGTCAACTTCTTCCTGAACAGCATTAATTTGATCGAGCATTAAGTACGATTCGAATGACAGAAATTTGCTCATCGTTTCAAACAACTTCTCAGCACTAACAGGTTTTGGCAGGTAGGCGTCACATCCGGCATTTAGGCACTTTTCCTCGTCGCCCTTCATAGCATACGCAGTTAGTGCTATAATCGGCATTGTATAACCTTTTTCACGTATGGTTCTTGTGGCATCATAGCCGTTCATATTCGGCATCTGCATATCAATAAGTATCAAATCGTAAGAACCGTTCATTACCTTGCTCACAGCTTCGATACCATCGTTGGCGAGATCCGTCTGGAGGTTAGTCTCTTCCAATATACCCAGAACAACCTGTTGATTGGCATATTCATCTTCGACCACCAGAATTTTGCCGGCCGCACTGTTAACCTCTTGATCATCGACCGGTTCTGCTTCCCGCTTTTCTATCTTCCACTTGTTATCACCCATCATGGCTACTTTACCAGCATCGATGTTGGCCGGGATAATCATTGAGAATGTCGAGCCTTTACCCGGTTCACTGGTTAGTGTAATGTCACCATTAAGAAGCTCGGCCAATTGCTTAGTGATAGCGAGCCCCAGTCCGGTACCGCCATGTTTACGTGTCGTGCTGCCGTCGGCCTGTGTAAACTTCTCGAAGATAGTTTCCTGTTTGTCAATCGGAATGCCGATACCGGTATCAACGACATTGAAACGAATAAAGAGCTTACCTCCCATCTCTTCCAGAGCAACCTCGAGCTTTACACCACCGGTGTGAGTAAATTTTATAGAGTTGCCGACAAGATTGACCAAACACTGATTAAGTCGTGCAGGATCGGTTTTTATAATCTGAGGGACATCTGTTGTCAAGACAACACCGAAACTTATCCCCTTTTCCATTGCCAGCGTGCGCATGCTCGAATCTATAACTTTAATTATCTCTTCCATATCACAGTCAATAATCTCAACATTGACTTTGCCGGCTTCGATTTTGGATATATCTAAAATATCGTTCAACAAACTCAGAAGATTGTCCGCAGATGTTTTAGCTATAGTCAGATACTCACGGATTTTTTCCTGACGCTCTTTATTAAGAGCCAGTGTCAACATGCCCATAATACCATTCATTGGTGTTCGGATTTCATGGCTCATTTTTGCAAGAAAGTCACTTTTAGCATTGTTAGCTACCTTTGCTTCTCTAACCAGCATATTTGCATGCTCAAGTGTTTTTTCAAGTTTTTGATTGACCTTTTCTACCTCCTGCCTGGCCTGGATTGAATCCTGCTCTAAACGTTTACGTTCGGTAATATCACTGATCGTTGTCACCGAACTTATTATTCTACCTTCTGAATTTCTCAAAACTCTATGGGAAATGTCAACATCAATTATCCGTCCATCTTTTCTGATCATCCTGCTTTCCAGACGTGCTTCCTGAGATCTTTCTCTGGTGTTATGAGCTTTTATTTTTATCCATTCCTCATCAGGGTAAAACGATTGTAAAGACTTGAAATGTAAATCTTCGGCGCTCATTCCCAATAATTTTTCAGTATACTTATTCCAGGAAACAAGACGCTCCTGTTCATCACCCATCATGACGGCAACTACGGAATTTTCAAAAACGGCTCGATACTTTTCTTCAATCTCCTCTGTTTCTTCGCTTCTACGCGGTTGGTCCTGTGTCGGTTTGTGCTCGTGCATTCGGCGCGTCAGTTCCGTCACATCCTCTACAACAAAAAGGGCATCAAAGCCCTTACCATCAGATGACGGAACAGCGGTAATTGCAGTGTTGAGAGCTCTTAATTCACCATTCGGCAAAGGTGAAGGAAATACATCTTTGTGCGAATCGGCGGTAAGAACTACCGGAGAGCCACCATTGATTATGCTCTCAATATAACCGCGATACTTGTGATTAATAAAACACGGGAAATTATTACAAAGATTAAGTCCCATGATATTATCTCTACTAATTCCAGTCCAGTATTCCATTGAGTTGTTCCAGAACCGGACTATATAGTCTTTATCTATTACACATACACCTACAGGCATATGATCCAGAACTCTATATCTCTCATCTATAATCTCAGAAGCATTCATTGTTCACTTACTCCAAAGTTTCCGGTGGCAGTATCAATCATTGTCAACAATTTACCCAATGAGCCTAAGCCAAAAAAACAGGAGGATAATCATTCTCCTATTTCATATATCCTTGTCATCAACGAATATCATAAAAAGACGTCCGGCTATCCATTCGGGTAAACATCCTAATCAAATCTTCTTAACTACTTTCAAACCCTCATCTCTCAAGACACCCATCGGGCCCGGTATCTTCACCGTAAAACACTCATGCTTTATAAGTGAAGTTAATTTATTACTATTTTGCATCTTGTTTCTTCTTGTCTATTCCCAAATCAAACTGTTCAAACAGATGCGCTTTCGGAGCTTTATCCATCTTGGAGATATCTGCCGGACTTCCCAGGGCGCTAAAGATGCCAAATACAGTCACCAGACCCTGAACTTTGTCCTGCTCATCTACCACAGGAAAAGCACGCTGGCCGAACCGGCACATATTTTCCACTACTTCAACAAGCGATGCTTCGGATTTTATAGTGCGAACAGGTTTACTCATTATCCACTTGAGCCTGATTTTAAGTGTCGCATCATCCAGCTCTCTTCGCCACTTAGCAAATGCAGAACGAAGGTAGGGACTAAGTGCCCCCATTATATCTGTGTTAGATACAATCCCTTCCAGTACTCCATCTCTGCCTATCATTAAATATTCGCTGTTACTTTGCTGCATCTTTGTAACCGCCTGTTGGACACTATCCTCAGAACTTGCCCATACAACTTCATTAAGCATAACGTCTTTTGCACATAAATCTGAACCTGCCAGTAACTGCTCTTTCGGCTGATTCGGCTGAGAATCAGCCACCTGCTGAACGTTCTGAAAAACTTCGCCTGTTTCAGATTCATGGCTTTCGTCCGTGGCTTCAACTTTTTCTTCAGCTACATCTTCAGAGGTCACGTCAGCATCTTCCGCTTTAGTTTCCGCTTCATCTTTAGCGGTCTCAGTCTTCTGCTCATCTTCGTTCTCAAGTGCCTCTGTTGTTTCTTTCTGAGAAACCAATTCGGTCTCCAATTCAGTCTCATTAGTATCTGTCTTTTCAACAGATTCAGTTTCCTTTTCATTAGTCTCTAATGTCGCTTCCTTTTCGACTTCCGGCTCTGCTTTTTGCTCAATTATGGATTCTTCGGTCTTAGCCTCCGCTGCTTCTGTCAATACAACTTCCGTTTCCGATACAGACTTTCGCTCAACAATTGCCTTCTCGGAACCAGCCTTAATCTTGACAACCGCAGTTGTGAAAAGTGCCTCAACGGTCTCTGAAGGTTGGTAACGACTTTTCGCTTCCATCTTTCGTTGTAATTCAATCATTATCCTGACAATATTATAGTCATCAGTTATTCGGCAATATATTGACCCCGCTTAAGACAATATCACCGGCGGTATAATCCTGAGAAAATCCGCACTTTCAGGTGTGTTTACAATTGAGCAGGCCAAATATTATCGGCCAACAAAATATCTTTGTTATGAAAATATAATATCAATGTCACTTGTTTTAGGGAATCAACTTATCGGACTAATTCCAAGGTCGTACCGTCATTTGTGAGCCCGGCGACTACATGTTCAATAATATTGGACACAGATATTATCTTATGTGTTTGTTGGTAGGTGTTGATATTTAGAAGGCTATTTTGTTTTACCTCACAACTTTGTAATGGAAAAAATTTATGCCAAGCCGAAACAAAGGTCGCAGTCAAGCGCACCTGCCGGATTAGAATTCGATATAAGACATTTAGAAATTCCACTGGTCTCTAAGTTGTAATCTATGATTTCATTTTTATTTTGCAATTTATTAATTAGGTCAATCACTTAATGCGTTTATAATATAGAAAATAAACAAATTGTTGATGTTTGCTTTATATCATTTCTTTTTTTGTTACCGTTGACGATGTTAAACCAAAGCTCGTATTCCATTCTGAATGAATATCAATACCAAGAAAGTACTTTTTTTGTTTTCCCGACGAAATAGTCAATCAAATCCTTCTTATCAGTTTGAAATCGGCATATAAATCCGGCAAAAGGTTACTTTTTCAAGAAAATATTCCTTTTATTCCGATAACAAATATGCTATATAGATAAAAAAACAGCGTTGAAAATAGTATAAAAAGTGCTCTTAAAAAAGTGGACGGCGCAATAAGAGACCCATATAGTAATACTATAAAAAGGTCTTTAGAAAATTAGTGGCTTCGTAAATAGCGCTGTGCTATCCATTGATATATGAGCCGGTTCGCTCCGAAGAGCGGTCAAGTCCTATATATCGGACGTGGATGTAATACCAGCAAAGGACTGCAGGAACCTGTTAGAATTTCTCTTCAGTTCGATAAAAACGAATAAGAAAGATTCACCCAAGCTGGTTATCCTATGGATGGTGGTTTGGGTTTTTTATTAAGTAGTAACATTAGGAGATAAACTTAAATGGGTACAATCGGATTAGCATTATTGGGTGTGGTTCTCGGCGCAGCTGGGACTGAAATTCTTCGTGCGAAGAAACCAGAGGTGATTGAGAAAATCGAAGATTCGGCAAGAAGTTTTGTAGACTCGATTTGTCCATCAAAATCTGATAATAAAAAAGTGAAGAAATAAAATGTATTTTCATTTCACTGGAAAGAGAAAGGAAAGGATATGATTAAAGGTCTCGGAATCCTTATAGGTGGAGTTTTCATCGGCGCCGTCGGCGTGGAAATCTTCCGCATTAAATATCCCAAAACTCTGGATAATATGTATACAAAAACTCAAGAGGCGGCGTCAGGAGCAAAAGAGGCTTTCAAGAAAGGTTATATCAATGCCGTCCAGACTCAGCAGACCGCGTAAGTAAGTCTCTGATATTCAACCTTTACATTCTGTGAAGGATATTAAAGCATCCCCATTTTACGATTGGTGTCGAATACAAACGAAATTCGAGTAAAGGAGAACTGAGAATGGCTACACAACAGAGCCAGAAAGTTGAACCTCCGAAAGTCATTGGAGCTATATCCAAGTTTGCCGGTGCTCTGGTTGGAACCGCAGTGGTCACAAGCAAGCGGATCGTTAAATCCCCTGCGCAGGCAGGTAAAGAGCCTGCAGTCAAGCACGGTAAAAAATCCGTAAGGGCTCCAGCCAGGAAGAAGAAAAAAGCAGCCGTCAAAACAAAGAGTCGGAAAACGAAGAAAAAAGTCGCAAAAAAGAAAAGTACAGGTCCTCGTCAAAAGAGCAAAACACCAAAGAAAAGGCCTGCAAGTTCTCCGGCTAAAAAACAGAAGCGCAAAGCTACAGTTTCTTAATATGGCCTAAAAGGGAGTTTAAGATAATGCGCTGTGGCAATGAAGAGCTTTCGGGAGTTATGGTAAGCATATCAAGATTTGCCGGGACATGTGTAGGAACGGTAGCAGCCGCCGGTAAGAAAATAACCGGCGCTGTAACCAATGGTATAACATCAGTAGGAAGTTTGCTCGCCCGGCCTATCGATACCCCGGAGCTAATCGCACCTGAACAAACTGAGACCACATCTGAGGTATCCGGCGTAGAAGCAAACAACAAGCAAAATCCGGAGCTGGCCAATTCTGCCAAATCTCTAATTAATGTGCTGGAGTCCGACCTTATCGATACCAGACATAAGCTGCAAGAAGTGCAATCAGAAAAAGAGGCTCTGCTCTCTGAGCTCAAACATGCACGCACTCAGACCAATGAAGCAGCCATAAGCGCCGGCGAAGCAAAAACGCATGCTGATGTATTGAAAATTCTGGAAACCAATCTTGCTGCAGCCGAAAAAAATAACACAGAAAGTTCTCTTAAAGAAGAACAATACACAGAGCCTCAACCATCTTCTAAAACATATACTGCTCAAACAGAGCAAGAGGTCAGGTTACCAAAACCGGTAGAAGAGGTTGTAGAAACCGGCGAAGAAAAAACCGAACCTATAAAAGAAAATACCGCGCCCTACTTTGATAGGGAAGAAAAAACAAACAGACAACCTTCTCAGGCTATCTCTGAGATTGAGATGACACGCCCTTCGGCTGTGACTAATAATCAAATTCAGACGGCTGTTTTTGATAAGGTAACCGATAAGATACTTTTCGCCAAGGCTGTTTCTGATATGAAAAGTCAGAATGTAGTTGCCCGATTAGATGCCGTTAAAATAATGGCCGGTATTAATCATGAACTATCAGTCAGAGCTCTTTCGGCTCATATAGAATCGGAGCAGTCACCACAGGTACGACAAGAATGCATCAAAGCCCTGACAACATTGGGAATGGAAGAAGGATTGCCTGTAATTGAAAATGCCCTGTCTGACGAAACAGGTTTGGTTCGAATGGCAGCCGTGTGGGGTTTGTATCGCTTGGCAGGTCCGCAAAGCGGTACGGCATTGGCAGGCATGCTTTCCGATAAAGACGAAGGGGTGCGACGCAGAGCTGTTGCTTGTATCGGCTGGCTGGGTAAAAGCAGATTTGCTTTAGACCTGGCCACACTTCTTGATGATGAAAGTATCTTGGTTCGTCGGGCGGCTGCGGAGGCGATGGGCAACCTCGGTAATCCCCAGGTGGTTATGTCCCTGATCGAGCACTTGAAAGATCCCGACAAGGAAACAAGAAAAATTATTCTTTGTGCCATAGAAAAAATAACCGGTAAGAAAATAGGAAAATCTTTCCCTGCAAATAATGCAGATCTTAATCGACTGGTAGCACGGTGGCGGCAGTGGTGGAAAGAAGATATGTTAAAATGACCGGCTGAACAATAATTCCAGCTTGTGGTTCTTGCCAAGGAGAGTTGATAATTGAGAGCCTCGCTGACAGTAAATTAAGGAGATGTTTTGATGGCAAAAACTCAGAAACAAAAGAAAACGGTAAAGAAAAAGAAAAAAGCAGTTGCACAAAAACAGAATACGGTTGCACAGAAAAAACAATCCGTCTCGGGCGTGACCGCAGCAGAAAATACCGCCGCCTCATATAAGGCATCGCTTATAAAAGCCGGCCAGAACGAAATCAAACCGGAGGATTTTGCCGATGTCTCCCAGGAAAGGGCCAGTATCATTTCTATCGTCAAGGATCTTGAAGGACAGGTTGAGACGGCGTTTAAGTTAAAAGAAGTACTTGAAGCGGAACTTGATACAACCCAGAATAAACTTGAAGAAGAGATGGATGCTCGTTCTCAGTTAGAGGCACAGGTCGAGTTACTACAGAGCCGCGCTGCTCTGGCCGAACAATTACGCGAGGACATATCCTTTGCCGAACAAGAGCGGAATAAGTTTGCCAATCTGCTCGACCAGACTCAGCCACAGCTTGAGGCAACTATTGCCGAGCGTGACTCTCTTGCCGAACAATTATCCTCCGCCGAGGCCAAGGTTAAACAACTTGAAGGCGAAAAAGTGGCTCTCGAAGCTCAGGTGATGAATCTCAAAGACAGAATTACTGATATTAACAATCTGCGTAAGGAACTCTCGGAGATTACAGAGGCCAATCATGACTTACGCGAGCAGCTACACGATACAACAAGGCGTCTGGAAGCAACGGAGTCGACGAAGAGTGCTGTTGAAAGGGAACTGGACGGCTCTCATCAAACCTCACAACACCTGCAGAAGGAGTTAGAGACCCTTCGAAAGAAAATTACCAAGACCGACGGCCAATTGACGGATATACGTATTGAGCTTGAGGACCAGCAGGCAGTCAATAAAGAACTCATGGAGGCCAATTCGCGTCTCGAAAACGAACTAAAAATGTTGAATATCAACCATGAAGCCGCCAAGAAAGAGCTCGATGCATTTAAGAATGCCCTGCGCGATATTCGCAGTGAGGCGACCCAGACCAGTGGACGCGTACGCCAGAAGCATTTTAAGACAACATCTAATACCTAATCCTTAGCTATAACAAGATTGCCTGGAATGCCGGCTCAGTATCTTTAACCCCCAGAGTAAATCCAGGGATTAAACTTTCGTTCCCCGTCTTTACGCAATATGCAGCACGCTGCACTCAGTACGAAAAAATTGGCTTCGTTTGGGTTCGTTTTTACTAAGTGTCCAATCCGCTTTTTTACCATAATCTTCTTATTTCAAAGAGCTTATATTCTTTTACGCAATACGCATAACGCATCACTCAATACGAGATAATTGGGTTCGTTTTGAAAAAAAAAGGTCGATTTGTAGAATGTTCTCTACACTTGTCGAATAAGATGAGTATATGCGTTTATGAGTGTATGTGTTGATGAGTATATGTTTTAACTCATTTACTCTTTTACTGATGTACTCATTCACCCCCGAAGAGGCAGCTACCTGCCCTAAAATATCAAATCTTAAAAATAAAACTGTAAAACCACATATCAAAACTAAAAGATAGAGCTTCGCAGTGCAGTTAAACTTGACCTCGGCCAATAGGCTTGAATTTTTAATTTTTGCGATGTAATTTTGCTTTTTTCACTTTGATTTTTGATTTGCTTGCTCCGTTATACGATATGCTATTGATCCCCCCCAATTTTCAATGAACTATGAACTACGAACTATTTACCACTAAGGGGCGAACTATGAACTATCCATAGTTCCGCCTTAGGTTTCCCTTACGGGAGGGTAGTATTCAAAAAACTGCAAAAAAGCAAATAAAATGCCCGTTATTAGGCAAAATTGTTATTAAGAAGAACCTATCGAAAAAAAAGATAAATTCTCTTAAATAGTGCTTGACTTAATTTTCATTTTGTGTTATTTGTAATAGTTGATATAGAACAAGTAGTGAGAAATATATGCAATTTAATATTAATAACAGCTCGGGTAGACCGGTTTACCAACAGATCATGGATCAGGTTAAACGCGATATTGCACTGGGCAGGCTCATCAAAGATGAAAAACTGCCGACAGTACGAGAACTTGCCCAGCAGCTTGCTATTAATCCGAATACTATCGCCAAAGCCTACCGCCAATTGGAGCAGGAAGGGATTATCGTTACCAGACCCGGCTCCGGCGCATTTGTCGCAAACCTCGATAGCAACCTTAGCAAATCTGTAAAGAAGAAACTGCTGTCTGAAGAACTGGAACGAATTGCGGTCGATGCCTATCACATGCAGATAGACAGGCAAATCCTTAGACAGTGGTTCGAGAAGGCGGTTGAAAAATTCAACCTGGCTGAAGAGAAGGAGAAAACGAATGAATGATAACGTCATTAACGTTGAAAATCTCGTCAAATACTTCGACGGACGGTGCGTTTTGGATGGCATTAATCTTAAAGTGCCGCAAGGCTGTATCTACGGCCTTTTGGGACGCAACGGCATCGGTAAAACAACGTTAATTCGAATCCTTCTGGGTCTGGAGTCACCAACACGGGGACATACTTCCCTGCTGGGAATCGATTCGACCAATCTTCCGGTAGAAGTACGCGGCCGAATCGGCTGTGTGGCCGAAGGGCATAATCTCATCCAGAACTATAAAGTAAGCAGACTTATCAAACTCTGCAAAGACCTCTGTGTCCAATGGAACAACGAGTTCTTCGAGCATTTAATAGAAACATTTCGCCTCCCCTTGGACCGCAGAGTAAAAGAGCTGTCTATAGGCATGAGGGCGCAATTGAACCTGGCGCTGGCCATGGCGACCGAACCGGAGTTGCTGATTCTTGACGACCCCACTCTTGGACTGGATACCGTCGCCCGCCGTCAGTTCCTCGAACTTGCTATAGAGCTTATTCAGCAACAAAAAAGAACGATTTTATTCTGCTCCCATATACTCAGTGACGTCGAGCGAATCGCCGATCGCATAGGCATACTCGCCGCCGGTAAGCTTGTTGTGGACTGCAGGCTGGAAGAACTGAAAAAACGTATTAAAAAATTACAGGTGATTTTTCCCAATGCAGCACCGGAAAACATATATATAACCGAGATTATAAATCAGCAAATACGGGATCGGGAAATAGTCTTAACAGTAGCCAACTGGAACCGGCAGAAACAGGCTATTTTAGATACTTTCAAGCCCTCAAGCTGCACTGAAATTCCGATGAGCCTTGAGGACATCTTCATAGAATGTACAAAACCTGCTCAGGATGTAATTCAAACTGCCGTATAGGAGATACAAAATGCTTAACATGCTCACACTAATCAAAAGAGAAATCTACGATAATATCGCATATTTTGTCGCGGCGATTATTCTTTCAATGATTCTCATAATCTGCATAATCTCTGCAGCATACCGTTCTAATTCTGAGGAAGCCCCTATATTTGCTATCGCTCTTTCGCTTCCGGTGATTGTAATACTTATAATCGGATTCACATCGATTGGTGTTTCACAGATGTACATAGATAAAAACAAAAGAATATCCGCTTTTTTATTAACTCTTCCGGTCACTCGCGGCAGAATTCTCACAGCCAGAATTATTACGGGAATCCTGGCTATTTTAACCTTATTTCTGCCTCTGATAATCACAACCATGATACTATATCGGCTTCTCTCGCCACCTGTACCGGTCTTTGAAGGTATGTTTTTCGATATATATACAGTGACGCTACTAACGGCTCTGACCTCCTATTGTATTGGTTTACAAACCGGCTGGATGAAAGGCAAGGTCATCCCTCCGCTGGTGGGATTTATTATAACTTTTGTTTTTGCTTCGATTATTATCATCAAAGGTCTCGGTCCACAAGCTTGGTTACCATTGATTATATTTATTATCGCATCTGTTATTCGTAGCCGGCGGAAATTTATGAAAACTTCATTTTAGGAACAAACTCATGAGAGCCTCGGTTAATAATTTAGGTAAAGTTATTACAACCGGATTTATTGTTTTGATACTGCTGTCACTTCTGTTGTTCTGGTTACGTTTTATATACGAGCGTAATCTAATTGAAGATGTTTTACCTTACGAGGCAAAAAAGGTTCACTTGGAACCTTCTGGATTAGTCCCGAATGATTTAGAAAACGACCCAAATGTTATAGAACATTCTTGTGCTCGGGCGTGGTTCAGGAATGAAGGAATCCTTGGTTTTACAGACTATTTTATTAAGAGATCTCGAGGAGAACAATTCTCGACTATTTACTTCAATGACTGGCAAGTAGTATATTTTGATAAAAGTTCAGGGCATATAATATTTAAACACAAGATTGAACAAGAAATGCCTGGTGGGACTTCAACTCATAAGTACGTCACGATCTATATCGGCCCGGAAGGATTTTCTGAAACTCCCGACAAAAAGCTCGGAAGATTTGTTTCTCCAATTTTAGATGAAAACGATTCTTACCCGTGGCTCACATTATATGACAAGAAATTACGGCGATTTTTTAACATTAAATTCGATGAGCGAATCGTAACTAAAGGCCCACAATTATCAAAGGATGACCCTCATAAACCTGTTGAAATCGGTATATTAAGAAAAAATCCAGACATTGTAAATCTATCCTGGGATGGAACTCGAACCAAACTGCCGAATAGGAATATTGAAAAAAACAGCTTTCCAAGGGAACCAAACGTATCAACTATACTGAACGAAGCTATAATAGAACATGGCATGTCGTTCCTTGTTCTTGACGAAAACGGCCGAATCGATTTGGTCAACAGGGAAACACTCGAATTTACCGGTACCGTTGGTTATCTGCCTGCGCCCGATACTTTGTTTACAGGCAGGCAGACGGCAAGACCTAAGGATTTATTGGCATACGAGGTCTTACCACTGGCCTTGAATACCGACCACCAATACAGAGGATTGTTCGTAGCCACTGTCAATAGAGAGGGGACCGATATGGCACTCTATGTCTTTGGCAAAGATGGAAAGATAGTCAAAAGAGAGTCAAGTAAATATACATATTACACTCCTGACGACTGCAAGGAAAGCATGCCTTCAGGTAAAGCAACTTATTTCCATAGCCCCAAGGGGATAGTCCTGACAATAACGAAGTATTTGCTGGAAAATCTTCACCCTCCGGTTTTATCTATCGTCTCGTATTTTACTGCCGATAGTTTTGAAGCCGCCTCAGGTCACAGGGCACTATTCGCCCTGCCTAATTCTTTTATTGCGATGAAGGGCCGGGATGTCGAAGGAAGCTTTATAAGCAGATTATCATTCGCTTTGTTATTGATATTGCCTTCGATTGTCTTATCGATATTTCTTGCATGGCGAGTCGATAAAGATGCCGCTGTCATTGGGCTATCCGGTAATGAAAGATTAGTCTGGATATTAGGGACAATCGCTTTCGGCCTTGTTGCTTATATTACCTACAGGTTAACCAGGCCGAAAATCACACTTGTCACCTGTCAAAACTGCGGCAAACCAAGGAGGCCGGATATGGACAGGTGTCATCGCTGCAAGAGCAAATGGCACGTACCGGAACTCATACCGCCGACCTGGCGTGTATTGGATTGAAAAACGCGCCCGGTCATTGTTCCGACTCTTTAATTTCACACAAGATAAGCAATTCTGGAGCAGTGGAAAAATAAGGTTGAATTCTGCCGGTCTATCGTATAGGATACTTGGGAAATATCGGTTTGACTTAAGCTTTTACCGGCACTGCCTTTTTTTGATGAATTTCGGCAATTTGGCCTTATATTTAACGAAAGGAACAGAGGATGAATACAATCAACCGTCGTCAATTTCTCAAACACAGTCTCTCCGCCACCGCCAGCTCGTATCTGGGTTTATCACTCTACAAACCCCGGCGGGCCCGGGCGGCGAATAACGAAATTCGCGTCGCCATTGTCGGTATAGGCGGACGGGGCAGAGGACTTATCTATGATTTTCATAAAATAGAAGGCGTGAACGTTGTCGCCTTATGCGATGCGGACAAGCAGCGCGTTGACGAGAACCTTGAAAAGTTCAAAAAGGAAAACCAAAACATGGATGCGAAGGCGATCCAGGGATACGTCGATTTTCGAAAAATCCTGGACCGCAAGGACGTTGACGTCATCGCCATCGCCTCGCCCAATCACTGGCACTCGCTCATGACGGTCATGGCCTGCCAGGCGGGTAAGCACGTATATTCGGAAAAGCCGGTCAGCCATGCAATCTGGGAAGGCCGCAAGATGGTCGAGGCGGCACGCAAGTACAACCGTATTGTGCAGACCGGTACGCAGCAGCGCTCATGCCCGGCCGTGCAGGAGGCCGCACGTGACATTCAGTCCGGCAAATACGGCAAGGTGCTCTGGGTGCACTGTTCGAGATTAAATTCACGCCAGCCGATTGGTAAAGTCACTGAGGCGCAGCCGATTCCGGACACCGTCGATTATAATCTATGGGCCGGTCCGGCTCCAAAGACGCCGGTAATGCGAAAGAGTTTTCACTACGACTGGCACTGGCAGTGGAACTGGGGCAACGGCGAGATGGCGAACTGGGGCGTTCACTACGTTGACGACCTGCGTCATATATTAGGCTGGAACGATGTGCCGACAAAGGTGATTTCGGCCGGTAACCGTTTTGCCTGGGATGATAACGGACAAACTCCCAATATGCTCTTTGCTCTGTTCGACTATGACGGTACGAAAGCAGTCGTTGAGATTCGGAATCTGCCCGACCCCAAACGTAGAGGTGGCAAAACAGGAGCGGTTTATCTCGAGAGGCGGGACGGAAATTATATTCAGTGCGAGAATGCGACTGTTCGCATTTCACGCGGAGGCGGCTGGTCTTTCGACAACAAAGGCAACAAAATCCACCAATACAAGGGAGACGGCGGTGCCGGTCACGTACAGAACTTTATTAAAGCTCTGCGCAGCGGCCGCAGAGAGGACCTCAATGCGGAAATCGAAGTCGGGCACCTGAGCACTACGATGTGTCATCAGGCTAATGTTTCTTTCCTGGCCGGCGCCGAGGCCTCTGTTGACGAAGCTCGTGAGAACTTCAAGGCCCATGAGGATGCCGTCAATACACTCAGCGACGTGGTAGAACAACTCGAGGGTAACGGCGTTGACCTTACCAAAGAAAAGCTAATTCTCGGTCCGCAACTGACTTACGACCGCAAGCAGGAATGCTTTATCGGAGACAACGCCGATAAGGCCAACAAATACGTTAAGTGTTCCTATCGCGAGCCGTTCGTTGTGCCTGAAACAGTATAAACGACGGGAAGGTCCGTTACTGCATAGGACAAGAATGCTACCGACATGAGGAATGTCCGGGGAAAAGTTTTGCCACGTCTAAATTTTTCAGAATTCTGAAAACTTTTTACCGGCCTCTTCGTAATAAACGCAAAAGAATCGGATGAAAGTGCGTGGTCGAGAAGGCCAATTAAGGGGTTGTTGAACAAACAAATCAAAAAGTTTTGAAGGAGATTCACATGAAAAGCAAAAAGGTGGTTTTGGCATCAAGTGTCATCCTATTGTCCATCCTTGCCTCGATTAACACTTATGCTGGCTCAGATGCCGATTACTGGCCGGCGTGGAGGGGACCGGAGGAGACAGGTGTAGCAAGAAAAAGCAATCCTCCACTAAAATGGAGCGAAACGGAAAACATTAAATGGAAGGTAAAAGTACCGGGACAAGGATTGTCGACCCCCGTCATCTGGGCGGATAAAATTTTCTTTTTAACGGCTGTCGATAGTGATAAAAAGGAAGGTGCATATAAATTTGACTTTGTTTGTATGGACAGAAATACGGGTAAGATTCTCTGGCAAAAAACCGCTCGTGAGGAAGCGCCACACGAGAGACATCACGAAACCGGCAGTTTCGCTTCAAATTCATGCGTAACCGACGGCAAACATGTCTGGGCCAGCTTTGGCTCACGCGGTGTGCATTGCTATGATATTGACGGAAATCACAAATGGAGCAGGGATCTGGGAAAAATGAACAAGCTCAGGGCTTTCGGTGAGGGAAGTTCCGCTGCTCTGGCCGGCGATGCGATTATAGTTGTGATGGACCATGAAGGCGACTCCGCCATTTACGCCTTAAACAAAGAAACGGGTCAGACGCTCTGGAAAAAGGACCGCGACGAATCAACATCATGGGCGAGTCCTCTGCCGATCGAAGTCAACGGCAATTTACAGGTTGTCACCAATGCGACTAATTTCATTCGCAGCTACGATGTTAAGACCGGCGATGTAATCTGGCAATGCAGCGGCCAGACAAGAAATGTCATCCCCACACCGGTCACCGGTTTCGGCAAAGTATTCTGCATGAGCGGTTTTCGCGGCAGTGCTTTGTATGCTATTGAGCTTGGAAGAACGGGAGACTTGAGCGGCACCGATGCGATCAGCTGGAAGATTAGCAGTGATACTCCTTATGTCCCCACTCCATTGCTCTATGATGACAATATTTACTTCTTTACGGTCACCAGAGCGATTCTCTCCTGCTATCAGGCAGAGACTGGAAAGCCAAATTTTGTCGCACAGCAACTCGAGGGAGTCGGCGGTTTTTACGCATCTCCGGTCGGAGCAGCGGGTCGAGTCTATTTGTCTTCTCAAAATGGTGTCACACTGGTTATCAAACATTCGGATACATACGAGGTTCTGGCTTCCAACAAACTTGACGACCGATTCGATGCCTCCCCGGCTATAGTCGACGATGAGCTGTTCCTGAAAGGAAAAGAGCATATTTATTGCATAGCCAAACCTTGATATCTGCCGAATCTGCTGAAACCTTCTTTTGAAAATATAACTTCATCGCACCACAAAATTTGAGTGATAAGATAAGATTATCGGCCTATATCAGATATAGATACTGCCGAACAGGGTCTATCTTTTGGCATATTCTATCTTGTGAGAAATTGTATACTTATGCCGATATAAAGGTCATAGAAGGCCGAATCTACATTCAATCGTCATGGAGTATATCCGTAACTAACCGGACGACGAGTTTCAAAGCGACTCTGTTAACATGCCGATATACTCACTATAGCATTGAAGATTTTTTCAATAAAAACCTCTGGGAATTCCGGGAATAAGTATGTATTATGTACATCGTAGCCTGCAGATCCAAAAACACATTTTTGGAGGATAGAGAAAATGAAACGTCTAACAATTCTCATAATAATCTTAATATCTTTCACAGCACTGTGCCTCGGCCAGCGTAGAATCCGGGCCGTTACCCAGAAAATAATCCAGCTAACAAGACCGAACACGGTAGGAAAAATGACTTTCGAAGAGGCTCTTTACAAGCAAGAGGATGCTCTTATGTTCACCGGTCAAACGCTCGAACGAATGCTGATAGGCCAATTGGCCTGGGCGGCTCAGGGTGAAAGAAAGTCGCAAACAAACCTGGCAACAGAATCCTCAATAACAGAAGTAGTTTCTCCTATACAACTGCATCTTGCAACACAAGAGGGTGTGTTCGTTTATCAACCGGAAGATAACAGCCTGGAACAAACCGTCTATCAGGATATACGCGGTGCACTCGCCACAGCAGTTGCCCCAATGAGTGATTCAGTGGCCTCAGCAGGATGTACTTTTATTATAGCCGCTCCGACCAGAAGACTATCGGCACAGCGCGGTAATAACAGCAGAAAATCTATGTATCTCCAGGCAGGGCATATGGCTCAGAATATCCGGTTACAGGCAACCTGTCTGGATTTAGGCTCTTTGACTATCAGTGACTTTAATACCAGGAATGTCAATACTACCTGTAGATTGCCCAGAAACATAGAACCTCTCTACATCATTTGCGTCGGTTACCCCGCCAGCCTGAGCACACAAGAGACTGATAATGGTCAGACCACAGAATTAAAAAGGGCGGCGCTGATAGTACCAAGTGCAAATTTTCGTGACGAGGAATTTTTCGAAACAATAAAAGCGCTTGATGCGGCAGGAGTTCAAAGAGTTGTAGCAAGTACACGAACAGGCATTATAAGAGGAATGCTCGGAGGCAGTTTCGAGGCGAACGCTCTTGTTAACCAATTAAAAGTGGACGACTTCGACGCGTTAATTTTCATAGGCGGCACGGGGGTACTTGAATACGTCTACAATCCCGCGGCTTTAAATCTTATCCGTGAGGCATTTGACAAAAGAAAGATTATTGCAGCAACTTCCACAGCACCATCAATACTGGCCAACGCCGGCATACTCAAGGGTGTAAAAGTGACATCCTATATTACTGAACGTGAGGTACTCACACA
The DNA here is from genome assembly GCA_964508785.1 of uncultured Pirellulales bacterium. GTDB lineage: Bacteria > Planctomycetota > Phycisphaerae > Sedimentisphaerales > Anaerobacaceae > JAFGPS01. Next base: position 18,043 of record CAZDVE010000040.1, on the reverse strand, counting down.
AATCGGCGCAGTATATACGGGAACGCCTGTTGAACAGGACATGAAGATTATAACCTGCAGCAGTCCGGATGCGGCGATACCCTTTACCCGAGCACTTTTAGATGCTATCACCGGCAGATAATTCCGCACGGTAAAATAGAAATTTTTTACGAAATCCCCCTGTCGCTGCCGGAACTGTAACGATTTGTAATCGGCAGCCTCCTGTCTCTGCCAAAAGCTTTTGATGTTATTTTCACTCCCGGCGGTGATTGACGCCGCTTATATTCGTTTCGATCAACCATACGCAGGACCTGCAGAACAACTTCCTTCGGCAAACCGGATTCGACCAGTTCTTTGGCGGATTTATCCTCTTCGACATAGCCTTCGAGAATTTTATCAAGCAGGTCATAGTCCGGCAGTGAATCGGTATCTTTTTGGTCTGGTTTCAACTCGGCACTCGGCGGTCGTGTCAACACATCAGCCGGTATGACTTCCCTACCGGATATTTCATTGATATGTTCGGCCAATTTGTAAGCTTTCGTTTTGGGAACATCCTTTATTACCGCAAAACCTCCGGCGGTATCACCGTAAAGCGTCGAATAACCGACCGCTGTTTCGCTTTTATTGCCGGTCGTCAGAACAAGAGCGCCGGTGCTGTTACTCAGTGACATCAGGATTGTCCCGCGAATACGGGCCTGAAGATTTTCATAAGCAATGCCTTCGCTCTGCCAGCCGGGAACCGGTTTCATTGACTCATCAAATTTTCGAATCACCGTCTGGATTGGGATTGTTAAAAATTCAATGCCGAGATTTTTCGCCAGCTCTTTGGCATCGCTTATCGTCTCTGGCTTATTGAATTGCGTGGGCATTGTAATGCCGATAACATTTTCCGCACCCAAAGCGGCAACGGCAACAGCAGCAACAACCGAGGAATCTATCCCGCCGCTCAAACCGAGCAGTACCTTCTCGAAGCCGTTTTTGCGAGTATAATCCCTTGTCCCGAGCACAAGCGCCTGATAAATTTCATCGATTAAATTTACCGGTTGCGGGGCTGCGACTTGTATAGGCTCGATTTTTACTTCGCCGTTCGTTCCGGTGACAATATCGGCAATAAGTAAATCCTCCTCGAACGCCTTGGCCTTTGCGATTGTTCTGCCGTTCGAATCCGCCAATATGCTTCGGCCGTCAAAAACTATTTCATCCTGTCCACCGACCAGATTGCAGTATGCGACCGCACAATTCAGCCTTCTCGCACAGCGGCCAACGACTTCCTCTCTGATTTGAATCTTGCCGTAATGAAAGGGTGAGGCCGATATATTCACAAGTAACCGGATTGTACCGGAATTCTTCAAAAAACCGCCAAGCCATTCAATGTCCCAGATATCGGCACAGATTGTCACTGCAACATCTATCCCGGCCACATCAATCACCAACGGTTTGGTGCCGGACTGGAAATACCTTCGCTCATCGAACACCCCGTAATTGGGCAGCCTTACCTTGTGATAAATTTTACTTACCCTTCCGCTTTGCAGTACTGCTGCGGAATTGTAACTGGCATTTCCAACAGTTTCGACAAAGCCGACGATAACTGTTGCTTCCGGGCAGGAAGCGGCGATTCTTTCAATACTCGCCGAGCATCCTTTTAAAAAATGTTTTTTAAGGACCAGATCTTCCGGCGGATAGCCGCAAACCGCTAATTCAGGAAATACGAGCAAATCCACGTCTTCCCGAACAGCCCGGCCATAGAATTCCCGCATCGTCCTGGCATTGCCGTCCAAGTCACCTACAACTGCATTGAATTGTCCCAATGCTACCCGCATAATAATTAGTTCCGTGTTTCGCGTTGTGTGTGCTGCGATAATGCAGATGCAGGCCCACGTGCCTGTCCTGGACGGCTTGTTTTTACGCAGAACACAATACGCACAACGCAGTACGAAAAAAGCGGAGAGGGCGGGATTCGAACCCGCGGTACTCGAAAAGAGCACACCGGTTTTCGAAACCGGCTCGATCAGCCACTCCGACACCTCTCCGCAAATAAATCCTAAGCTCTAAATACTGAATCCGAAACAACTTCAAAATTGAAATATCTAAAAATAACTTCTTACTTTACATTCGGGAATGTACAATTGCAAGAAGATAAGTCTCCTGTTGAATTGGTTTTGTAAATTGTTTAACGAGGAAAAAATGAAAAAACCTTAGAAAAAAGGGTTGCAGAAAGTTTTAGTTTCTGTATAATCTGTAATATGAACGACAGATTTACAATTAGTTCTATCCACAGGGCCATTCTTGGCCTTAACAATCTGCTTTTGCGCCGCAAGGCGCAATAAATACCCCACAAACAACCTATTTCTATTCATTTTTTCGTAAATTCATGGCAATTTTGCTCTATTTTCGGCATAATTAGCCCCATTCGGAGTAAAATTTTGGATTCGTCTCGGCTACTTGCCCAAGTGAAGCGATTCGTCGCAGCGGGAAGGCCTAGACCGTAACAGGAGATAAAAAAATGTCTGAAGAAAAAGTTTTAATATTCGATACCACTTTAAGGGACGGCGAACAGTCTCCGGGTGCCTCTCTTTCGATAGCTGAAAAGCTCGAAATCGCCCAGCAATTAGCGGTTCTGGGCGTCGATATCATCGAAGCGGGCTTCCCGGTCTCCAGTCCCAGCCAGTTCGAGGCCACTAAACTGGTCGCCGAACAGGTTGTCGGACCTACAATAGCCGGTCTGGCCCGCGCCAAAGAAGGTGACATCGAATCGGCCGGTAAAGCGATTGCACCGGCCCAAAAAAAGCGTATCCACACGTTTATAGCGACCTCGCCGGTCCACATGAAGCATAAGCTCAAAAAGAGCAGTGACGAAGTTCTGAAAATGGCTGTCAACGCCGTCAAATTCGCGAAAGAGTACGTTGATGATGTCGAGTTTTCGCCGGAAGACGCCTGCAGGAGCGAAATGCCGTTCCTGATTGAGATTTTAGCTGCAGTCATTGAAGCCGGCGCAACCACGTTAAATATACCAGATACGGTAGGCTATATTCTACCATACGAATACGGCAGAATTATAGCACAGCTAAAATACGATGTACCCGGCATAGACAAATGCATCATCAGCACGCACTGCCACAACGACCTCGGGATGGCGGTGGCGAATTCGCTGGCCGGCGTGCGAAACGGCGCCCGACAGGTGGAATGCGCCGTCAATGGTATGGGTGAACGGGCCGGAAACGCCGCTCTCGAAGAAATAGTGATGGCAATTCGAACGCGTCCGGACTTTTTTGCAACACAAAGCACCGGCGGCCTGACCACAAATATTAATACGAAGGAAATCTCTCGCACGAGCCAATTGGTTTCGCAAATGACCGGTTTCGTGATTCAACCGAACAAGGCAATTGTCGGTGCCAACGCCTTTGCACACGAGGCCGGTGTCCACGTGGACGGGATACTCAAAGAGCGAACGACCTACGAGATTATGACTGCTGAGAGTATCGGCCTGGGCGGCTCGCGAATGGTCCTGGGACGGCATACCGGCCGGCACGGATTTGCGGACAGATGCAAGCAGCTCGGTTTCAAACTCAATGAGCAGGAGACAGAACATGCCTACGAAAGGTTTCTGGAAATTGCAGATAAGAAAAAAGAGGTCTTCGACGAGGACATTGCAGCTATTATCAACGAAGAAATTCACGTTGTAGAGCATTTCTACAAACTGCAGTATCTGCACGTGGCCTCCGGGACAGGCACGCTGCCGACTGCAAGTGTAAAAATACAAATCGGGGACGAAATCAAACAGGCCGCAGCATGTGGTGACGGGCCGGTCGATGCAGCTTATGAAGCCATCAGGGAAGCTACCGGACTATCGCCGAAGCTGGAAAACTACACCATTCGAGCAATCACCGGCGGCAAAGAGGCACTCGGCGAAGCAACAGTTAGAATCACCGAAGACGGAAGAAACTTTATCGGCAGAGGTATATCGACCGACATTATCGAGGCCAGCGCAAAAGCCTACGTCGATGCCATCAACCGAATGGTTGCAGCAAAAGGCGGCACGCCTGAATTAAAAGCAGAATTGTAAAAGTTAAAAAGGCAAAAGTAAAAAGTGAAAAATATATGCAAAAGGTAGATAAAATGACCCGGCTTCGCCGTGGTAGATAATACAAGAATAAGGATCAACAAAATGGGTATGACAATAACTGAGAAAATATTAGCCAAGGCGGCAGGCAGGAAAGAAGTTAAGCCCGGTGAGCTTGTCGATGCCAGGATTGACGTTGTTTTGTTTATCGATGTCACGGGGCCGGCGGCGGTAAAGATGCTTGAAGAAAAAGGAATCGATAAAGTATTCGATCCTGAAAAGATTGTCGTGACGCCGGACCATTTCCAGCCGGCCAAGGATATTAAAAGTGCAGAACTGCATAAACGGCTCGACGAGTGGGCGAAACGGCAAAAAATCAAATATTACTACAAAATCGGCAAGGCCGGAGTATGTCACGCCCTTCTGCCTGAACAGGGACATATCAGACCTGGTGAAGTCATCATAGGGCCTGATTCACACACATGCACGTATGGAGCATTCGCCGCCTTTGGCACAGGAGTCGGCTCGACGGACCTGGCAGCGGCGATTGCAATGGGGCAGTTGTGGTTCAAAGTACCGGCATCGATAAAGTTCGTACTCAACGGCTCGCTTGGTCACGGTGTATATAGCAAAGATGTGATTTTAACAATTATAGCAAGAATCGGTACTGATGGTGCACTCTATAAGGCGATGGAATTTGTAGGTCCCGCTCTGGCCCAGATGTCGATGGAAGCAAGAATGACCATAACAAATATGGCCATCGAAGCCGGTGCGAAAAACGGCATCATCGGTTTCGATGATGTCACTAAACAGTATCTCGAGGGACGTCTCAAGAACAAAAATGACTATACGACTTATGAATCCGATGATGATGCTAAATATGCTGCGGTCGAAGAATTTGATTGCTCAAAGATAGAGCCAATGGTTGCTCTGCCGCATTTGCCAAGCGGCGGCGTTCCCGTCGGCGAGTGTGCCGGCATGGAAATGGACCAGGCATACATCGGAAGCTGTACAAACGGACGAATAGAGGATTTGAGAATTGCGGCTAAAATCCTCAAAGGAAAACAGGTTGCCATCCGCACATTAATTGTCCCGGCCACGCCGACAATATGGAGACAGGCGATGGACGAAGGTCTGTTCGATATATTCTATGATGCCGGCTGTGTAATTGCGGCCCCGACCTGCGGGGCGTGTCTAGGCGGATTCATGGGTGTACTGGCCGAAGGCGAAAAATGCGTTAGTACGACAAACAGGAACTTTGTCGGCAGGATGGGACATCCCAAAAGCGAAGTCTATCTGGCCAGCCCGGCTACGTCGGCAGCAAGTGCCATAATGGGCAGATTGGAAGACTGCAGAAAATATATTTAAAAGAACTGGATTCCCGCCTACGCGGGAATGACATGTTCATATTGGAGTATACTATTATGTTAAAGGCACATGTTTATAAACGAGATCACATAAATACAGACGAAATCATACCGGCAAGGTATTTAAATACGGATGATGAAATGGAATTAGCCAAACACTGTATGGAAGATTTGGACGGAGATTTCGTCAACAAGGTCAAAGAAGGCGATTGCATCGTAGCCGGTGAAGATTTCGGCTGCGGCTCGTCCAGAGAGCACGCCGTCTGGGCGCTCCGTGGGGCGGGGGTCAGGACCGTGATTGCTAAAACGTTCGCCCGAATCTTCTATCGCAATGCCATCAATAACGGCTTTTACCTGATAGAATCCAAAGATGCGCCTGAAAAAATAAATGACGGCGACGAGCTTGAGATAGATTTCAAAGCAGGCCTGATAAAGAACAAGACAACTGACAAGGACATAAGGTTTAATCCGCTGCCGGATTTCGCGCTCGAAATAATCGAGGCCGGCGGGTTATTAAATAAATTGGCCCAAAAGAATCGATAAGAGAATTTTTGGGAGGTTAAAAAAAATGAGTCCATGGCAAAATCCTGATGACAGTATCACGCAAAATCAGCTCGAAGGTGTTCAAAGAAGTATCACTAATCGGCTGAAACAGCTTCGAAAGAAAGTACGAGTGAATGAGAAAGAGATTGTCCTTGAGCTGATACAACTAACTCGCGAGAATTTATACAGAAAGGCCCAGGTCCTCTGCGAGGAAAGAGACTTCTACAAAGAGAAGATACAGGCGATAAACAAAATTCTGGAAAAGTAAAAAGTAAGTATGCCCCACCGAAATCGAACGTGGGGCTAATACCGCAAGGCCTCCCAAGGGGAAGTCCACCTTGCAATAGATAACAATCATGGAATCCCAACTGCGGCTGGGATTTTTTTCTTGCCTTATACAGTAGCCCCGGCCATAATATGATCGGTGGGATAATACCATAAGGCATCCCCAAGAGAAGACCACCCTACTATTATCGCCATGCCTTAATTCAGAGATTTTCTTGATAATCGGGTCTGTGGAGGGTATAGTATGCGCCCCAGTGAGCTGAACTTTGTTATCTCACGGGATGAAAATTAACAATGAATGATTATTTATTAACAAGGAGAAATTAAAGTGGCGAAAAGTTATAAGATTGCAGTAATACCCGGTGACGGGACCGGGCCGGAAGTTACGGCTGAGGCGGTAAAAGTACTGAAAACCGCCGCCGATAAGTTTGGTTTCAAAGTGGATTTAACCGAATTCGATTTCGGAGGCGAAAGATATAAAAGAACGGGAGAAACCCTGCCCGATAGCGGCGTGGAAGAGCTTCGTAAATTCGATGCAATTCTGCTTGGTGCAATCGGTCATCCGGACGTCGCACCGGGTATCCTCGAAAAGGGTATTCTGCTAAAGGCCCGCTTCGAGCTTGACCAATATATAAATCTTCGTCCCGTGAAACTATATCCCGGTGTCGCTACGCCGCTGAAAGATAAGGGCCCCGATGATATCGACTTTGTAGTTGTCCGTGAAAATACCGGCGATTTATACACAGGCACCGGCGGTTTCACAATGAAAGGGACATCTCATGAAGTGGCAGTGCAATCGGCTGTATATAATCGCTTCCAGGTCGACCGATGCCTTAAATACGCATTCGAATACGCCAAAAAGCACGGCAAAAAGTCACGTGGCAAGGGCGATAAAAATACTCTTGCATTATGCGGCAAAACAAACGTCTTAACATTCGTATATGACCTGTGGGAACGGGCATTCCACGAAATGGGCAAAGCCGAATATCCTGATATCGAAAGGGAATATTATCATGTCGATGCTACTTGTATGTGGATGGTGAAAAATCCGGAATGGTTCGATGTAATCGTTACCGGTAATATGTTCGGTGACATAATCACCGACCTCGGCGCTATGGTACAGGGCGGTATGGGTATCGCAGCCGGCGGAAATATCAATCCCGAAGGCGTCAGCATGTTCGAACCTATCGGCGGGAGCGCACCGAAATATACGGGCAAAGGCGTAATCAATCCCCTAGCAGCCATTTGCGCAGCGCAGATGATGTTGGATACATTGGGCGAAGAAAAGGCCGGTAGCAAAATAGAGGACTCCGTTAAGTTCGTAACCGCCAACAAACTCCAATCGATGCAGGCCGGACGAATGGGCTACTCGACGAGCGAAGTCGGAGACCTTGTCACAGAAAAAATCTGTGATTAAGTAAAAAAGCAAAATTAAAAAGGAAAAAAGTGGAAAAAAGTCAGGACATTGTAGAGCGAACTTTCAATTTCGCACTCGATATCCTGAAACTTTCAGAAAAATTAGATGAAAAATCATCATACCAAAGGATTATTTTAAACCAAATTATCCGTTCGGGAACCTCGATTGGTGCCAATATCGAGGAAGCACAAGCTGCAGAAAGCAAGGCTGATTTTATACATAAATATAATATCGCACTTAAAGAAGCACGTGAGACTAAATATTGGCTTAAGTTACTCAGTGCTTCGAATTTGGTAAAAGTGACAAAATTAGACTCCTTGATTAACGAATCAGATGAAATTTGCCGAGTTATCGCCCAGATTATAATCAACACAAGAAAAAGAAAAGAATAAACATTTTTAACTTTTAAATTTTTACTTTTTACTTACCTATTATGCCTGCTAACTTAACACCGGAATATTTCAAGGCTGAAGAGTGGTTTCGAAGTGCTACTACGAACCAGGAGAAAATCCTTGCGCTCGAACGTATGCTGGCGGTAATGCCCAAGCACAAGGGCACGGACCATCTCAAAGCGGACCTGCGCAGGAAACTAAGCAAACTCAAAGAGACTGCTACACAGAAAAAAGGCGGCTCACATACCGATATTTTTCATATTCCGCGAAGTGGCGCCGGCCAGATAGTGCTTCTCGGAACACCGAACTGCGGCAAAAGCTCCATTGTCGCAGCCCTAACAAATGCGAAGGCCAACGTGGCGGATTTTCCTTTTGCAACGAGTGCGCCGGTTCCCGGCATGGTGACATTCGAGGACGTGCAGATACAATTAATAGATATGCCGCCTGTTACTGCAGACTACATTGCACCCGGACAGGTAGGGACATATCGCAATTGTGACTTTATCGCTATCGTAATTGACCTTTCCGGTGACGTACAAGAGCAGTTAAGGATTTGCATGGACTTTCTCGAATCACGCAGCCTGCTCATCGACAGCGAAACGCCGGCATACGATAACCAGGGCAATGCACTCGGCAAAAAGGCATTTTGCATCTGTAGCAAAGCCGACATAGCAAAGACCGATGCGCTAGAAACTTTGAAAAAATGCTGTAAAAAATCCTTTGAATCTATCGAGATATCGGCGGTAACCGGAGCGGGGCTGGAAAAGCTATCGGCAAAATTCTTTGAGTTATTGGGAATCATCCGCATCTACGCCAAACCACCCGGTAAACCCGCCGACATGACCGAGCCCTTCACGCTTCCCGCCGGCTCAACGGTAATGGATCTGGCAACCGCCGTTCATCGGCAGTTAGCCGAGAAACTAAAATCCGCAAGAATCTGGGGTACCGGCGTTTACGACGGCCAAAACGCCCAGAGAAACCACGTCCTTAACGATAAAGACATTATCGAATTGCATTTTTTTTGATTTTGTATATAATCTCACCCACGAAATCACAGAATTCTAACAATATAAAGATTCGAAAGGAGATTCAAAATGTCCAAGCTAAGCTTTGTATTCACTATTTTTCTGGCAGTTGTAGTCACTTTCGGTAGTTTTTCAACTGCCTTTGCAACTGAACAGCAACATTCCGTGACAATTGATACGAGCAAAACCGGTGAGCCAATCTCGAAATATATCTACGGACAGTTCATAGAACACCTCGGGCGGTGTATCTACGGCGGCATCTGGGCACAAATGCTGGAAGACCGCAAATTCTATTATCCGATAACACCAGAATATGACCCTTATCGCGGAACACGTGCCGTCTCCAAAGACAGTCCGTATGCGGTCGTCGGCGCCTCGCCGTGGCAGATCATCGGGCCAAATGATTCAGTCACAATGGTCGAAGAAGATTCCTTCGTAGGTGAGCATACTCCTTTGATTCAGCCCGGCAGCGGCATCCGACAGCTTGATTTGGGGCTGATTAAAGATAAGCAGTACGTTGGTTACATTTACCTCAGGGCCAAACAGCAAAGTGCAAATGTAACAATATCGCTGGTATGGGGTGACAACCAGCAGGATTCTGTTCAAATCTCTGCTACAAATCAATATGTCAAGTATCCATTTAAATTTACCGCCGGAGCAGATACGACAAGCGGTAAGCTGGAAATTAAAGTAGCCGACGGAGCGTGTTTTGTCGGCACAGTCTCTCTCATGCCTGCAGATAATATCGACGGTATGCGAGCCGATACGTTAGCAGTCCTCAAAGAGCTCAATGCCCCATTATATCGCTGGCCCGGCGGAAACTTCGTCAGCGGCTATGACTGGCGCGACGGCATTGGTGACAGGGACAAGCGGCCTCCACGTACGAATCCGGCATGGACCGGAGTAGAGCACAACGACTTCGGCATTCATGAGTTTATTCATTTTTGCCGTTTGCTCAACAGCGAGCCGTTAGTGACGGTCAACACCGGTTTCGGAGATGCCTATTCGGCCGCTGCCGAACTGGAATACTCAAACGGCTCAACCGATACGCTAATGGGAGCTTTACGGGCTAAAAACGGCGATCCGGAGCCTTTCAATGTTCGCTACTGGTGTATCGGCAACGAAATGTGGGGACGGTGGCAACTCGGTTATATGAGCCTTAGACATTATGTCCTAAAACACAACTGGGTTGTGGATAAAATGCGCGAGGTGGACCCGGATATCGTCCCGATTGCTTCGGGCAACGCCGGCAACTGGAGCCGAGGATTATTAAGGAATTGTGCCGACCATATTGACTTGATAGCCGAACATTTCTACTGCCAGGAAAGACCCGACCTCGTTGAACATATCGCCTGGATTGCCGAAAATATAAGGTCAAAGGTTGAATTTCATAAGGAGCTCCGGCAGGAACTTGATACCCTCGAAGGAAAAGACATTCGCATCGCAATGACCGAATGGAACTATTGGTATGGCCCTCATATCTTCGGTGAACTTGGAACCCGCTATTTCCACAAAGATGGCTTGGGTATTGCCAAAGGCCTGCACGAATATTATCGCAATTCGGATATGGTCTTTATGGCAAACTATGCACAAACGGTCAATGTCATCGGCTGCATCAAAGCCAGCAAGACCGCTGCCGCTTTTGAGACGACCGGTTTGGTTTTAAAGCTCTACGGGAACAATTTCGGCACTATCCCGATTGAAGTAGCCGGTGACACAGAGCCCGTCGATGTCGCCGCTGCATGGACCGATGGTCGTAAAGCCATAACAATCGGTATAGTTAATCCTACCAGGCAGGAACAAAAAGTCACAATGAATCTAAAAGGCGCACAATTGGCCGGTACCGGAAAGCTCGGACTGATTGCGAATTCAGACCCGCAGGCTTACAACGACCCGGACGAAGGAGCTCAAGTGGTGATTGAGGAAAAACAGCTTTCAAACGTTACCAATACTTTAACTGTGCCGGCATTAAGCGCCAGTCTTTATACATTGCCTGTTCGATAAATAAAAAATGTCAAATGCGTTTTACACGATTTGAAGAAGGAACGGGCTATTGCGGCAGATGCCTTAAGCAGGTGCCTGTTTACAGAACGAGAGTCAAACATTTGCCGCATTTGCTCTTAACCTTATGTACCGTAGGTTTCTGGGTAATTTTTTGGATTAGGGATACCCGAAAAGAACATCACTGGAAGTGTGTTGATTGCGGAGTGACGGTGTATAAGATAATGAGTTAGAATTAAGTAAGAGTTGGAACAAGGATTCGTATATATGGAATGCAAAAAACAGCAAAATCTTCAAAATTGTAATTGTACATACCCCGGCTGTAGTAAAAAGGGTGTATGTTGTGAATGTATAAGCTACCATCTGGCTATGAATGAACTGCCGGCCTGCTGTTTCCCGAATGATGTCGAGAAAACCTACGACCGCAGCTTCCGCGCCTTCGCCAAGGCCTGGAATCTGTAAATTATTTTAATGCCATGAAAAAGTTGGAATAAAAAAAACCAAGCCCCCGTGTTGCCTTCGATGAAGGATACCGGGGGCCCAGTCCTTTAAAGAAATAATTATGTGTCCAAATTAATCCGGCAGATTTTCCGGTGCTACTTCTTCTACATGCAAATCACCGTAGATAACCCTATACGTTCCGGAACCGATGGGCCTGTACCAGAAAATGGGTGTTGCTGCATCTCCAAACTGTACATTTTCACCGGCATAACGCCAGTTACTCTCAGCAGGTAATTGAGTTACAAACATTATACCCCGATACATCCGCATCGCTTCAGCACTATGCTCCTGTTCCTGTGTCCGGTCTTCGCCGAATTCGCCTTGCTTTATCATCTCGGCGGTAATCTTTGGCAGTTCCAAAGGATTGAACGTCGGTGGGAAAGTGGCATCTTTTGTCCAGGTGGACCACATGCGCAAATATTCTATCAGGTCCTGCTCGGTTATTGTTGATGCGTCCGCTTGAACTTCCATGCGAGTGAAGTCCGCCGGCGGAGTCAGGCTAAACAGCGAATCATCGAGCTCAACATTAAACTGAAAATCGGTCATGATTGTGTTCATACCTGGAGCGTTCGGATACTTTATTTCCACACGAACGAGCTGCTCCGTTACCGGGTCGATCCAGACAGTATTTATCATATCCGCTTTAGTGACACGGAAACCCTGAAGCACTCTGCCATCTATTTCTTTTTCTCCGAGCACCTCATCAGCTCGATAAGGAAGCGTTCTTAATTTTTCTACAACCATGAAAGAGTTTTTTTCGGGATCGTGCTGGAGGTTGGATGCCTCGAAGTCGATATACTGTCTTTCCGGAGGCCAGATGGAAATACCCCTGTTCTGTGACCAGTCAATGATGTTTATATAACCATCCGCAGTTATTGTTCGCACACACCCCGGTTCTTTAAATGCCATCTCCAGCCGCAGAGTCGGCATACTTTCAACAGGTGTTTGAGTTAAAATGCTGTAAGTCATCGTGCGGGCGCTGGCAAGTTGTTCAACAACACCCGCATATACTAAATTTGCTCCATTGCCGCCGAAGTGACTTACACCGACAATAATGACGATGATTATCGCTGCTGCAGCGGCTAATTTTATGATTGGATGTTTCATAATAGAACTCCGTATATTCGACGCTCGCGCGCCAGGTTTTTGTTTTTCATATCTGTCCATTGCCTGTATCACATTGTTGAGAACTTTATCATGTGTTTCGGCACTGGCTTTGTATTGTAACTTTTTAATTAGCTTCTCAACCTTTTCTGCTGGTCTCATTTTTTTACCTCGCCGTTTAAAAGTGACCGCAGTTTCTCTAAACCGTATCGGTACCGACTTTGAACTGTTTTCACTGAAACGTTATTTAATCTGGCTATTTGCCTGAATTTCATCTCGCCATGCAAACGAAGCACAATCGCTTCTCGCTGCTGATACGGAAGCTCAGTCAAGGCGTCACTTAATTTATTCAGTTCTTCACTGAATACCGCCAGTTGAACGGGACTTCTCGTAATTGACGTCGGTAGCTGTGACTGATTTTCCGCAGCCGTCCGCCGGCGTTTGCCTTTTCGTATATAATCTCGCGAGCGGTTGACGACACAAGTTGCCAAATAGCTTTTAAGAGATCCTGTCAGACGAAACTTATCTATGGATTCGACAAATGATATAAAAACATCCTGAACAACGTCTTCTGCATCATCCTTGTTATCCAGTAGATTCGCCGCCAATGTTAGTAAGTGTCCTGCGTACTTTTCATAGATAAGGCAAAAAGCATCCCTGTTGCCGCACTTGAACTTCCAAAGTAGTATACTATCTTCAAACATCTAAGATTAATCCATCCGACATTAAAACAATCGATTGTTACCAATATAACGCCAGAGAGATACATTTTACTCTAAATAAAATTAATTTTTTGTGGTCTTCCTGATGCCATATTCTTACGGCCCAGAATATAAACGAGAAAGCCGAGCAGGTATGCCCGGCTTTATCGGTACGTTTAGTGTTTATGATGGGGCACCAAACGCCCTGAAAGAGTGAATATGTGTAGAAGATTTTGTGTAGTTTTATCGTTTCATAACTTCGACAGAGCCTTCATCTGTTTTAAGGTTAATATTACGACTTCCTTCGGGAGTGCTGACTTTTGTTTTCCATTCAGCTCCGTCGTCTTTCTTTTTTACCGCAGATGAACCATCCGTTGGAAGCATTTCGCCTGGAACCGAAAGCTGGATTTTTCCTTCATCCACTCGCACGTTAATCGTGCAATCCTCGGGTACATTGTCTGCATAGGTCACTTTGACTTTGCCTTCTTCAAGCTTAAAGTCGAGATTTCCGCTCACTTTGTCACAATCGATCTTTCCGCTCTCCATATTTACCAGGCATGTGGCAAATACGCCCCCATTGATAATTACATTGCTCTCTTCGCTGTGCACGTTGAAAGTATATTTCTCAGATGCGTCTTCGGCATAGCTGACTGCAACACTGCCGTCCTCAAGTCGAAAGACAAAGTTACCTCTGACGTCCTCACACTTGATTTTGCCATCCTCCATCCTTATATGACAGTTTTTGAAACTGCTGTTCTTGATATTAACATCTCCATCTTCGATTCCAATCCCCATATCCGCATTGACATTTTCACACAAGATATTGCCATCTTCGTTTTTAATCATTATCTTTCCTGCAAGGTTCTTAACCTGAATGTTGCCATCCTCGTTGTTCAGTTTTAAGTTCGTATTGCCGGGAACGTTAATCTGCAAATCAACCTTGAATGAATGATTGGATGGTGTTTTTTTAGGACTAATAACCTTTACAGAAAGTCCCTCGCTGGTTGGTATCATCTCTATATTAATTTTCTTGGATAATTCCTTTGCCGCTTCCGACGTGGGGGCCTTTATTGTGAATACGGAATCGACCTGGCATGTCTTGGTATCTGAACCTGTGACAGTAATGGAACCGTCGTCGTTGGTAACATCCAGCACAGAGCCCGGTAAGAACAGCGCTTTAGTCATCTCGGTACGCTCGATTACGTGACGATTTCCTTCCTTTTTCTCTTCGATTGATTTAACATTCCTCACAAACTCTGACAATTTTACGGTCGATGATAATTGCGCCATAGCGGTTTCAGGGACATTTTTCTGTGAATCATTTTCTATTGAAATTGATCGCTCAGGTTCGCTATTAAAAGTCTTCTGAGATTGTTTTTTTATTCGAATCTTACCTACTTCGGTTATCAGGTAAATATTCTTTTCACCGGAACCAATGGTCCCCTTAGCCGAACTTGCAACGATATCTTTATTGCTGATTTCCAGAGGAAAGTCACTCTTAATAGAACCAACTTTTGTGCTGGCCTATAGTTTGGCGGAGAGATCCTTTTGTGCGACAAATTCGATATCGCCGACTTTCGTTTTTAACCGGATTTCTCCGTTGATACTATCAGCTTCGATTGAGCCGACATTAGTGACGCATTTGATTTGCCCTTCGAGATCGTTAATTTTAATAGATCCCACATTCGTTGATACATCAAGTGGCACGCCTGACGGCACGCAAATGTATAAATCTACATTGAGATTATCCCAGTCATCATCGTCTGTTGTTTTGACCGGTTCAAGATAGAACCTTTCTTTCGATGATTGATTTTTCATTGCAACTTGTTCAACCATTTCCTGAGCTTGTTCAGCAGTCTCGGCTTTAGCCTCAATAACGGCCCTGACGGAGCATTTATCATCATTGCCGGGATGAAGAATGACATTTCCAACGTTGTTCCTGACGACAAAAGCAGTGCCCTCCCCAACCTTCGCGAAGAACTCCATCTCTTTGGTGGCGATATATTTATCCTCATCTTCTTTTTTAATCTTGATTTCTCCGGATTTTGTTCGTTCTGTTCCTGGCAAGGAAGGAGTAGTGACAACTTTAACCTCAGGACTGGTTACCTCGGGCGCAACATTTACAGAAGGAGCACTTTTGGGAGCCACCACTATAGCTGGCTCGGACCCGACAGAGTCATCAACATCCACGGATACGACAGAATCTCTGGGCATGGGTGGCATTTCAGGCATAGGTGGCAATGAAGGCATAGAAGGCATGGGTGGCATTTGGGGAGCCGGATGAAGCGCCGGAGCCTGTATCGGATGTTCTTCGTGAGCTTCACCAGCTATCTCATGCTCTTCTGCCTGGTGTTCAATCTGCTGCTGCCACTGCTGCATTTGCTCTTGCCATTGCTTGAATTCGTCACTATTTTGCCACTGTTGCATCTGTTTATGCCATTGCTGCATCTGTTGATGCCATTGTTTGAACTCTTCACTGTCTGGATTGGCAGGCCATTTGTTTGCTTCGATGTTTTGAGAAAATTGCTGGATTTGCTGGGACCACTTTTCGACATCTTTTTGCCACTGTTTGAACTCTTTGCTGTTTTCCCATTGTTCGGCCCACTGTTTCCATTGTTTCGCCTTGGCATAAACCCCTGCGGCCTTATTTTTTTCCTTTTCCGATTTATTCTTAGTCTGCTTCGCCCGTTTCCCGGCTTTGCTCGTTGCTTTCTGTGCTTTAGCTGCCGACTGTAGCTGCTTCTGAAGTTTTCGTTTCATAAGTTCAAGTTTTTCAAGCTGAACCCGAAGAGCCTGCATCTCCTGAAATAATTCCTCTTTGCCCTCAAGTTGTTTGAGCTCAATCTCAACAGTCCCAACTTTATCCTCAAGTAGTTCGAGTTCAACTCCAACGGTCTCCAGGTCCTGTAATGATTCTTTCTCGGTTTGCTCGGTGTCGGCAGTAATATCATCTTCAATTTCCTGCCCCACAGCCATAGGTAAAACAAAGGCGCTCATCAGAGCAATAATGATAATAACGGTTAGCTTTTTCATTTTTTGGTACCTCCAGGTTTTTCTTTCCAGCCAGGCCAGGCGGACTAGCAGTCTGTTTGTATCTTCGAACAAACCAAGTAAGCCTAAACCGGGCTCAACGGGTTTGGTTAGATATCTGCGGGCAATATCAATTATGGTTTCACGATATTCGCAGGTTTTATCCTTTAGAACTCGTGCAACAGTAGCATCGCAACACAACTCCCGCAGATGGATTAGTTGCCTGCGAGCCAGCCATAAAAGCGGATTGAACCAATAGGCAATCTGTAACAATAAATAAAGGCTGTGCATAATTGGATCGCCCCGTTTTATGTGGGCCAACTCATGTAAAAGCATATGCTCGGCATCCTTGCGAGTGAGTCTGCTTAAATATTTTCTCGGCATCAGCAGTACAGGCCTGAATATTCCGAATACTGCCGGACAAACAACCTTGTCTGTTACGACTATGCGTGGAACACGGCGAAGCCTTAATTGTTGTGCACACCGTGACATCGTTTTATGAAATGACTGAGGTATTGAGCAAGAAGAGGCATTGAGAGATTGGCCGGTGCGCAAACGGTATAATCTGGACAGAAGCCAGCCTCCAAGAATCACTATCCCAAGAAGCCAGATAAAAAATGCGTAGCTTTGCCATAAAAGCCCGACAGAACGTTCAGGTGTATCAACTTCAAATGATGTGGTATAACTTTCAAATACAGGCTCCGAGGTTTGCAGTCTGAATGTCGATTCAGGTTGTGAAGCAATTGCCTGAGCCGTTGCAGCCGATTCTGATGCTATGATAATTGGAGGATATTCAGTGATAGTGACCGGTTTACTAACCGTCCGGTCTATTATCCGACTAACTTCCGGCTGTATTCTCTCCGTTAGACTGCCGGGCACTGAAAGGCTGGGCGGTAGTATCAGCTTAAGCAGCACAAGAAGCCAGAGTGCATAACGCAACTGAGGCCAGGCCCACCTTTTGATAATAGCATCTATACATGCGATAAGAATAATCAACAACCCCACCTGCCAAAACATAGCAATCATCCAGCTCCACCATGATAATGAAATATTGTTAATTGCGTTAATCATTTTCATTCTCCCTTAATCTTTATTTTTTTCCTGGAGAACTTTAAGTATCTCTTGCCTCTGTTTCTTACTGAGTTTCTGTTCTTCGATTAAAAAATGTACAAGCGGACCTGTCGCCCCGTTGAAAGCCTGGTCCAGCAGTGACTTGAAAGCGCTCGAGCGGGCCTTTCGCTGTGAAACAAGAGGCTTGTAAAAACTTGTGTTGCCGTTCTTTTGTTCGGAGACAACATTTTTATCAACCAGCCGGTTGAGCATCGTCTTTATAGTTGTATAAGCCCAGTTGATGCGCGAGGGCAGACGCTGCATCAGCTCTCTCGCCGTAGCGGGATTTTCCTGCCACAGGGCATTCATGATTTGCCATTCTGCTTTTGTCAGTTTCATATCTAATACTCCTTCTACAAACGTAGAACTTATTTTACTACATTTGTAGAAGGCGCCAATAAAAAAATGATATTTTTGTAAAATAACTTAAAATATGTGGATTTTTGGTCTGAAAACGCACAAAAAAAGCCGAACAAAGAGTCCGGCTTTTTTATGGATACTATAAGTGTTATAGCTACTTCGGCAAAT
>CAZDVE010000039.1:0-42135 GCA_964508785.1 uncultured Pirellulales bacterium | reverse complement strand
CCAGGGACTCGGTTAGCTCATACAATTCCATCCCGGCGATGAAGTGGCCGACATATACCCAGGAACGCAACTTGCCCCATGCCGTCAGCACAGCGACCTTGATAGGGGCGGTGTATGGATTGTCATTATGATGAAATCCACGCAGGATTCGGAATTCTTCGGTAATTTGTTCAACCGTATCAACGAAATCTGGGAAATTCTCAACTAAGTGCAGATAACCTCCGAGGCCGATTCGGTCCACCGGTTCGCGAAGCAATCCCCGGCGGATATTGGCCCAAAAACTCTTGGCGTCTCGAGCCGGATCGCCGCCATCCATGAAGGTGGGTTCACCTTTTAGGCCGGTTGGGAAGAGATAGGGATGCAGACGCAATTCTTTTGTTTTAACACCCCGCACACCTGCACACAGTCGGGCCTCAAAAGCGTTGAACACACATTTAATTAGGCCGTCGAAGCCGAAGTCTTTGAATCGTTCGCTGTAAGGCTCGGTGCCGACCCAATGGTCGTCGTAGAACATATAGGCCTGCTTGCCGGCTGCATGAACCAAGTCAATGCACTTTCTCCCGAAGCTCGTGACAAATTCATTCATGAAGTCCATCCAGTCCAGCAAATGCCGGGACGGGACGTTGTGACTGGAACAATATGAACCGTTGTTGACGAAGTCTTCACTGGCCAGTTCGTATCCTTTGGCTTCGGTGAAAAGGCGCATTGCATAAGGGCTGACAGTCATCTCATAGGAGCCCCAGTCAGCATAAGTGAAACGCAGTTCGACAGAATCGCCCCAGAACCATGCAAAGTTATAGAACATCGAGGTAAAACGCACGATTTTTGTTTTTGGATGCTCTTTGAGCCATTTTTCCAAATGGCTTAAAATAAATTCCTGTGTTTGGGGATATATCGGGTCAATCACCATCAGATGTTCTCTGTCACCCCAGTTGTTCGTGATATGGTTATACATCGAAATTGCTTCCCAGATTCGATAAGCTAAGAAATTTACGGTATATTTGTGCCACTTTTGTGAGTCTTTTATAGTGACGGTGCCCGTATCCGGATTGAAGTTCCATTGTTCGCCGGGAATTTCCTTGCCGGTTGTTCTGTCGAATACCTGCCACCATTTTTTAGGGTCGTCATTCGTATTGATTTTGAACTGCTCTTTGAAAAAGCCGTTTAATAAATCTATTTTTACGCTGTCACTTTCTGCGATAACAGGATAACTCATTAAATAATTTTGCTGGAGCTTGTCCATATTCGCTTTTGCCCACTTATTATCGATGCGAACAAGGCAAATTGTGGAATAGATATCGAATCCCGTTGAAATAATTTTATCCGATAGTACAGTGCCGTCACTGTCTCGTATGGCGTCGGCTCCCCATTTTTCGGCAAGCTCTAATGTCAGATTCTCGTAACCGGCCTCACCCGGTAAAGTGAAATCTCCTTTTTTCAATATGTTATCACTCATCTCAACCTCTCAAAGTAGTGTGGGGCTCCCTTGGGGATGCCTTATGGTATTGCCACACCGGAATTCGTTGGTAGGATATAACCTACAATATATTACTCCTTGCTTTTTCTCTCCTTCAGGTCTTCTTCTATCTTTGCCAGCAGCTTATCATTGATAGGATAGAAACAGAGTATAATACCACAAACCAGTATAAAACCGGCCGGGATTACGCTGAATAAAAGTTTTATTCCATGGATTATTTCAGGAGTAATTGGTTCGTCCTTGACATAACCATATTGTCCCAAAATATACAAACCTAAAAAGCCACCTATCGCTACACCCATCTTGATAGCAAACATGATACCTGCAGTTACCAGGCCTGTGGCACGCTGTCTGAATTTCCACTCATGAAAGTCTGTGACATCGGCGAACATGGCAAATAAGAAGACCGGCATAGCTCCGGCCACAATAGCCCAGATGGCGTTCACAATACCAAGTACAACGAAGTTATCTTTTGGCAGCCAATAGAACACTCCATTGATAAGAGCACTGGTAAGTGAGAGAAAAATAATAACTAATTTCCTGTCGAAATGTTTTTTAACCGGCGTGCTGAGCAGGACACCGGCCATCATGCCGAACGTACCGATTGTCAAAAAGACCGTCGTTTGATCAAAATCCAGTTTTATCGCCCCGAGTGTTAACGTCCAAAAGACTTTGCTTCCTTCGCCATTAACATAATCGAAATAGTATGCCACCATGCCGTTGCGAATCATGTTATGAATAAGCCAGAATATCGAAGCAACAAATATCACGATCCATGGTATATTCATGGCGACGTCTAAGAGGTCTCCCAGAAAACTACTCTTTTGCTCTTTCGAAGGTTTTACACGCTCGCGGGTTGTCAGAAATGTAATGAGAAGCAGAATAATGGCTATAGCACCGAACACACCCATTGTGACCTGAAAACCCAGCGCCTGGCTGTATCCCAGTTCGGCGTCGTAGCCCGGATGGGATGGATTGGAGCCGAAGAACTTGGCCAGTGGTTTTGTAAAGGTGGTGACAAGCAACATGCCGATAAACGCAAAGAAAAAGCGATACTGTGAGAGAGTTGTCCGCTCCTTAGGATTTGGCGTCAATACCGCCATCATAGAGGAGTATGGGATGTTGATTGCCGTATATGCCATAGTTGCCAGGATGTAAGTAACATAGGCATAGACTACTTTCATATTCTGGCTCCAGTTGGGTGTGATGAACATCGCACATGCCAGAATCCCGTATGGGACCGCCATCCACAGCAGGTAAGGTCGGAATTTACCCCATCGGGTGTTGGTGCGGTCTGCAATCATGCCCATGATTGGGTCGTTTATCATGTCCCATACTCGTGTAATGAGGAACATAAAGCTTGCCACTTTCGCATCGATCCCAAAGACATCTGTATAGAAAATCATAAGAAAGAAGCTCCATGCCTGATACAGGATATTGGATGCGGTATCACCAAAACCATAGCCTATTTTTTCATACAAAGGCAGCTTTCCGCCTAAATCGGCAAAGGCCGAGTCTGCGGCGACTTCCGTGGTAGAATTATTTTTGGATTCCATTTTGATTTGTTCCTATAAAGGACATTATAGATAATTTAGATTCGCCTAACATGAACATCCTATACTGTCGTTTGTGTCACGAACCAAATGGGCATTATTTAACAGGAAATGCGATGTATCTTCAAGGAAAATTCCAAAAGATTTAAAATCTGTTAATGTATTCCCAAAACTTCTGCAAAATGGTATAGTTAGCCTCTAAAAAATAATGCATTAATACAATTCGCAGGTAAGAATAAACCGGAGTGTGAATTGAATCATCGACCTTAATTATTTTGGAGACTTTATTAAGCGAGGATAATATGCAACTTCATGCCATCGATATTTCGATAATTATACTTTATCTTGTTTCAACTGTTGTAATTGGATTTCTTATATCAAAAAGAGCCTCCAAGAATATGGATTCATACTTTCTCGGCGGCAAGAGTATCCCCTGGTATATACTGGGTGTTTCTAATGCTTCGGGAATGTTCGACATAACCGGGACGATGTGGTTGGTTTACCTTTTATTTGTTTATGGCCTTAAAGGTGTGTTCATGCCCTGGTTGTGGCCTGTTTTTAATCAGATTTTTCTGATGATGTATTTATCATGCTGGCTGCGGCGTTCTAATGTTATGACAGGCGCCGAATGGATGAAAACCAGGTTCGGCACCGGAACCGGCTCACAGTTATCTCATATTATCATTGTTATATTTGCAATTGTCAGTGTCATTGGTTTTCTGGCTTATGGATTTAAGGGAATCGGCAAGTTTTCATCGGAATTTCTACCCTGGGATCTAACGCCAAACCAATACGGGCTTATTTTCATGGGTATAACAACCTTATATGTCGTCAAAGGGGGCATGCACAGTGTAGTCTTAACCGAGTTGATACAATTTGGAATAATGACTATAGCATCAATTGCTGTAGGTATAATCGCGATGAATCAAGTAACAAAGGGACAGGTTCTGGAATTGGTACCTCAGGGATGGGAGCAATTGCGTATAGTCTGGAGGCTTGATTTGGACTGGAGTGGGATACTTGACTCGGTCAACGCTAAAATTGCAAACGACGGTTATGGATTGTTTACCTGCTTTATGATGATGATTGTTTTCAAAGGCTTTTTGTTAAGTGTTGCAGGGCCAGCTCCAAATTACGATATGCAGCGAATTCTCGCGACTAAAAGTCCCAAAGAGGCGTCAAAAATGAGCGGCTTTGTTTCCGTGGCGCTGTTTTTCCCGAGATACATGTTGATAGCTGGCCTGGTGGTTCTTGCCATTGTCTATCTTATGCCTGATCTGGCGGCAATGGGAGAGGACATTGATTTTGAAATGATATTGCCGATGGCAATGAGAAGATTCGTTCCAACCGGCCTTCTGGGAGTATTAATGGCCGGCTTGATTGCAGCATTTATGTCAACTTTTGCTGCTACGGTGAACGCTGCGCCGGCTTATATCGTCAACGATATTTATAAGCGTTACATAAATCCAAACGCTTCCGACAAACAATATGTAAAGATGAGCATTATTATTTCACTTGCTGTTGTAGTTGTTGGTATTTCTTTTGGATTTTTTGTTGTTGAATCAATTGATTCTATAACACAGTGGATTGTATCTGCTTTATGGGGTGGATATGCCGCTGCGAATGTTTTGAAATGGCACTGGTGGAGATTCAACGGTTACGGCTATTTTGGGGGGATGGTCGTAGGTTTAATTGCTTCTTTGACAATGCCGTTGATTATGCCAAATACACCCGATTTTTACATATTCCCATTTATTCTGGCATTCTCATTAGTGGGTTGTCTCGCCGGGACATTTTTAACCAAACCGGAAGATGATGAAGTTTTGAAAGCGTTTTACAAACAGGTTCGCCCATGGGGATTTTGGAAACCTATACATGAAAAAGTTGTTCAGGAAGATCCCAGCTTCCAGGGAAATAAAGATTTTAAAAAAGATATTTTCAATGTCGTGGTTGGAATTATCTGGCAGTTGTCTCTCGTAGTTATTCCGATATATCTTATTATTAAAGAAAATGTCTCTCTGATAACTGCGATTGCTGTCCTTGTTATTACCTCATTTATTCTCAAGAAGAACTGGTACGACAAATTAACTGATTAGTGACATTGGATTATATAAACGGCTGTCGTCGGATTTATCTGTCAGATAAAAGAAATAGGGCGGGAAAGCATTATTTCAAGATGCGGGCTTTATAAAGATTGTATTTAGTCCTTATTGGATCGTAAAGAACCGACATTATGAAATCCGGATTTTAGCAGTATCTCAGGCCGGTTAAAGGATTCTAAATTTAGACGTATATTCCTTTAGCTCCTGCGTCGGGTTTCCTGAGAATTTATGCCATCACTGATTATTTCCATGATTATTTCTATATGTTAATGTGGAAGCCGTAACGCCTTAGGCCAAAAGTGCTTATCTTCTTATTTAAATGTTTTTTTAATTCTTGCGAACATAAATACCGCTTTTTAGTATAAAGCCTGTAAAAAGACCATCGTAAGGGGTTAAGTAATATGGAATTATGAAAAGTAAAATAAATCAACGCACGCAAGTGCTGTCTATATAAGTGTATCTTGGCTTTATGAATTTTGTCGTAATTTGAAGCCAGAAAAATGTTTGATTATCTAAGTAGATTAATGAAGACTAACATAAAAGCAAGGGAGGTAAGAAAATGGCAAGAGTAGCTATCGAAATGGTAAAAAAATCCGGAGTTGATGTTGACCAGCTTGTTGAGCTGTTGGTTAATAATGCAGCGGCGGAACTAACCACCTATTATTACTACACGATTTTGCGAGCGAACCTGATTGGGTTGAAAGGTGAAGGGATAAAAGAGATTGCAGAAACGGCTCGTATCGAAGATCGCAATCACTTTGAGGCCCTTGTACCTCGAATCTATGAGCTTGGCGGTAAACTGCCTGAAGACATGAAGGAATTTCATGATTGTTCGGCTTGTCCGCCGGCCAGTCTGCCAAAGAAACCCAATGACGTCATGGAAATATTGAAAGTTTTGGTGGAAGCCGAACGCTGTGCGGTAAGAGGTTACACTCACATTTGTAACCTGACTGCCGGCAAGGACCATCGAACTTATGATTTGGCTCAGTCAATCCTCAACGAGGAAATCGAGCATGAATCCTGGTTCTCCGAATTTTTGGGTGAGGGGCCATCCGGTCATTTCCTTAGACGAGGCGACTCGTCACCTTTCGTTTCGAAGTTTCTAAAATAACTTTGTAATCGAGTGGGAGGGCTGCTGATTGCAGCTCTCCCTTTTCTTTAAATCGAACAGTGCTATCGAGATTATATAAATGCAAAGGTTCACAAAGGAAGAACTGGCCCGCTACAATGGACAGGATGAGAACCCGGCCTTCATTGCCTTCGAGGGAAAGATCTATGATGTGTCCGGCAGTTTTCTCTGGCGAAATGGTAAACATCAGGTAATGCACTTTGCCGGTAAAGATTTGACCGAAGATATAGCCCAGGCACCTCACGGCCCCGACTTGCTCGAAAAATACCAGGTTGTTGGTATCCTGGTTGATGATTGACAAATACTATCGTCTTACCAACGTCTGCATTCCGGTCCTCATATATATTGTGTGCCTGTGCTTTTTTTCTTGATTTTCCGATAAATTCGAGCATAATAACTTTTGCAGCGGCAGGGTTTTACAGCCTTGATTTACACCTGAATTTACAGATGAAGAGATTCGAAAGATTGTGTTGTGAGGCTTTCGGAGACTATGCAGAGAGTTCCGGAGAAGATCGATTATAAGGTGACCTCTCTTGTTGAGGAAATTGGTGTATCAGTCAAGCCTTTGTATATAGATGTCACGCCGGAGTCTTATGCGGAAGTTAAAGAGTGTTTTTCTGCTGTGAATCAGAAAGTCAACAAAGATGGAGGGAGCCGTCAACTGGGATGGGAAATCTGGCAGATACCTGATATTATAATTGAAGCGGAATTTCACGCTGTATGGAAGTCTCCTCATGGGACGCTTGTGGATATCACTCCAAAATCCAAACCAATCGACCGGATACTTTTCATCCCTGATTATAACTCAAAGTATGATGGTATGCAGCGGAATAATATACGTCTTAATGTATCCGGTAATCATCTTGTGGATGATTTCATTCGAACCTCTGATGCGATACATCATCTTATGAATAAAGGGCAACGTGCATGCCAGCGCGAGTTTGATTTGTCGGACGATGAAGTCCTAACTTATCAGTTACTTTTGAACATTAAAGAGATGATACTGAGAATGGCTCTTGCCGGTAAAAATATCAATTCGCTCTGTGTTTGCGGCAGCGGAAAAAAGTATCAATTTTGCCATGCCTGCATTATATCCGAACTTCTGGAGAAGATTTATGCAGCTTAAAGATATTACCTGCTAGGGCTTTTTTACGTATTGATTTGTATTATATATTGAATGGTTGTGCGAAACAAAAAGGTTTTTTAATAAAGCAAGATGGAATCGGAAATTGAAAAAAGCAGAGAAAATAGCGAGCACAAAAAGGAGACTCCGCTTTGTCTTAATTGCCTGCAACCTGTAAATCCGCTGCATCACTATTGCCCGCACTGCGGCCGGGCAGTAGGCCAATTAACTCCGATTATGCCTTACGAAAGCATTCGGTGGCAGGTAGATATTTGGGGTAAGATGTGGCGGCAGTTATGGTCCCGTGAAATTTCTTTTACCGGGAAACTCTTTCGATTATTTATGATTATATGGAATGTCCCCATCATGTTGGTCGGTCTGATACCTAAACTTTGGCAAAAAACAAGAGCAAAGACACCTAAATATGACGGCCGATCGGACAATGAATAAAACTCCTGCTAAGCCACTTCGTTGTATAATAAAGTAGAAAGGGTATACAAATGCCGGTATATTTTTTTGCTAAAATTGAGAATATCATTGACTGGAAGCTTTAATCGGATAATTTGGAGTGCTCACCTGTCAGGCGATTGTAGATTAAAATATAAGTGATTTTTCGTGCGATTGGCGTATTTCTGTCAAAAAACAAGGAATCGTTACTGACTGTATCTTAATATATGTAAATGGTGCCGGATTGATTCTTTCATTTAATGTATGAATACGCTATAATGAAAATTCACGGGAAATCGATCGTATTTATGGATTTGATAACATGAAAATACAAAGGGGATAAAAAATGCTAAGAAAATCACATTTTCTAGTTCTGTTTATAATTCTTATTTTGCTGGGGCAGACATCCCTGGCGGTAGTTAAAAATGTAATTGTAATGATCGGGGACGGGATGGGATTCGAACATGTTAAGGCCGCTTCGCTGTATGCCTATGGAGAAGAGGGAAAATTATCGTTCGAGAAGTATTATTGCGGAGAACTTGCTACACATTCGGCTAATTCGCATCTGGTTGACTATCACGCAACTGATTCAGCTGCTGCCGTTACGGCGATGGCAACGGGACAAAAAGTAAAAAACGGCGTTATCTGCGAGAGAGCGGGCAAGCCTATAAAGACTATCCTGGAATATTTGAAGGAACAGGGAAAAGCTACGGGACTTATCACAACAGTGCCCCTGACGCATGCGACACCGGCGGGTTATGGTGCACACAATCGTAGTCGTAATAATCACCGCGATATTGCGAATGACTACCTGACTCAGAGCAGACCCAACCTTCTTTTTGGGGCATATTATAAAAATGGGTCAGGAATGACAAAAGAAAAGGCCGAAAAGGCAAAATACACTGTGGCAATGACGAGACAGCAAATGCTGGATATGGTTGGTCCAATCGACAAAAATTCTACGGAGGTTTTTTTCCTGGCGGGACTATTTTGCCAGGAAGGAATGCCATGGGAGTATGATTATTATCGTCCTAAAAAAGTTCTATTTCCCCTGATAGAAAGAGAAGATGTACCAACTTATGATGTGGTTCCTCATCTGTCGGAAATGACCTTGGCAGCACTTTGTGTGCTGGATAACGATCCGGACGGATTCTTCCTGATGGTCGAAGGTGGCAAAATTGACTGGGCGGGGCATAATAATATGATTGAACGCAGCATTTTTGACACGCTCGAATTCGACAGGGCATTCTCTATGGTTATGGATTGGGTCGAAGATAGAGATGATACCTTGATTGTAGTGACAGCAGATCACGAATGCGGAGGATTGTGGGTAGTGAAAAATAATAGGAAAGGTTTTATGCCGGACGTATTCTGGGGCTCGACAAATCATACCGGGATTAATGTCCCGATTTATGCCGTTGGACAGGGAGCGAAAGAATTTGCCGGTGTAATTGATAACACAGATATGTTTAATATAATCATGAAGCTAACTAAGAAATAATGGATTGGCAAGTTCAATATCATACATTCAAAAGATTAATTTTTTGAATATATCTTTTCAGCAGATTTGAATTATTTTGGAAAGTTGTTAAAGAATTTTCGATAATTTTGTCCATTCCTATTGACTTTAACACAATTTGTCTTATTTTTATTTCTTTCATGTTACGAAGAAGGAGTTTAAAAAATTGGCAAAAAGTGATTCCCTGGGGCAGTTTTTGTTCAATAACAGCGAGAAAACAGCCATCGGAAGTATTTTATATGAGCAGCATTTAAAGTTGATAGAAAAAAATCGACTCGCCGAATTCGCCGGTTATTTAATGCCTCTTTGGTTTTCTTCCATCAGCGCCGAACACAACTCCGTACGTAAATCAGCGGGATTATTCGACTGTACACACATGGGCATATTGGAATTTGAGGGGGATTACGCGCAGGATTTCCTTGATACCATTACAACAAATCAAATCGGCAGATTAAAAAATGGAACCGCTCAATACAGTTATATTCTGGATGCGGCAGGGAATGTTCTTGATGACATTATTGTTTATCGCAGGGCGGAAGGAAAATTTATGGTTGTTGTCAATGCCGCCAATGAACCTAAGATAAAAGCCTATATCAAGGCATTGCAAAACAACGAGGCGCTGCTTGATATTGATAAGCCAACACTAAAGTTAGAGAATAAACCTGTTATTCGTGATATGAGAGATTGCAGCAGTGGCTCCGATTGCAGAGTAGATATCGCTCTGCAAGGCCCTGTGTCGATTGAATTATTGTTCTCAATGATAAAAGGAGAAGAGACTAAACAACAATTTCAGAATTTGAGACCATTTAATCTGATTGAAACTGAATTGGATGGTATCAACTGCATAATATCACGTACAGGTTATACCGGAGCAAAGATAGGTTATGAATTGTTCGTGCATCCCGAAAAGGCGACAAAAATCTGGTCTTTGTTATTGGAAACGGGAAAACCATATAATGTATTACCTTGTGGACTTGGCGCACGCGATAGCCTGAGGATAGAAGCAGGCCTGCCGCTTTATGGCCACGAATTGGCCGGAGAATTTAACATTAGCCCCTTTGAGGCCGGTTACGGCTGGGCGGTTAAACTTGAAAAGGACTTTTTCATTGGTCGGGCCGCTATGCAAAAAAAAGCCAAGTGCTACAATATACAGGTTGTAAGAATCGAGCTAACAGGTGAGAGAGGAATTCGCCCCGTAAGAGGCCATGACGGCGTTTTAGATGATAATGCGATTTGTATCGGCTGGATACTGAGTTGTGCAAAGGCCGGTAACAAACAGATTGCCCTGGCATATATCTCGAAAGAGATTGCAGAAGAAAATCGGCCGGTAGGATTATATTATATTGCAAGAAGCAAAACTCAGATGGAAAAAGGCAAAAAAGCCAAAGTAGAGAAAAATGAAAAGTTAAGGCCGGATATTTCGGGCAGAATAATATCGCGGTTCGCAAAATTTTAATCTATGGAGAAAGAAAATGGTTATCGAGGGATTGCTTTATACGCAAGAGCACGAATGGGCAAAGGTTGAGGGTGATACTGTAACTGTCGGGATAACACATTACGCACAGGAATTACTTGGGGAAATTACGTTTGTCGAACTTCCTGCCATTGGAAAAGAAATTGAGCAGAAAGGCGAGTTAGCGGTAGTGGAAAGTTCAAAGGCTGCCAGTGACGTTTATTCACCGGTGACAGGAACTGTTAATAAGGTTAATTCGGACCTGGAATCAACTCCCGAACAGATTAATCAGGACTGCTATAATGCCGGCTGGATATGTACCATGAAAATAACCGACAAAAGCACAATTGACAACTTGATGGACTCAAAGCAATACGAAGAGTATTTGAAAGGTCTGTAAGAATTCAAAAAGCCGGAACCGGCGTATCAATTTTAAGGTATTATTTAAGATGCCGTTTATATCAAATACCAAAGAACAGCAAAAGGATATGCTTGCCGATATTGGTTATACAATAGACGAACTTTTTAGCGATATTCCGGCAAAACTGATGACCGACGAGTTTAATCTTCCAAAAGGATTGACAGAACAACAGGTTAGAGAGACTTTAGCTGAAATTGCGGATAAAAATTATATAAACCTGACTTGCTTTCTCGGCGGCGGTTTTTATGACCATTTCATACCGGCTGCGGTTTACTCTATCATTTCGCGAAGCGAATTTTATACCGCCTACACACCATATCAGCCTGAACTTTCTCAGGGTACGTTACAGGCGATCTATGAGTATCAATCGGCAATATGTCACCTGACTGGGATGGAAGCTGCAAACGCGTCGTTATATGACGGCGGGACGGGGATATATGAATCTATGATGATGGCATTGCGTATAACCGGAAGGAATAAAGTCATTATCGATGACAGTGTCAATCCGATTTATCGTGTTATGATTGATTCGTATACGAAAAATTTGAGTATCCGGCTCGAACAGGTCAACTGTACCAATGGCCAGGCGAATCGGCGGGAAATTTTTGAAAAACTTGACGACGATACAGCCGCTATAATTTTACAGAACCCGAATTTTTTCGGTTGTATTGACGATTTCAGTGACATCGCCGATGCTGTTCATAAAAAAGGTGCTCTTATGATAGTTTCCTGTTATCCTATATCTCTGGGAATATTAAAGACTCCGGGAGCTATGGGTGCTGACATTGTTGTCGGTGAGGGACAAAGTCTTGGTATGCCGATGAGCTTCGGCGGACCTTATCTTGGTTTTATGTCAAGCCGAATGAAATATATCCGAAAGATGCCCGGCAGAATTGTCGGCCAGACAAAAGATAAACTCGGCAGGAGAAGCTTTGTCCTTACACTTCAGGCACGCGAGCAGCATATCCGCAGGGACAAAGCTACATCAAATATATGCTCTAACGAGGCTTTATGTGCATTAACCGCACTTGTATATATTTCACTTATGGGCAAAGAAGGCCTGAAGGAAACCGCCCAGTTGTGTGCGGACAAAGCCAGCTATGCTTATCACAAACTCACGGCCATCCCCGGAGTCAAGCCTCGTTTCAAGGCTAAATGGTTTTTCAATGAGTTTGTTCTCGATTTGCCCTGCGAGGCGGCGGATGTAATTGCAAGGCTCATTGAGAAAGGTTTCGCCGCCGGTTTCCCACTGAGCAGGTACTACGAAAACATGGAAAATGCGATTCTGATTTGCGTGACTGAAAAAAGAACAAAGCAGCAAATAGGAATGCTGGCCGAGGCATTGGAGGCTTGCTTATGAAGCTCGTTTTTGAAAAATCTGTGAAAGGACGCAGAGCCATCAGAATAGGCGGCAGTGACGTTCCTACAACGATAAATATAAACAGTGACTTCCTGAGAGAAACGAGAGCCGAACTACCTGAATTGAGCGAGCTTGACGTAGTGAGGCATTTCACGGAACTTTCGCGCATGAACTTTGGGGTCGATACTAATTTTTATCCGCTCGGCTCGTGTACAATGAAATATAATCCCAAAGTAGCTGAGCGCATAGCTTCCTATCCCGGTTTTGCGCATCTTCATCCCTTGCTGCCCCAATTGCGTATGGGTGGTATGCTTACTCAGGGAGCGCTTCGGGTTATTTATGAAACGGATATTCTCCTGCGGGAGATAACAGGCATGGCGGGTTTTACGATGCAGCCTATGGCCGGTGCACATGGCGAACTTACCGGCATTATGATTATGGCCGCTTATCACAGAAGCAAACAAAATAAGAAAACGACGGTTCTTGTCCCAGATAGCGCTCACGGCACTAATCCCGCAAGCGCGGCTATAGCCGGTTACAAAGTAGTTTTGGTCCCGAGCGATGACAAAGGCGTTATGGATGTTAACGCGGTCAAAAAATTGCTCAATGATGAGGTCGCAGGCTTGATGTTGACTTGCCCCAACACGCTCGGTCTTTTTAATCCGCATATTAAAAAAATCTGTGATTTGATCCATAGTGTTGACGGCCTTGCTTATTACGATGGCGCAAATTTGAATGCGATAGTCGGAAAGGCACGCCCGGGTGACTTCGGTTTTGATATTGTTCATCTGAATCTTCACAAAACTTTTGCAACGCCGCACGGTGGCGGCGGCCCCGGTGCCGGCCCTGTCGGTGTTAAGGAAAACCTGGTTGAATTTCTGCCTGTCTCTGTTGTTATCAAAAGAAACGACGGCACCTATGCTTTGGAATATGACAGGCCGAACTCTATCGGCTACATAGCCCCGTTTTATGGAAACTTTGCAGTTGTTCTCAAAGCCTATGTCTATATCCTTATGTTGGGTAAAGAAGGATTGAAAGAAGTAGCGGAAAACGCCGTACTGAATGCAAACTATATCCGAGTGAAATTGAACAGCCATTATAAAATTGCATATAATTCCATTTGCATGCATGAATGTGTCATAAGTCCGACGGATGAAATGCTCGAAAACGGCGTTCATGCAATAGACATAGCCAAGGCCCTTATTGACAGGGGCTTTCACCCTCCTACCGTTTATTTCCCCACGATTGTCAAAGAAGCATTGATGATTGAGCCGACCGAAACAGAGAGCAAGGAAACCCTCGATGCATTTATAAATGCAATGATAGATATCGCCAAGCTTGCGAAAACCGAGCCGGAAAAACTCAAAGAAGCGCCCGTAACAACTCCAGTATCCCGACCCGATGAAACTGCTGCTGCCAGAAACCTGGACATTGCATTTCTTGGATGATACAATTGAAATAAATATCGCCTTTCCTTTATGTATTTTCGAACGGACTGGAGGAATTTGAAAATTCAATGCCATCTGAAAAATTTTGCCGCTATGTCAGGATGATTATTGTTTCACAAGCCGAATAAGTGTGATTTGGTTACGGCTTCCAAGTCGCATCGGCGGCCCCCAAGTGCCGGAACCAGGCGAAACATAAAGGTTCATATCCCCGATTCTGTGAAGACCTTTTAGGTATCGAAAACGCGACCGTACCACCCAGTTTAACGGCCAAATCTGGCCATTGTGTGTATGGCCGCTGAGCATCAGGTTCACACCCGCCGCTGCGGCGGAATTAAATCCTTCCGGTTGGTGATACAACAGAATCGTAAACATATCCGGATTTAATTTCAGCATGGCAAGATGCCGCTGCACCTGGTCTCGGTCGTCGCTGTCATCAATACCAACCAATTGTATCCCCTCAAACACAATCGCTTCGTTCCTTAGCTGAATGACCGGTGTTACATTCAGCATCGATGACATCTTGTCCAGACCCACATAACGCTCGTGATTGCCTGTGACAAAATACGTCGGAGCTGCCAACTTATCCAACGGCGTAAATGAATCAGATGTTAAATAGCCTTGAGGATCCATTAAGTCACCGGTTATCAAAACAACATCGGGATTCAAGTAATTGGTTTTTTCGACAAGACGTTCCAGGTGTCGCCTACTAACCGACCCCAGATGAACATCGCTCCACTGGGCAATTGTCTTTTCCACCGGCGCAGAGAGTTCAATGTATTTGACTTCGAGCCGCATTGCATTGACTAATGAATAGACCGTCAACAACACAATCAATCCTAAGACTATCCAGCGAGAAAATGAAACCGGGAATCGAAAAACCAGATGCAGCAAATCATGGCTAAGTAAAACGATAAGGCACAGCCAGCCGATGCCCAGTCCAATCGCCGCAAGCCGCAGAAAAAACCGCCACGCAGCACATGGGAGTTTCATTTCCAGAATGGAAAATCCGACATACCCGAAAGCCAGAAAAACCAGCGTCAGCCAGAAATATATATTATGCCTGAGCTTGAAGAAACCAAACAGCCGCGAGAGAATATAATAGTATCCGCCAATACAGATACTGAGAAGAATTGATATAAAAACAAGCATTCCAAGCCATCGAGGCATCAGAAAAATCCAATCCAATGTTTTTTATACAAAATTGTATGTTGTCCAGTTTCAGTTGTAGATGCCATCTTTATTTTCTTACATCTGAATACGGTTGTTTTTGAATACTGTTCGAAAAATAGGCGAAAACGCGAAAACTTATGTCAAAATTAAAAGGATTTCTCATATTAGTTTTTAACCTAAGTACATGAAAGTAAATTAAACAAAGAATCAATTTATGTCAATTACAATGGTTTGACTGTCCCTGTTTTTTCTGGACATTGCATTTCTTGGTTAATACTATCAGCATAGATATATCCGACACTGTATTGGAAAAGTTTGTTTTCACCATCGGATTCTATAGTACTTTAGAGTTTTCATAAATGACCGAATCAATAATCACTGATCTCCACCAAGCCATTGAAGATGTCACAGGTTGTCGAAAACCTGTGCCTGAACGGAGGTTCCACAAGCACGACCAGTATGTTTCATATTCCTTGAAAGCAGCCGATTTCCACAGGTTGATGAAGGAATTTCGACCTCGAATTTTGGAGCTTAAACTGTCGGAACGCCTTGAACTGGCGGCAAAACTTTTGCACAAGCATATAGGCGAATTTGGCCACGCCGGGATTTTCGTACTTGGCGAAAGCGTCAAAGAGTTGAAGCCCAAACATTTCTCGCTTTTCAATTCAATGGCGGAGGACTTTAGAAGCTGGTCCCATGTTGACGGTTTCAGTATCGGTGTGGCGGGGCCATTATTGTTAAAATTTCGTGAAGAAACGCTTTCCTTACTGGAGGACTGGAATCGTTCGCCGAATCGTTTCAAACGCCGTGCCAGTGTTGTGACTTTTACCTGGCAGGTTGCGAAATCGTGCAAATTTACAGAAGAAGCTTTGCGATTATGCGAAAATTTGATTTGGGACAAAGAAGACGTCGTCCGCAAAGGTGTCGGCTGGGCACTTAAAGATAACATGCGTTCGGCACCGAAATTTGTCCTTTCGTATGTTAAAGACCTTCGTCGGCGGGGTGTTTCATCTACTATCACTTTATATGCTATTCGAGATTTAAATCCGGCACAACGTAAGAAAGTTCTGGCGGTTAAGAAAAAGTAATTCGGGTCTCTCCATCTCTTGTTAGTTTTTGTTGTATCCTTTGAGTTCTCAGACTTCAATGTTTTCTGGTTGTAATTTTTTAAATTCTTTTTACTTGCCTTGTTTATTAAATCATTACAAAATTTAAATTTAGGTAGGCGGAATTTATTATAATAGCTATGGACTTGGAAATGGCCGGATGCGAGAAAGGCAATCTTATTGCAATAATGTGAAAATATTTTTGTCAACCGACAAATTGTATCGAGCGTCTTTAACATCTGGTATGAATTATTATCAGATTTAATATGTTGTTTATGTGAGCATAATGAGATAAAAGATTCAAAAGAAAGGAAAATGCAATGAACTCTAAAAGATTCTTTCAAATTGTCGCTATTGTATTGTTCGCGGGCATTATCGCACAGGCCGAGCCGTCGCTGACTATTTACAACCAGGATTTTGCCGTCGTGAGAGACCGGCTCAATCTCGACCTTCAAAAGGGCGAAAACGAAATAAGTGTCACGGACATGACCGCTCATCTTGAGCCGGATTCGGTTATACTTCGGGACCCGACGGGCAAACGGGCTATCCAGATCCTCGAACAGAACTATCGCTCCGACCCCGTTTCGCAGGGACTGCTGCTGTCTCTTTACGAAGGGCAGGAAATTGATTTTCTTATTAATGTCGTCGAGGGTGAACCCAAAACGGTACGGGGCAAAATTATTCGAAGCGGATATGTCCCTCACCAATCGGGTATTCGCCGATACGGCTCTCAGTATGCCCAGCGCCAGTATATTACAAGCACGAACAGTCAGCCGATTATCGAAGTTGACGGCAAGCTGCGTTTCAGCCTGC
The DNA here is from genome assembly GCA_964508785.1 of uncultured Pirellulales bacterium. Lineage (GTDB taxonomy): Bacteria > Planctomycetota > Phycisphaerae > Sedimentisphaerales > Anaerobacaceae > JAFGPS01. The sequence goes on along the minus strand of CAZDVE010000039.1, from coordinate 25,014 downwards.
CGGGACAGCCGTTGTTTCCGTCTCTGTCCGATGACACTATCCTCAAACCCACTATTCATTGGGTGCTTAATACCGACAGGCGGGGAAAACTCGATGCCGAGTTGAGCTATATCACCGGCGGAATGAGCTGGAAGGCGGACTACAGCATGCTTGCTAAGGATGCCGGCGACAAGATTGATGTCATCGGCTGGGTGACGGTCGATAATCAGACAGGCAGAACTTTCGAGAATGCCAAAATCAAGCTCATGGCCGGTGACGTCAGTAAAATCCAGCAGGACCCGCGCGTCATGTATGAAAGAGCTGCCATAAGTGGGATGGCATTTAATGGACAAATGCCCGCCGCCGTCTCGGAGAAGGCCTTCGAGGATTATCATCTTTATACATTGAACCGCAAGACCACGCTTCACGACCGCGAAACGAAGCAGGTCGAATTTCTTCGAGCAAATAATGTGAAGGCCGACCGTATTTATGTCTATGACGGGGCCAAAATCGACCGGAACAGGTACCGTGGGTGGGATCCTGACAGTATAAGACGTAATAAGGACTACGGCACGGATTGCAATCCCAAAGTCTGGATAATGAAAGAATTCGAGAACTCCGGGGACAATAACCTCGGTATTCCCTTGCCGCGTGGGATTGTGCGGTTCTACAAGCGGGACGATGACGGCCGGTTGGAGTTCACCGGCGAGAATATCATCGACCACACGCCGAAGGATGAAACCGTTCGCGTTTATACTGGCAATGCCTTCGACCTGGTCGGTGAGAGAAAGAGAACCGATTACAGTATCAGCACATCCGAAGACTGGCTCGATGAATCGTTTGAAATCAAGGTCCGTAACCGCAAGGAGAAGGATTCTGTTGAAATTAGAGTGGTCGAGCATTTGTATCGCTGGATTAACTGGGAAATCGTACAAAAGTCGGATGATTTTATTAAGACCGATAGTCAGACCATCGAATTTCGCTTCAATCTCAAGCCGGGACAGGAAAAAATTGTAACTTATAGGGTTCATTACAGTTGGTGATATTGCCGATTTGGGATTTTCATTGTGAAATTGGCTTCGTTTTCGCTTAAATTGGGTTCGTTTTGGGTTCGTTTTTGACTCGACATCAGACTGTAAAATTTCTTATAAAGCCTTGTATTAATTAGTTTTAAGTTCATTTGGACATTTGGTGAAATTGGGTTCGTTTTGAAAAAAAAGGTCGATTTGTCGAATGTTCTCTACACTTGTCGAACAAGTTGGGTGCATGCGTAGATGAATATATATGTTAATGAGTACATATTTTAACTCATTTGCCCTCTTACCCATTTATTCATTAACCTCTAAGGGGTGAACTATAAACTGCCTTACTCCGCTATACGATATGCTAAATACCAAATACTACATACTAAATACCAATTTATACCCACATCCGGCCAGAATACAAGGAATTTTTTCATTATTATCTAAATTTTCCCTAATACGCTGTTGTAATCTCTGCCTAAGGCACACCCAAGGTGGACTTCTCTGCGCTCTCACTAATGGACGCCTTGCGGTGCACTCAGGATGACAATGTAGATTACCGAATGACTGTTTCTTTAAAACTTCAGATTTGTGTTTGCCCCTTCAATTGAATTCAGGGCGGATTTTTAATTTTTTTTGTAATAAAAAGACATCTCGTACGTCAAAGTATATGAGATAAGAGATGACTGTAAATGGTTAAACTGGAGGAAATATTTCTTATTTTAAGGTCACCCGGGAATATAAACAGGTATATAGGATATTAAAGTCGAAAAATAACAAAAATATATCACAACGGTAACATAACCATAACATGAGATCGCTATATAAATCCCTGGCGTCTGAAGCGATTCTGCTCGTACGGAAAATATAATATCGGGTAGTATGAAGGGAATTAGTTATGAAGAAGAAAGTAATTTTAGTATTGTCGACGATAGTGGCTATCGAGATTGCATGTATTGTCGGTATTTGTTCCCACGATAGTAAAGCACAGTCCATTCCAGATGTCACTGTTCGCGAGGTTGCTCCTCAGGCGGTTTTGTACACCATCTATCGAGGTCATTACGAAGGAGTTGGCCCGTACATAAATAAATTGTATGATCTGGCCGAGGAAAAGGGCTTGGTTACCGTAGGACCGTATTCCACCGGATATTTGAATAATCCTTTGCTCGTCTCTGACGACCACTGGCTTATTGAGATACGGATACCTGTTTCAATGGATTCCCTTAAGCTTGCCGGGACATTGGGAGAGATGACGGATGTTAAGCTCATGCCGGCGATGAAAGTTGTAGCTGCGGTCAAGCCGGAGGGACAGATTAATCCCGAGCCTGTAATCCGTGGTCTGTACGCATTGATAAATCAGCGTGGTTACCGCATCGCGGGCGGGATGTGGCAGAGCGTACTTTGTAATAAGGATTCTGAGGATTACTCGAAGATGAGAACGGAATTTATGATTCCGGTCTTATAATTCTCTAACAGGTATTTATTCGTGATTTTGTAGATTTCTGCCATTGAGGCGGTTAGGAAATTTACATTCCCAGTGCATCGAGCCGTTGGAACATCCGTTGATAAAACCAGACTATAATGTACATGAAGATAATCGTCGCTACTATAACAATTGCAGTTATGACAACTTTAGTCAGCGGTTTGTAGCGGGGATTCATCCACACAAGAGGAAACGCCAGCGGGCCGAGACAAAGCAATGCAACTACCACGGCCGGTGTGGCGTGATACCATTTTTTGCCTGTAGGTTTCGAACGGACATCGGCGCGGCCAAAGCCGTTGAGAAACTCGCCGCAGTAACGGCACTTGATAGCTTCGGCCTGAATCTGTTCGGCACAAAAAGGACATTTCTTCATATTCGATGCCTGATTCGAAGCAGCTCTATTTTGCTCCTGCATGGTCTTGTCCGTTGAATAATATATGCCCGATTCTGCATTCATATTATTGGTATCGGCTTTTGAGCTTGGTATCTTTAGCTGGCTTGGCTGTTATTTGGGCGAACAAAGGGTGCTGACTGCAATGCGGCACTTCCTGAGTTGTCGAGTTGACAGGCTCAGACTGAAAATATTGCGACCGACTGCGTTTCAGGAGTCTTTCGAAATTATTCAGTAATTTGTCCGGTTATCTGGACATCGTCTATGTTCCAGCCGGGGTAAGTCACTGTCTCGTCAGTCGGACCGATTCCCCAGCGGAAGTAAACCGTCGGTTGTCCGTCTGCTACCGCGGAGGGGACCATATACTCTGCATGCTGCCAGGAGCTATCGGAGATGTGAGAATTACCGACAGTCCATATATCCACCCAGTTGGTCCCATCGTTCGATACCTGAATATTGGCCTTGTCATAAGGTGATTCGACACCGAGCCAACGTCGGAAGCTGAGCCAGATATTTGTATATCCCTGGCAGTTAATGGGTCCGAGCGTAGCATATCTTGTTGTCTCCATAGAATTTTCGTAGTCGCCGTCAGGATTGTATCCGATTACGTTCTCGCCGGTAAAGCCGGAATTTGGGTCGCCGTTCCACGAACCCTGCCCGTTTGGTTCACCCCAGGCCCATCCTTCGTCGAGCTGCCAGTTGGGATCGGCTGCCATATCGGTGTAATAGATCGCATCGGGAATGACGGTGACAGATACGCTTCGACTGGATTGTCGGATGCCGTCTGTGACGAGGAAGGAGAAGGTATAAGTTTGACAAGCCTGATCGGCTGCCGGCTTCCATGAAACTGTAAGAATATTCGCATCGTAATAAGCACCTTCGGTTAAATTCCCCACAAAATAGTGCAGCGGAACATTCGTAGGATTCGAGGCGCTCATTGTAAGTTCGAGCTTTTGTCCGGGTTTAATCTGTTCGGGTGCATTGAAAGGATTCAGTTCAGGTCCCTGTATAGTCCAACCCGAGCATTGAGGGTCGTGTCTGGACATGCCCCAATCGATAATGTTGGGGTCGTATCGGCCCGGCAGGTCTAAAACGTGGAACCGGTAATCATAACCTGCTAACATGAGCTCAATATCACCATCCTGATCCAGGTCTCCCATTGATGGTATGCAATCTACCTCGGCCCATAGGTCCAGCATAGGAAATCCGGGAGTTGTGGAACCGTCCGCTCCCCAGGCCATGAGCGGGACACCGGTTGCGCCTACGATAAGCTCCTGCTGTCCGTCCCCGTTAATGTCACCTATTAAAGCCGGGCTACTGTATGATTGCCCCATAACAGTCTTTGGGAATCCTGCATTTACCAACTGTTGACCTTGATGGTCGAAAGCGTGAATGAGGCTAAAGGTAAAGCCCTCTGCCTCGATATGGCTAACGACATAGACCTCGCCAAGACCGTCTTGGTCGATGTCACCGGTACTCAGTGCTCCCGTCTGTCCGAAGGGCTCGTAGAGCCTTGTGTTCCAGAGTGTGCTGCCGTCCACGTGGACCGCCTGAACGCTGTCTTCGGTGCAAAAGACCAGTTCGAATTGTCCGTCTGCGTCAAGGTCGGTGACGGCCGTTCCCTTACTGCTGCCCCCTCTCCACCTCTTGATTTGTTGTCCATTTTTATCGAGGATATATGTGTAAATATTACTCATGCCCGGCCCGTATCCACATAAAGCTATCTCCACGTCACCATCCTGGTCGAAGTCTGCCACACTCATCGGACCTTCAGAGGTGTAGCGCCGCTGCCACAGGAACGAGCCATCGGCCTGAATGGCATAAAGCCCGTCTATGTTGCTCGCGTCCAAATCCAGAGCGGCGATGATTTCGCTGTCACCGTCGCCGTCCAGATCGGCGAGCACCGGATTGGCGATAATCCAGCCGTACCAGCTACCGATGTCCAGAGGCCAGTTGCCTTCTAAAAGCTTTCCGCTTTCAACATGCCATGCACAGACTATACCGTCGTATTCGTATGTACCAATTACCTCGTAATCGCCATCGCCGTCAATGTCTCCTACAGCACAACGTGGAGCGTCCCATGAATCCTCCAGTCCCTTTGGCCAGCCGGGAAGCGGCGTTCCGTCTTCATCCCAAATCGCCACCTGTCCCTCAAGCCACCAGTCGCTCAGCGTTACGACAGGCTGTATAATTTCATTTCGTCCGTCTCCATCGATATCCATACAGATCGAACCTCCGTAAAAGATCTCTATGTTGTACTCATCAACTTCTTCAGGCTTGGGCCAGTCGGCTTGCTCCTGCGCCATTTTAAAGCCGAAAGATTTACGGTCCGTGTGGGTAAATCCACCCGAAGTGACGCTCAAACGCAGGTCAAACGTGCTGGGACCGGGATTGTCCAGTGATAAATACACAAAACCATTGGGATTCCTCGGAGGTCTGCCTTCGCCTATTGTGATCCAGTCGTTTCCGCCGTATTGTGTGTATTCGAGCCGATAGGTGTCACCGTGGACGTACAAAACAATTGGAATATTATTGACATCCGAAGCAAAGGTTTGTGCATGTTTCGGTTCGATAATCTCCCCCAGAGGGTATCTGGTATCGGCCCCAAGTAAAGCCAGATAGGCGTTGACACGTCCTGTTCCTATGTAACATTCATCGGGATTAACCGAACCATAGTAAACCGGGTCTGTAGTGTTTTCCAGGATAGCTCTGACTTCCATATTGGTCAGTTCAGGCCGATATGAAAGCACCAGTGCCCCAACGGCGCCGACATAGGGAGCGGAGAATGAAGTTCCGGCTGTGGAAATATATTCGCCGTATAGATCGGTTGTGACAATGTCCGTGCCGGGTGCTGAGATATCCACCCATGGCCCGAAACTGCTGTGTCCGGTCTTAATATCTTCACCGTTCGTGGAGGCAACCGCCATGATATTATAATATGCCGCCGGATAATTCATTTCGGTCATATCATCGTTGCCGGCGCTTGCGGTCATCAGAATGCCGCTTTGATATGCATTATCAATCGCTTCGTTGACAATGATATCGCCATCGGGTCCGAATCTATCTGCGCCGAAACTCATATTCAAAATATGTACACTGTTGACGGCCGCGTAGTCGAGGGCTTCGGCTACCTCGGCAGATGTGATATTAAGGCTCACACGAAGTGCCATAATACTGCATTTCCAGTTGACGCCGGTCACTCCTATACCATTGTTGCCTGCTGCGGCGATAACTCCGGCTACCATTGTCTCGTGTCCCTCAATACCATAATAGTCACTTTCCGGGGTAACTTCGTTATTGGCACTTTCAAAATTCCAGCCATGGACATCGTCGATATAGCCGTTTTCGTCGTCATCTTCGCCGTTGTCGGGGATTTCGTCCTCATTAATCCAAATGTTGTCTTTCAGGTCCGGATGATTGACGTCCACTCCTGTACCCAGTACAGCGACAACAACATCGTGGCTACCGGTTGAAATGTCCCATGCATCGGTCATCTGGATAAGTTGGTGGGCGTACTGATCGGGATATTCCGGGTCGTTGGGTTCGGCGCAACGTGTGTAGATATAGTTGGGCTGGGCACATTCCACGTCGGGGTCGTTTTTAAGCAGGGAGCAGATGGTCCAGACATCCTGTTCGGTTTTTAATAGATAAAAACGTGATAATTCCATATTCATCGAACTTTGTATGGATGACGTCAATGCGGGGACGTTTGCTCGACGCCGGGTATCTCTTTGCTCCAGACGCCTGTGGACGCCTTTGAACACAGGAGTATTGTCCTGTAATCCATATTCAGTTTCAAGACGGTGCAGGGTGGCTTTGTGTCTTGTGACGGTAGAGGAATAGGACACAGATGATAGAGAAGCTCCGGCGATTTGACTGTCTTTGAGCTTGATTATAACCTCGCCGGGTATGTATCCAGGCTTGGGAGTGGGGGGGAGTTCCATATTTGAGTCAACCTTTGCAGTAATACCCTTTGACCGGGATGCAAGCTTTGCTTTTGGTGTTCCTGCAAGTGCAACCTGTGTGGAGGTGACTGCAAACAATAATCCTGCTGTTAAAGTTAAGCATGTTCTTTTTGGGGTGGGAGTTCTCATTTTTTTCTTCCTCTCTTTGTGTACCGTATCTCTAATTTTTCAATAACTTCTGTGGAGCATTGCCTTCGAGATGTTCACAGAGCGTCAGAAAGGAAAACATTTACTCGGGGCATATACTTCACTCCTCTGATATCAATCTGCTTTTATGCGGATTATTACCTTTATACTAATAATAGCAATTTATAAAGTCAACAAAAAACACTTTTTTTTGTCACAGGAGCAAAACAAAGACATTACTACGGTTATAAAAACCGGAGATGAGGACAATCCCCATAGTTACGGATATTTTATGATAAATATATTGTATTTTTAAGCTTTGGCAGCGAACGAATAGCTTGCCGGTATAGGTTATATATCGTAAAAAATTCGTGACCATCTTGGCTACTACTGCCTTAAATCTATAGAGACACATAGAAAATTAACGGTGAAATGAGAAAAGGAGTATTAAAATGAAAACGCTTGTGTCAATCATCTTATTAGCAATACTGGCAATCTCTTTTTCCGGTTGTACTATAGTCAATGAGCGCTGCCGTCATGGGCACGCATGTAATGAGGTAGTTGTAATCAACTCGCGACATAGGCCTGTTCGGTCGGTACCGCCGCCACATCCTGAATCGCGGCACAATAGATCAAGGCATGGCCATCCTGGTCCAAAACGTATGTTTCCGTAAGTGCTCTCGTAGTGAGTATGCCAAAATAGATAGAAATCCGGCTTGATACCAACTGTTGTATTTGCGGGTTTTTAGAACTCCCGGGCCAGTTCCATTTTTTGTATTTGCCCTGCTAACACCATCTTTATGCTTTTTTATTGCCTTTTCCGACAATCCAAACCATAATATTCTCAACTTATATGAATCCGTAAATTTAATGTTGATTTTTTCAAGCTGATAATTGGGGACAGGCATTGGTTTAGTCGTTATAGCTGCGGAAAAGGTGGCTTCAAAGTACCTATGGTGTCCCTTGTTATTCTCCGATTAAAAATGGTTTTATAAAGGGATTGCAAATGGTAAAGAAGTTGATGCCGACAATTTTATGTCTGATTTTTATTTCGTCTAATATTTCATCAGCACAGAGCAGCAAGACATTCAATAATCCGATCCTGGCCGGCTTTTACCCCGACCCAAGTATTTGCCGGGTAGGAAGTGATTATTATCTGGTCAACTCGACATTTTCATATTTTCCGGGCATTCCAGTTTTCCAAAGCAGGGACCTGGTTAACTGGAAACAAATAGGCAATGTCATGGATAGATTAGAGCAACTCGACTTAAACGGACGTGGAGTATCCGAGGGACTATTTGCTCCGGCAATAAGACATCATAACGGCGTTTTTTACGTTACTTGCACCTTTGTCGGCGGGAGAGGTAATTTTGTTGTCACCTCGAAAAATCCCGCGGGGCCATGGTCCGACCCGGTCTGGATTCCGCAGATAAATGGAATAGACCCTTCGATGTTCTTCGACGACGACGGCAAAGCGTATATTGTTTATAACAGTGTCCCTCCTGATAATAAATCGTTATACAGCGGTCACAGAACAATAAGAATGTATGAATTCGACATCGAAGCTCTTAAGATGACAGGAAAAGAATATATACTCGTCAACGGCGGGACGGATATCACCAAGAAACCGGTTTGGATAGAAGGGCCTCATATTTTCAAAAAAGACGGATATTATTACTTAATCGCCGCCGAGGGCGGAACCGGTGATAATCACTCTGAGGTTGTTTTCAAAAGTAAAGATGTCGCCGGGCCGTATATTCCGTATCAAAAGAATCCGATTTTGACTCAGAGGCATTTAGACCCTGCAAGGAAGTTCCCTGTTACATCCACGGGACATGCAGATTTCGTGCAGGCCGAAAGTGGCGATTGGTGGGCCGTGTTTTTAGGCTGCCGACCTTATAAACCCTTCGATAAAGGTTATTACAATACCGGAAGAGAAACTTTTTTAGCACCGGTTCGCTGGCTCAACGGCTGGCCGGTTATTAATCCCAATCACGAGGAAGTCCGGTATCAATATCCTGTGCCGGTTCAATCGGCCGCAGATAAAACAGAGATTTCTCTTAGTGGGAATTTTATTCTCAAAGATGACTTTAATAAAGAGAAGCTAAACTATAACTGGGTATTTTTGAGAAGCCCGCATCAAAAGTGGTATAGTCTGACAGAAAGAAAAGGTTACTTAGCCATGCGGTTGCGGCCGGAAACCTGTTCACAGAAAGTTAATCCAAGTTTCTTGGGTCATCGGCAGCAACATTCGAAAGGTTATGCTGCTGTTTCGCTTCAATTTTCACCAAGGGCCGAAAGTGAGAAAGCGGGAATTTTGGCCTTCCAGAACGAGAATCACTTCTATTTATTGTGTAAATCATTAGATGGTGGGGAATCTGTCGTTGAGCTTTATAAATCACCCGACGACAGTAATTCACAAATGCAGTTGTTGGCTTCTGAAAAACTGATAGATGTCCCGGATGAGAACGATTTGTTTCTTAAAATAGAAGCACATGGAAATACATATTCGTTTTTATATGCAGTTAGTCGGAATAAATGGAAGGTGCTCAAAAATGATGTCGATGCAACTTTTTTAAGTACGAAAGAAGCGGGGGGGTTTGTCGGATGTATGTATGCACTTTATGCAACTTCAATTGGTGAGTCGGTCGAAAGTACCGCTTATTTTGACTGGTTCGAGTATTTGGGGGATGATGAAGTTTATAAATAATTCTGAGTGAGTGCTTTTATCTAAATTGTAGTGGCATAGAAGGTCCTATTATTTTTTTCGGGGAATTGTGAATATGTACAAATTGTCTATGAACAGCAAATCGCCGGCGTTCTTATCGTTGATTATTATTGGCTTGCTTTTTTTGCAAGGATGCAATCAGGTTTATCACAGCGATAACAAACTCAAACTAAATGACAGCGATTACTTTGAGACCCGAGGTTTGAATGTGCTGGTTTTTAATAACTGGTATGACAATTATTTCGGCGATGCCAAAATCGCGGGGATTGAGATAATTCATCACGAAGTGCGCACGGCGACCAATGGAGATGTCAGGCTCAGTCCGACACCCGGACAATGGGACCCCATACCTCGATTTGTAAAACGCAATGTGAAAAAGGAAGATAATTGTATCGAAATATTTTTGTCTTATCCCGATTATGAATTTGATTATATGATTCAGGCAAAGGTTCGCGACGAAGGGATAATTCTTAGTGTCAATCTTGAAGAGCCGCTTCCTGAGAAGCTTGTCGGCCGAGCCGGTTTTAATCTCGAATTTCTTCCGGCGGCGTATTTTGAAAAGGCATTTCTGATGGATGGTCACAGCGGCGTTTTCCCGCTTTATCCGAGCAGCCCTATGACTGTGGACGCATCCGGTAAGGTTGAGCCGTTGCCTATTGCAAAGGGAAAGACCCTTGTTCTGGTCCCGGAGAACCCTGCAAGACGTGTGACAATCGAAACAGAAAATAACGAGCTTTTATTATTTGATGGACGCAACCAGGCTCAAAACGGCTGGTATGTAGTACGCAGCCTTATCCCGGAAGGTAAAACCGGAAGGGTGGTTGAATGGTTCCTTAGTGCCGATACGATTGCCAGCTGGATTCGACCACCGATGATTGCCCACTCACAGGTTGGTTATCACCCCAAACAAGAGAAAGTTGCAGTAATAGAGCTCGATAAGAATGATACTCCGTTGAATACGGCTCGCCTTCTTAGAGTTATGGGGGACGGTAACTTTATTGAAGCATACAGGGGCGATTTGGTGACATGGGGTGACTATCTGAGATATCATTATGTAACGTTTGATTTTTCCTGTGTAAAACAGAGCGGTTTATATGTGATTGAATATGGTAATGTGCGTACGAAGGTGTTCCGGATTGCAAAAGATGTTTATGAGAACGCCTGGCACCCGACACTGGACGTGTATTTCCCGGTGCAAATGGACCACATGTTTGTCAATGAGGCTTATCGCGTCTGGCACGGTGCTGCTCATCTGGACGATGCACTTCAGGCACCGGTAAATCACGAACATTTCGATTTGTACGCTCAGGGGCCGACGACGGATACGCCTTTTGAGCCGGGCGAGCATATTCCCGGATTAAATGTTGGCGGCTGGTTCGATGCGGGTGATTACGATATTCGCACTCAGACGCAGTATTATGTCGTGTCTAATCTGGTTCAGATTTGGGAGACGTTCGGTTCTAAAAGAGACCAGACGACTGTCGACCAGGAAAAAAGGTACGTGGATATTCACGTTCCCGATGGTGTGCCTGATTTGCTACAGCAGATAGAACACGGCGCTCTTGGGCTGCTTGCTCAGCACAAGGCCGTAGGTCACGCTATAAACGGAATCATTGTCCCCGACCTGTCACAATATACGCATCTCGGCGATGCACTTACCATGACGGACAACCTGATTTACGATCCCAACCTGGCCGAAGGCGAATCGGATGGATTCAAAAGCGGCACTTTTGATGACAGATGGGCGTTTACCAATAAATCGACCTCGTTGGATTATGGTTCGATAGCGGCTTTAGTGGCTGCCAGTCGTGCACTTCGAGGATACAATAACGAACTTGCGGAAGAATGCCTGGAGACTGCTAAAAAAGTCTGGGACGAGGAACACAGTCATGATCCGAACTTGTTCAGACATGGCAATACTACCGGCGGGCGATTAAGAGCAGCGGAATTTAATGCGGCCGTTGAACTTTTAATATGTACAAAAGACGATGAATACGCCGAGAGAATTAATGAGCTTTTACCGAGCACCGAAAGGGGATTTTTCTTTTATGCAGCTCCGGCGGTGCGTGCCATGCCGTATATGGATGAATCGTTCCCAGAGAAAATCGAACCTCTGGTTAGGAATTATCAGGAGATGCTCGACAAACTTTCTCAGGACAATCCATTCGGTGTCAGAATGTCCAGAGGCGGTTGGGGCGGTGCAGGCGGAGCTATTGGCTCTGCGATGACCAGTTATATTCTGCATAAGGCCTTCCCTGATATTATCGACCCGGAGCATGTCTTTAGAGGCTTGAATTTTGTTTACGGTTGTCACCCAGGCTCCAATATTTCGTTTGTTTCGGCGGTGGGGACGCATTCGAAGCGGGTGGCTTACGGAAACAATCGGGCGGATTATTCGTTTATTGCTGGTGGTATCGTTCCGGGTGTAGTGGTTATCAAACCTGATTTTCCTGAAAACAAGGAAGACTGGCCCTTCCTCTGGGGACAGAACGAATATGTAATAAGTGTGGGCTCCAGTTATATATATCTGGTAAATGCAGTCAACGATTTGTTGAATGAGGCTAAATAAAGGAATTCTGAAAAGATTCCTTAAAACAGTAATTATATATACTATTTATTGTCACAGAGTGCTCTCTTTTTCTATTATCTATGTCAGATAGACTCGGAAAGTTTCAACATGACCATTGGGTCGGCAGTAGTTATGTTGCTTAAAAATCAAAAGCTTCGTTGCGTATCGCAGTTTTGTTTGTTAATATTACACTTCTTAATAAACATGAATATATTTTAGGAGAAGAGCAGCTATGTCGGTTTCCGCTGAAAAAATAGCAGATCTGGAAAAAATAGCGAGGAAACTGCGTTATGACATCGTAATGATGATTGGGGCGGGCAAGCCCGGCCACCTTGGCGGCTCGTGTTCGATAGCTGATATTATTGCGGTGCTGTACTTTCACAAAATGCGGCACGACTCCCAAGATCCCAAATGGCCTGACAGAGACAGGCTATTACTAAGCAAAGGCCATGCAGCACTGGCACAATATGCAGCGTTGGCGAGGTGCGGATATTTTTCGGAAAAAGAATTAGACACGCTTAAAGAGCTCGGCACAATGCTGCAGGGACATCCTGAGATGTTAAGAATGGCTGGCATCGAGGCAAACACCGGATCGCTCGGACAGGGGCTTAGTGTCGCCTGTGGAATTGCGTTGGCGGGAAAACTCGATAAAAAGAATTACACGGTTTATTGCATATTAGGAGACGGTGAGGTTGCCGAGGGGCAGATATGGGAGGCATCGATGACGGCGGCTTTTTATAAGTTAGACAATCTTGTGGCCATTCTGGACAAAAATCTTGTCCAGGCGACCGGTCCTGTTATTGAGCGCTACGATACCAATCCATATACTGAAAAATGGAAGGCGTTTGGCTGGTATGTAATGGAAATCGATGGCCACAGCGTAAGGCAGATTGCAAATGCTTTGGACGAAGCCGATGAAGTTAAGGGAGCACCAGTTATGATTGTTGCTAACACCATCAAAAGTAAAGGCGTGCCTTTCGCCGAAGGTAAGGCCCAGTTCCACCATGGGATAATGACACGGCAGCAGTATGAAACGGCCCGTCAGCTTTTCGAGGATTGAGGACAAGGTTTAATGAATATGCAAAATTGTAGAGTTGTTTATGGTAAAACTCTTGTGGAGTTAGGCAGGCAGGACGAGCGAATTGTGGCGCTGGACGCTGACCTTAGCAAATCTACAATGACCACCCTTTTCGAACAGGAGTTCCCGGAGCGTTACTTTGAGATGGGTATCGGGGAACAGAACATGGTCTCTACCGCGGTCGGTTTGGCGCTCTGTGGTAAGATTGCATTTGTAAATTCCTTCGCTGTTTTCGCCGCCGGGCGGCCTTATGACCAGATTCGCGTTAGCGTTTGTATCGGAAAGGTGAACGTAAAGATTATAGGTTCAAGTTGCGGGATTTCAGATTTCGGTGACGGCGCGACTCATCAGAGCATTGAAGATATTGCCATCATGCGGGCAATACCGAACATGACCGTTATGTCTCCTGTTGACGGCATAGAGACAAGAAAGATGTTAAGAGCGGCCGCCGAATACGAAGGCCCGGTTTATATTCGTATCAATCGTAACGAGGTGCCGGATGTTACCGAAGAAAATCAGGAATTCGAAATCGGCAAACCCTCTGTGATACGGGAAGGGACCGATGTCACGGTCTTTGCGCATGGCTACATGGTCTATAAATCGCTCAAGGCCGCTGAGACTCTCGATAAGCAGGGCATATCACTGCGGATTATCAACGTCAGCACATTGAAACCAATCGACGAACAGGCTATTAAAGAACTGGCTGATGGAGTTAAAGGAATTGTCACGGTCGAGGAGCATACGATAATCGGCGGACTTGCCAGTGCCATAGCTTTTATACTCAGAGGCCGGGCGATACCGGTGGAGGCGGTCGCCATACAGGATTGCTTCGGCCAGTCGGCGCTGGATTACGAGCAGCTTCTGGAACATTACGGCCTTACTGATACGGCGATTGTCAAGGCGGTGAAAAAGGTTTTAGGATAGTGGAAAGTGCAGATTTATGAAAACGATGAAGGCCGTAGTCAAATATGATAACGTAGCCGATGCGACGGAACTGCGGGAAGTGCCGATTCCCGAGATTGGCCCGAATGATGTTTTAGTGGAAGTTGCATACGTCGGCATCTGTGGTACCGACCCGCACATGCACAGAAACACGGTACTTTTCGATTTTAACTGTCCTTTTATTTTAGGGCACGAATTCGCGGGTACGATTGTAGAAGCTGGTAAGCAAGTAAGTAAATTCAAAATCTCGGACCGCGTGACATCCGAAACTCATGCGGACTACTGCGGTCATTGTACTCTTTGCCGTACCAATAATTATCACATCTGCAGGGAACGAAAGGGATTTGGTTTTCATCTCGACGGCGCGTTTACAAAATATGTGAAAGTTCCGGAAAGGATTCTGCACAGGGTCCCGGACGGCGTTTCGTTAAAAGCGGCTTCATTGACCGAGCCGTTATGCGTTGCCTATAAGGCGGTGATATGTAACAGTAACGTCAATCCCGGCGATACGGTAGTTGTAATCGGGCCGGGGCCGATTGGATTATTATGTATGAAGATGGCACAATACTCAGGAGCAAGCCAAATTATCGCCATTGGCACGGAAGGTGACGACAATCGGCTGGAATTGGCGAAAGAATTCGGTGCTACAATCACCATCAACAGCAGCAAACAAGATGCTTTGCCGAAAATCAAGTCTTTGGGTGACGATTACGGTGCGGATTTGATTGTAGATACCGCCGGAGCGACCGAAACATTGAAATTATCGATGGAGGCTGTTCGGCCGAACGGCCAGATAACCAAGATAGGCTGGGGGCCGAAGCCCGTGAACCTGAGTCTGGACCCGCTGATTGCAAAGTCTGTCACCTTAAGGGGACATTTCAGCCATACCTGGGACGTTTGGGAAAAATGCCTTACTATGATGGGCAAAGGTCAAATCGACCTGGAGCGTCTGATTACTCACGAGCTTCCTGTTGATAAATGGGAAGAGGGATTTGAGCTGGTGGAAAGTAAAGAAGCGGTCAAAGTGGTTTTGGTTCCGATTGACTAAATTTTTGTTAGGATTTTTTTTAGGGATAGTAGCGATGAAAAAAATAGGATTTATCGGGTTGGGAATCATGGGAAAGCCCATGGCAATGAATCTGATTAAGGCCGGTTACAGCCTGATAGTTTATGATATTCGGCCGGAGCCGGTTAAGGAAGTAGTGGCGGCCGGTGCCAAAGAAGGCAAATCCTGCAAGGATGTCACGGCACAAAGTGACGTTGTAATTACAATGCTGCCTAATTCGCCCGATGTTAAGAAGGCTGTACTGGGAGAAAACGGAGTTTTAGACGGAGCAAAAAAGGGCACGATTTTGGTTGATATGAGTTCGATTGCCCCGTTAGTTGCCAAAGAAGTCGCCGCAGAAGCCGGCAAGAAAGGTGTTGAAATGCTCGATGCGCCCGTAAGCGGCGGCGAGCCGAAGGCAAAAGATGGGACACTTTCAATTATGGTCGGTGGGAAAAAAGAAATCTTCGAGCAGGTCGAGGAAATCTTGAAGGTTATGGGTGCTTCTGCTGTTCTGGTCGGCGATATCGGCAGTGGTAACACAACCAAACTTGCAAATCAGATAATCGTGGCGTTAAATATTGCTGCGATGTCCGAGGCAATGGTTCTGGCAACAAAGGCCGGTGTAAATCCTGAAAAAGTTTACAACGCCATTCGTGGTGGACTGGCCGGCAGCACCGTACTCGATGCCAAAGTTCCTTTAGCAATGGACGGAAATTTCAAGCCCGGCTTTAGAATTGAGTTACATATAAAAGATTTGGCAAATGCTCTGGATACGGCCCATGAAATCGGTGTGCCTGTACCTTTGGCTGGCTGTGTAATGGAGATTATGCAGGCACTTAAGGTTGACGGAAAGGCAGGCGACGACCACGGCGGTATTATACAGTTCTACGAAAAATTGGCCAAAGTTCAGGTGAGACACCAAAAATAATAAAAGTATCGATGCAGCTATAAGGTCTATATTGAAAGGGCTCTTTTTGTGCTCCTGATTATACTTTTGCTTATCAGTGTGCTTTTTATTGTTGTCTCGACGAGCAAATTCCACTTTCACCCTTTTCTCGCTCTTTTATTTGCCGCTGTCGGATTCGGTTTGTGTGCCCGCATGCCACTTGGTGAAATTGTTCAATCAATCAACAATGGATTTGGTGGTACTATCGGCAGTATCGGAATCGTAATAATCGCTGGTGTCATCATCGGGACATTTCTTGAGCATTCAGGCGGAGCCTTTGCAATAGCCGAAAGAATACTAAAAGTAATCGGTCAAAAGCATGTCCCCCTGGCAATGTCTATTATCGGTTATCTTGTGTCCGTACCGGTTTTTGCGGATTCGGGATTTGTTATACTCACACCTTTGAATAAAGCACTTTCCAAGAGAGCTAAGATATCCCTGGCCGGCTCGGCGATAGCTTTAGCTGTTGGTCTTGTTGCCACACATTGCCTGGTGCCGCCTACACCGGGTCCTATCGCCGCCGCCGGTATACTCGGCGCCGACCTCGGACTGGTTATTTTTTTCGGCCTGATTGTCAGCGCTTTTGCTCTTGTGGTCGGCTGGCTGTTCGCCATAAAATTTGCCTCGAAAATTTATATAGACCCCAATCCTGAACTCTCGCAAGCGGATGTAGAAGCCAAGCTCAGAGAGGCTCCTTCTGCATTCAAGGCGTTTACACCGATTATGGTACCAATTTTTCTTATCGTGATTAAATCCGTTTCCGATTTTCCAACGTATCCTCTTGGGCAGGGTGATTTAAGGAGTATTGTGGGATTTATAGGCGAGCCGGTCATCGCATTACTTATCGGAGTCCTTCTGGCCTTTCGACTTCCGAAGAAACTTGAGATGCAGATGTTATCTACTACCGGCTGGGTGGGCAAGGCGCTGTTAAATGCTGCCCTGATAATTATGATTACCGGGGCCGGTGGAGCCTTTGGAATGGTCCTGCGGAATTCGGCGATTGCTGATGTGATTGGCGATTCTCTCTCACAAGCTAACCTTGGAATTTGGTTGCCGTTTATTATCGCTGCTGCCATAAAAAGTGCACAGGGCTCATCAACAGTTTCGCTGATTACGACCGCATCTTTAATGGCGCCGTTAATGCCGTCTTTAGGATTTGAGACAGGAGTTGCCAAAGCGCTGGTCGTCTTATCCGTGGGGGCCGGCTCTATGGTTGTTTCTCATGCAAATGACAGCTTTTTCTGGGTAGTTACGCAGATGACCGGAATGAATGTTAAAACCGGCTATAAAACTCATACTCTTGCTACTTTGATTATTGGTGTTACCTCAATACTGATTATTTGGGTCATCAGCTTAATTACTTTGTAGGTTATTGACGTATCGTCTTTTTCGAAATAAAGATGCCCAGGCTGGAGAAATTTCATATATATGAAATTGTAAACAATTAATCAGGTCAATTGTTTGCAATCAGGGGAAACTGAAACATGTAATGAGAGTCCTTTTATGAGATTGGCAATTTACTTTTTTATTATTTTGTCGTTATTTGCAGCGAACACCCCGGCGCAAAATTGGGTGCCTGATTTGGGCAACGGCAAATATAAGAATCCGGTTTTATTTGCGGATTATTCCGATCCCGATGTAATCCGGGTCGGTGAAGATTTTTATATGGTCGCCTCCAGTTTTAACTGCATGCCCGGCATACCGGTGCTGCATTCCAAAGATTTGGTGAACTGGAAAATCATCGGCCATGTTTATGAGCGACTGCCTTTTGAAAAATACGATAAGCCCGTCCACGGACACGGCTCATGGGCGTCGTCGATTCGCTATCACAATGGAATGTTTTATGTCTATTTTTGTACGCCGCACGAGGGTCTTTTTATGGCAAGTGCGAAAGACCCCGCCGGCCTATGGAAGTTGCATCATATTGTAGATGTTGAATTGTGGGAAGACCCATGTCCCTTGTGGGACGACGATGGTAATGCGTATTTGGTCAGGAGTAAGTTGCGGGCGGACATTCTCTATTTGCATCGGATGAGTGAAGACGGCAAAAAAATACTGGATAATGGCACTGTCATATTTCACGATGAGGAAAAGCAGCCTACGATCGAGGGGCCGAAATTTCTAAAAAAGGACGAATACTATTATATTCTTGCTCCCGCCGGTGGCGTACCAACAGGATGGCAAACAGTACTGCGCTCAAAGGAAATTTACGGGCCATACGAAGATAAAATCGTTCTTCATAAAAGCCGGACCGAAATCAACGGCCCGCATCAGGGAGGTCTTGTCGAGCTCAAATCCGGGCAGTGGTGGTTTATGCATTTCCAGGACAAAGGCCCATACGGACGTATTGTTCATTTACAGCCGGTCCAATGGAAAGACGGCTGGCCGTTGATGGGTGACGACACCGACAATGACGGCATAGGAGAACCCGTTATGGAATGGGATAAACCGGACGTAGGTCAATCCTTTCCCATTTCTATTCCTCAGACCACGGATGAATTTGATTCGAACGAATTAGGTTTGCAATGGCAGTGGCATGCCAATCCGCATAAAGAATGGTACTCTTTGACGAAAAATCCCGGCCATCTTCGACTCTATGCCGTAAAGAACCTGACTCAAAATGGCAATTTATGGTTTGTGCCCAATTTGCTGTTGCAGAAATTTCCCGCTCCATCTTTTACGGTGACAACTAAAATTAATTTCAATCCCGACCTTACTAATGAAAAGAGCGGATTGGTCGTAATGGGAAGGCAATGGGCATTCCTGGGATTAACCAAAACGAAAGACGGCCTGCAATTAGGGATGTTTGAAGGCACGTATTTTCAGGGTTACGACAAAACTCAACAAATCGAATCAGTGGATGTTCAGCAGGAGAGTTGTTTTCTTAAGGTCATGGTAAATGACAGGGCGGAATGTACTTTTTTATATAGCCTCACAGGAGATGATTTTAAGACCATTGGCAGGGAATTCGAGGCCAGGCCGGGAACCTGGATTGGCGCCAAGGTCGGATTATTCTGTGTGAATCCCAATATCAAGAATAGTAATGGGTATGCCGATTTTGACTGGTTCAGATTTGAATGATGTTCTGTGAACAGGTTGTCATGGTTTTTGAGTATTAACGTATTGCCAGTAGGAGAGTTGGAAATGAAAAAGATAGTTTTGATGGCATTCTTGATTTTAATGAGTTGCTGTTGTTTATATGCCGGGCTCGGTGACATAGTAAAACAAGATTACGATGAGGGAGATTTCAAGCTTGTTTACAATGATGTCCCTGCCGGAATTTTACATGATGTGAATGATTATGAGGTTGTTGGAATTGCTGTAAATCATCTTGCAGAAGATATTGCTAATGTCACCGGCATGATGCCTCCGGTCTATACGGAGTTGGGACTAATCGACAAAAACATTGTCATTGTCGGGACCATCGGACATAACAAACTCATAGAGCAATTAATCAAAGAAGGTAAAGTCGATACCGCCGGTATTGCCGGCCAGTGGGAAACGTATGCTTTACAGGTAGTTCAAAAACCATTCCCGAATATTGATGCTGCTTTAGTGGTTTTCGGCAGCGACCGAAGAGGTACCGCCTATGGCGTTTTTGGATTGTCCAGACAAATAGGCGTCAGCCCCTGGTATTGGTGGGCCGATGTGCCTGTTAGGGAAAAGGAAAATATTGTAATTACAAAGGGATATTACCGCGACGGGCCGCCTTCTGTAAAGTATCGGGGCATCTTTATCAACGATGAGGATTGGGGCCTCAAACCATGGGCGAGTAAAACTTATGATCCCGAATTAGGTGACATCGGTCCCAAAACCTATAAAAGAGTTTTTGAATTGCTTTTGAGGCTAAAAGCAAATCACTGCTGGCCTGCAATGCACGAATGCACTAAGCCGTTCAACTATTACCCTCAAAGCAAGAAAGTTGCCGACGATTATGCTATTGTTATGGGTTCGGCCCATTGTGAGCCGCTGCTGTTCAATAATGCCACCGAATGGGATTCGGAAAAGATGGGACCTTGGCGGTATGATACCAACAGGGAAAATATCTATAAGGTATTGGATAAGCGTGTCTCTGAAAACGGCCAATTCGAGAATGTTTATACCGTCGGTTTGAGAGGGATTCATGATTCAGGGATGGTGGGCGGTTTAAGCCTGGAAGAACAGATTGCCCTGCTCGAACAGGTTTTTGCCGACCAGAGGGAGATTCTTACAAAGCACATAGACAAGGACATCACTGAAATCCCCCAGGTTTTCATACCATATAAAGAAGTCATGACACTTTACAACAATGGGCTGAAGGTTCCGGAGTATGTCACGTTGATGTGGGTCGATGATAATTTCGGTTATATACGTCGCCTGAGCAATCCGCTCGAGCATAAAAGGCCTGGTGGAGCGGGAGTCTATTATCATCTTAGCTATCTGGGCCCACCTCACGAATATTTGTGGCTTTACTCAACACCGCCGGCTTTGGTCTGGGAGGAGATGACAAAGGCGTACGAATTTAACGCCAGGCGGGTGTGGATAGCAAATGTCGGGGACATCAAGCCTTGCGAATATGGTATAAGCTTCTTCCTTGATTTGGCATGGGACATTAACGTGGTGGATCATACCAATGTCTCGTCACATCTTGCCGCGTGGCTGGCATCTATTTTTGGACAGGAACGTTCGGATGAACTTATGCAAATTATGACAGAATATTATGCACTTGCATTTGAGCGGAAGCCGGAATTTATGGGCTTCGGCGAGCAATTTAGTTTTAGTAATATGACCGAGTTATGGGAGGATACCGAATTTAGCTTTGTAAATTATCGGGAAGCGGAAAAAAGACTGGAGCGGTTTCAGGCCATCAGTGACGAGGCGGTCGAACTTTATGACAAAATGCCGGAACATCTAAAAACCGCCTATTTCCAGCTCGTCTATTATCCGGTCGTAGCCAGTAATTACATGAACCACAAAATATTACTGGCACAAAAGAATAGATGGTATGCCGAACAGTCGCGAAACAGCACGAATGATCTCGCACAGATTGTTAAAAAGGATTATGACAATATTCGTGAAGTCACGGAACAATACAACCAGCTTCTTGATGGGAAATGGAAATATATGATGTCCTGGCGGCAACATAATACGGCCTCCTACTATCGCATGCCACCACTTGAAACTATTGAGGTCCCTGAGCAGCCTCAGATGGGTATTTTCGTGGAGGGCGATACGTTGGATAATGGTATTGATTACAATTGTACTTTGCCGTGCTTCAATTCCGTGTGTGAACAGGAGCATTTTTTCGAGATATATAATAAAGGCAAAAAGCCATTCGAGTTCAAAGCGACACCGACCCGGAAATGGATCAAGCTGAGCGAATCCGAAGGTCAGGTTACGACACAAAAGCGCATCTTTGTAAGTATTGACTGGTCCAACGCCCCCCAGCGGGAGGTATTAAAAGGAGTAATACAGGTTCAGAGTCTTGGCAGTGAAGAGACGATTTATGTAAATTGTTTTAATCCCGCTTCTCCGAAAAAAGGTCAATTAAAAGGCATGTTTGTTGAAAACAATGGAGTTGTTTCCATTGCCGCTGAAAATTTTCATCGGAAAGTGGAGTCAGCCGGTGTTACTTTCGATATCGTCAACGACTTAGGCTTGACAGGTAAATCAGTTATAATGTTACCGGTGACGGCCGAACGTGTAAATCCCTGGACCGAGAAGTCACCCCATCTCGAATACGATATTTATACATATAACAGCGGCGTAGTCGAGATTCATTCCTTTGTCCTGCCTGTTTTTGCCATAAACAGTTTCAGGGCTGCTCAGTATGCTGTTTCCATCGATAGGGAGCCGCGCCAGATTGTAGATTTCGGCGTGCCCGAATATAGCACCCAGTGGATGGACAATGTCCGGCGGAACGCATCGAAAAATATAACACGGCACTATATAGATAAGCCCGGCAAACACACTCTCAAGCTATGGATGGTTGATACAGGCATGGCATATGATAAAATCATTATTGACCTGGGTGGATTGAAGATGTCGTATCTCGGCCCGGAGCAAACACGAGTTAGCGAAGAATAAAAGGCAAAAGCGTCATCTAATAAAGGATTCTTGAATGCCGGCACTTGCGGAAAATGACTAACCGCGTTAAAATGGCACTGATTTGATGAACGAGTCAGTTAGGTTGAAAGGAGACAGAAGATGGCTGAGGAGATTATTGGAACAGTTTCAGATTTCTTTGCACACCCTTTTGTTGCAGGTATCGAGCTGACTGATTCTTTGAAAGTCGGCGATAAAATCAGGATTAAAGGCCACACCACGGACCTTGAGATGGAAGTAACCTCGATGCAGATAGATAACGCGGATGTCACGGAAGCCAAGGCGGGTGATTCTATTGGCGTAAAAGTTTCTGACCGCGTCCGTGCAGGTGATTCCGTTTATAAGATTATCGATTAGCGTTGCATGAAATATTCGCGTATCTCGATTACGGTCTCTCTGGGTAGGGGCTAATCGTGGAAATTGATGCCGGGATTATTGGAATCAGTCTTCTCGAATGTCGTAGACAAAAAGTTTTTCCGAATGTCGCACATAGAGCCTTCCGCCAAAGACGACCGGATGCGCCCAGAAAAGCCCTCTGCCGCCTCGCGGCAACTGTAGTGTACCTACCTGGTCCCACTTTTCGGATGTTGCTTTGACCAGTGACATCGTGCCTCTTTCGCTCAGACAATAAAGCCGATTGTCGGCATAGGTCAGAGAGCCTTTGCCATCGGCCTGCCACATTTTATCTCCGGTATTGAAATCCAGACAGAGCCAGCCGCGGGCCTCATGCCCGGCGCCGTATAGGTAGCCGTTTAACAGAAGCACACCTCCGTGATGATTATCCAATAATTTGCTCGACCATACCTTCTCAACGGAAAATTTGCCGTTTGCCTGCCGTTGCGGTCGCAGTAAAATACTGCCTTTACCATAACCGCTTGAAGCATAGACCAGACCTTCGTTGACTATAACATCAGTTGCATTGTTTCCACGGTTGTTGCTGAATGTGTATTGCCAAAGAAGATGGCCATTATTTGGATCAAAGCTGAGCACTTGATTTGAGCTCATGGTAATGATCTGCTTTATCCCGTCGATATTTGCGACCACAGCCGAGCAGTTCCCCACAGCGTCTTTTATATCAGTGTTTACCCACAATGTTCGTCCTGTATTTTTATCCAGCGCTACAATGTAGCCTTTGGCACCGGCGGGGCAGCAGAACAGACTATTCTCATGAATCAGCACCGATTCGCTGTATCCATACTCCGGCCTTTCCGCCTCGAAGGTCTGTAGTAACTCGGCATGCCATCGTTCCTGACCTGTTTGTGTATCGAATGCAGCAAGCCGACCTAATTCAGAGAGGTGGTAAACGGTGTTACCATCGACAGTTGGAGTGCCACGAGAGCCGGCATAGGGCACCGCCCAGGTCTGTCTTTTGGATGCTTCCCACGACTGTCCGTTCAGACGTTGCCATAATTGTTTACCGCTCATATCTAAGGCTGTTACGTGTGTTTGCTTGTCTATCATGCCGGCCGTAATAATACGGTCTTCTGCTAGTGAAATTGAGCTGTATCCGTGTCCTATGCCGGTAGCAGTCCATAGCAATTCCGGGCCATCCTGCGGCCATTTTTGCATAAGAGATGTATCGGTTGACAAGTTATCTCGTCGCAGTCCATGATAGCTCGGCCAGGATGTGCTGCCATCGGCATGGGTGACGATATATAAACTTGAGAAGAATAGAAGGAAAAATATCCGTTTGTACATAAAAGTTCCTTTATATGTCGGTATTGCATATAATGAATATTTGCCTACACGAAGTTCTTTTAGTTTGTCGATAATAACAAAATTGCGGCAGAAGTACAATCTATGGGATTCTGCCATAGATGATTAATAATATTTACTAACATATAAGGCCTCAAAATGTTGCTCAAAGGCATTTTATTAGGCCCTGAAAAAATTTTTCAAAAAATTTTGTCTTTTTTCGCATATTTTATTGACGATATGCGTATATAAGATAGAATTAATGGGAGGTGGTGGTCAAGTAGGGAATGTATTTCTATACTTGACCGCTCTTTTCTATACAGAATTTACAAATTTCTCCCGCAAGGGATTATAAAGTTCTTTGACAAGTTAACAGTTAAGCCAAAATTACCCCGTGAGATAGTGAAAACTTATCTCACAGGGGCAGCAGCGAAAGTGCAGCAGTCAGGCTCGAATACGCTTGAGCCTGGTATGCTTAAAAAATTCTCCGCGGAAGCGGGGAGTGAAATTTAATCGGTGTTTTTTTGCCGACACTTTCGGTGCGTATGCCAAAGTGTTGAGCCTTCTATTCGATAACCCTCTTCTTGCCCCTTAGAGGGCATGGGTTAACGATATAAATTGAAGGGTTTGATCCTGGCTCAGAACGAACGCTGGCGGCGTGGCTAAGACATGCAAGTCGAACGGACCAGTGTATTCATATATTGGTTAGTGGCGAAAGGGTTAGTAACGGGTAGGTAACGTACCTCGTGCTTCGGGATAGCGTCATCCCTTAGGGGATTTCCGAAAGGGGCATTAATACCGAATGATATCATTTGTCGATAGGCATTTGATCAAAGATTTATCGGCGCGGGAGCGGCCTGCCTCCTATCAGCTTGTTGGTGGGGTAATGGCTCACCAAGGCAGCGACGGGTAGCGGGACTGAGAGGTTGGCCCGCAACATCGGGACTGAGACACTGCC
>CAZDVE010000038.1:0-42194 GCA_964508785.1 uncultured Pirellulales bacterium | reverse complement strand
CACGATAACCGGTAATAACACCATCCCGACCTGAGCTTAGATATACACTCTCGCCGTCATCGCTAAGGGCAAATCCAACCAGACTGCCAGGATCAGAGGGATTGTCAAAATGAGCATCCTGATAGAATACAATGTAACCGTAAGGACCGATTACAGTCCCTGAGGCAATCTCGTATTTGGCAGGATTGGAATCGTTATCGCTTAGGAACCAACCACCGATATCTATGAGGGTCCCGGTAGTATTATATAATTCTATCCAGTCCGGCTCACCGTCGGGTGTGTTGGCCAGCAGCTCATTTATAACTACAGAGCCTGGATCGGGAACAATACCGCTGTCGTCCCGGCCGGGAGAGCCGCCGGTATACGCACTTGCTCGCCAGTAGTTTCCATCGTCCCAACTGTTAGGATCGGGATTTGTAGGTTCTACTATGGTAAGGGAAAAGCCCCGGCCATCGGTTATCGAACGCCAGCCGTCTTTGTAGTCAAACTCCAGAATGGTCCGGCCGATGGCATCTTCAAGTTCGATTTTTTCACCGGCATTGTTTAGTCTGCCGGTATATTGACCTGCGATAGTAATATCCGTGTCGTAGAGGGCCTCGAAGGCTGTTCTATCCTGGACCACCACCACATATTCGCCGGGAGCAAGTTCGAGACTGGGGAAGGTAAAATCAATACCGTTGGTGAATTTGACCAGATTCAAATTGATCGTCTCGTTTCCTATATTGGTTAGCTCAATGAACTCTTCGTTCGGGTCGTTTTGGGGATGATACATCAATTCGGTAATACGAAGGTTTTCCGCTACAGGACCAACTGCATAAGTGGCCTCGTTAAGTGCGCTCCATGTAATGCCGCTAAGCGCCCTAGCCTTGATATGAGTGCTCTCGGTTAATGTAATAGGACCTGTATATTCAAGTGCGCTCGGTGAGACAATAGCTTCCGAAGGAGAATAGTCTTCGAGAGCTTCGTAGGCAATAAGCTCTGCAGAGATAAGAAAGTCCGAGCTTGTAAGAGAAGCGTTCAAGCCGTGGATAGCTAAGATATTGCCGCCGGAACCGAGTTCGTCAATATGAGAAGATATATCGATATCTTCGAAGTTAACGGCTGCGGTATCTTCATGTATCGTATCGGCGCTGGAGTTCCAGGTCGGCGTGCCTTCAAAATTGCGTCTGGCAGCTTCTGTGCCGTTGATATATGCCACAAAGCCGTCATCGTAACGAATTCTGAGTTTCATAATCTCAAACTGTTGCGGCTGCTGTGTAGTAAAGGGTATGCGTATATAACAACTTGTCCGGCTCTGGTACATCTGATCGAAAAGATCGATATCAATAAAGTCCATGTATTCGGAGCCGGTATCATAACCAACTCCTCCCGTGCCCGATATCCAGTCTGCATCGCTGAAATAACGGCCGCCTTTCCAGCTATTGCCAACCAAGCCGGTCGGAACATGGACACGTTTAGGAGCATTTTCAGAAACAATGGTGATAGTTTCGCCGGTTTGCTGTGATGAGCTTGGTACTCCCGGGTCGATGCCGTCAAGAGTGTAATATATCGCACCATCAATAGCCATCATTGAGAACATATCGTTAGGCGAAACATAATCGCTATTCTGAATATGACCATTAACTAAAAACATCGGAGCTGAAATAAGTGGATAAAAACCAGCATCTCTAAGTTGTTCGATGACCGTATCCGTACGATCAGAAAAGTACTCGTCCACTAAGCGGTTAACCTCACCAATCCATTCGACATCGCGTGTATAGGGTCTCGATGGTCGGGGCTCATCCCCCCAGCGTGCGGATTCTCCTACAATAGCCCCATATATCTCACCTGCAAGTTCCATATAACGCTGGGTAGTCCGTTCCTGTGTTAAAGCCCCTCCATTATGGAACCGCCTATGGATGTGGTCGGCCATAAGCATCCTGAACTCGGAATTAACTCTAAGCCTGTCTATCAAGTAATGAGGATTAAAAATCCCTACTACGCTGACACGGTTAACCCAGGGTTCTTCCAATGCCCACTCCGTGTCCCAAGGTATAAAGATGAAAGGACCTGCCGGTTCTCTTATACGAGCAACATAAAAATTGCGTGGATGATAGGAGTTTCCTAAGAATACAGGTGCATCCCGACTGCCAACATAGTATATCATCAGCATGTAGTCGATCATGGAAGGAATGTCCACATATTCCTGGATTGCCTCGTACGCCTGTGATGTGCTTAAGTTCGTGCTGTCCACCATAGTAAACAGGTCATCCCATGCCTGGCTGGCCTGCTTATCTCCTGATACAATCTGCATAACAGATTCTGCACCCCTTCCACTGGGTGCCTCCAGCATGTCAATATTTTCCTCATCGTCTCCCAGGTGGTCTGCAAAGAAGTGCTCATCGGATCTCTCAGTCATAATATACAGACCCCAATACAATCCATTAATATACACTTGGATACCCCTGCCATGTGGAGTCAGATTTCCCATGTCCCGTATAGTATCACGGGCAAAAGCGTCACGGAGGTAATCTGCATGTCTGGAACCACTCATGCCGCTATGACCTGTCCATGAGTAGTTCCAGATTGACCTCAGAACAAGAGAGTTAAATGTTTTGATATTGGTGTCCGGAAATAGCGGATACTCCAGTTTGGAAAGACCGTACTCGCTTCTGAAGATTATCCGCATGGCATTCTTTATATTGCCGCTCCTGCTATACGGCCCCCCGTGGATTCGAAGGCCTGCATTAACACCAAAGTTACTACCGGTATTTGGATCTATCCATTCTATGGAAGCAGCGCGTTCCGCCAGTTCCCATTCGTCCGAATACCAATCGGGATGGGCATAGATTCCATTACTGCCAAAGAAATCCTCGTTGGGGATAACAATGCAAACCGAGGGGGTAGATTTAAGATCGTCTTTTATCTCGTTGTTATATGCCGGGTCATCTACCACGCGTTGGTCCATTGCATAGTCCGCATATCGACTTCCCCATCTACTGGGAAAGCCCTCAGGATTTGTAGGTTGTCGTATTACGTCATCGAGGAAAATATAAGTATGCGTTTCAGTTTTAGAACTTTTCCAATTTGGTTTAAAAGCCATTGCCCGTAGACACGTTGTAGTAGAAATTTGGATAGGGCCTGTATATAACCGGCCGTATGCCCCTGTGGGAATGCTGCCATCTGTAGTATAGCGTATTAAAGCATCCGCTGTTTCAGTGGCGATTGTTAGAGTGAAAGGTGAATCATAAAATCCGCGACTATGGCTGAACATGGTGGTTTCAACTTCACCTAAATAGCCTCCGGTATTTTCATTTTCCGGGGTAGGGACACGTAGAAAACGCCATTGCCCATCCGCATCTGGATCGCGGCCGTAGGAAATATCGGTAGTTTGTTCAGGAAAGATAATGCTATCAATCAGAGTAATTCCGTCTCTGTCAAAAAGGCCAATTTCTTCACCATCGGCACTGAGCTTAAAATTCGCATGAAGTTCTGTATCTGTGGTATCTGAGGTGTCCTCATCGGCCCATATCAACAGATAGCCGCTCGCCGGGATAGTGGTTGCTGTAGGAATTTGCCACTTGGTTGGAACAGACAGATTGTCTGTCAGGTACATACCGCCGATATTAAAAGCATCAGAATCATAATTGTGGATTTCAATCCAATCATCGTATTGTTTCTGCAGATCAGCCTTAACACTATGATTGGATGCCATAAACTCATTAATTACCAGAGGAACGTCTGCTTGCCCTATATTAACCAAGCAAATAACTAATATCAGGTTACAAAACAAAATTTTCATTAATACACCCTTTTAATCCCATCCCCAATTGTTTGCCCGCAATACTGAACGTGGCTATAACAACAATGAATTTCATTCTATACTAAATCATAACATAAAAGCAGCAGCCAAGTCAATGCTCAATTTGGCAGCTTTGGTTAATCTATAATTTAATTACGGTTTATCACCTAGTGTTGGAAAATCAGCCAACCAGTTATTTGGATTACTTCCTGAATAAGAAGGAGTTGCAGAGATTCTCTGCAGGGCTTTACCGGTACCATCCGCAGCCTCGGGCCAGGGCGAGACATCAGCATAAATCACTTCATCAACAATCACCCAGGAAACAGAGTCACCCAGCCAGTCAGGCGGTTGAGGCCTTTCCAAAGCAAGTCGCTCGCTACTATTGGAAAGGTTGCCGGACCAGGGACCTACAATATCCTCACCAGGAGTTAATGTGTCACTGTTATATGCGACAATAAAAGTATCCAATCGAATATTATCTACAACCGGGTCAAAGCCCACAACTATTAGTCTGCCATCAGCGGGAATCGAAGTGCCTGTAGGGAAAATATATTCTACCGTGCCATCCAGACGCCAGGTACCTTCAGTATTTTCGAGATAAATCCGAACCGGTGTCGGATTGTATAATTCAATATATTCATCATTAACATCTTCCGGATGATACATAAGTTCATCAATTACTATATCCGGAACAGGTTCGGTATTAAGAGAATTCTTAGATGGTATCATATTGAACCAATATTTCCCGCCATCCGGGTAACGCCCGAGTGA
Source organism: uncultured Pirellulales bacterium (assembly GCA_964508785.1). Taxonomy (GTDB): domain Bacteria; phylum Planctomycetota; class Phycisphaerae; order Sedimentisphaerales; family Anaerobacaceae; genus JAFGPS01. The sequence goes on along the minus strand of CAZDVE010000038.1, from coordinate 37,642 downwards.
GATATTATCTTCCTGTCCTTTAAATCTGACACTATCTACTATACGATCCTCAGATGTTCCAGGAAGACAGGAAAGAAACAACTGCTCTCCTTTCTTATCCAGGCCGAATCCTGTGCCGACAGGATTATGGAAGTCGGTAACTTCGTTAAAACTTATGCTGGAATATGCGGCAATATCAACCGCAGGAATCGCCCATTTCTTCAAATCGCTTATAATGTCACTAAGATACCAGTTACTCAGATTAATATTCGTTCCGGTTGCGTTGTAGAGTTCTATCCAATCATTGGAATCAAACTCTGGATACAGAGGATTACTATAATCGGTATGCGCCACTATTTCGTTAAGTACAACAGAAGCTACAGGCTCTAAATCATCCATACCGGGGGAACCACCGATATAGCTGCTTGCTCGCCAGTTCCCACTATATTTCAAAGACCCATCAGGTTCACTCAACAAAGCAGAAGTCAGAGGAACCAATGAGTGTCCACCACCATCGGCCGAGAGTGGCCAACTGCGACTATCGTTGTACTCAAACTCAACTATAGTACCGTTCCATAAATCCATTAAGCTTATATTTTCTCCACTATTAGAGAGTTTTCCACTGTATTGACCGGCAATTTTGTCGGACAGGCCAGTGCCATAGTGAGATTCAAATGCATCTTTGTTCCTGACGACTAAAACAAAATCACCGGGACCAAGGCTGGCAATGTTGCCGTTATTAAAATCAAATGTAATGCCGTCAGCAAAAGAAACATAAGTTAAATCGAGAATTTCATCACCAATATTTTTCAATTCAATAAATTCAAATTCGTCACTGTCTATTGAGTCATTAGAGGTTGAGGCAACAGGATTATACATCAGTTCGGTAATACGGAGATCATTTAATATTCCTGCCGACAGAGGCGCACCAGCTTCAAACTGAATCGGTAACGACCAATGGCTCCATCGATCTGTATTATCTTTCATCCGGCAACGAACCCGATAGGTCCGACCAACCTTAACCGCACCGGCGGGAATTTGTATGCTATTATTAAAGTCGGTAATATCTTCACTTTCCCATACCGAATCAATCTCATATTTCCTTGGTTTCCTGCTGAAATTTAGTGGTGTGCTCGGAGACTCGTCTGCTTCATGCATATCACCAGTCAATCGAATATCGATAAAACAATCAGAACTGTTCCTCAGGTCGGTATTTATTACCTGTGCAGCTACAACATTTGTGCCGGAAATAAGATAACTGCCCGGATCTGATAATATAAAAGTATTAAAACTGTGGTCTTCTGAACGATTGTTGACAACGGCATCATAAGGAAGCTCATCTGAATTTGTATTACCAGAGACAACGTGGACGTTATTTATCCAAATATTAACACCGTCATCATATTTGACTTCCAGTCTTAGATTATTAAAAACATCAGGATCTGCTAAATCAAATTCCCTGCGTATATACACAGTTGTATAGTTACTTCTCATATCGTCAAGCTGGGTTTCTATGAATGATTCGCCATATCCAATCGGAGTATGGCCGACCAGCCAATCAGAATCATCAAAATCAATTTGACGCCATGCCCCCTGTATATGTGATGGTTCCTCGGTACCCTTGAAATATTTCCACTCGGCTGTATCAGGAACAAGCACAAGTGCTTCACTCTGAGGGTCTTGAGGTATTACTATCTGAGAATCAGGTTCTACCTCAGCGATGCGCCACTTCATCGCAGAAAAGGTGTGATTGCCTTGGGGGTCGCTAAATGGACTGGATTCAAATGTTAAAGCATTGACAGGATATGCCTCAGGACAGGTAGCTGTTATTATGGGTGTCTGAGGGATTGACGGATCAGCAGCAATCTCATTCATACTTGGGCCACTTTGACCATACCAGTAGCGGGTGTTATTTGTTACGTAAATAACATAATCCTTCATCAACTGGACCATTCCCCTGAAATCTTTAGTTGCAGACTGCTGATAGAACCTTCCCTGTCCAGCTTTACCCGGATGAACATAGGGGGAGATCATAATCGGATTATAGTCCCACATTGCGCGGTCGGCTTCTACTAATGTTGGAGCACCGGTCGGCGGATCGATGATATTTGCTAATTCATCGAGTATCTGATATAACTGGTCCGCATTAAATAACAGGTCGAGAAATTCCCTCATTCGATTCTGGTATTCAGTAAAAAACGTCGTATGAGAAAATATGTCACCCTGATTCATAAAGATATCTATTCCATTGCCATACATATTTTCCGCCCAGGTTAAATCGACATCCCAAGGCAGCATAGACCAGATATTAGTTTCAGGATTTAAATAAAAGAAAAAATTCTTCCCATATCCGATGTCTCCATGGTGTATTCCTTCAACAACACATCGATAAGAGTAATATCGCTCCATGCTCACATTTTCCCGCCACCATTGTTCAGTACGATTTGGAGCATACATAAATGAATCCAGGTCGGATCCGTCTGTTACAGCGGTCGGCCCTTGGTTATTCAATTCTCCGTTGTAATTATCTATCTTATAGAGGTTGCCGTCTGGCAGATTGTGCTCATCAAGAAAGCGTCCATCCATCTGCTCAATTGTCATATAAAGACCCCAAAAGTCACCGTCATATTGAGTGGGGCCGGTTTCATCAGCCTCATCGATTATGCGGAAATGCAGCCAGTCGGTTTTAGATGCTTCAACACCCATAAGATTGAAAAGCTTGAATGAAACGGCCTCAAACATTCCCTGCTCACCACGATGTAGGTAGTCTCCCTGCTGTATACATGCCGAGAAGTTAAGCTTGTCCCACTTAATATCGTATTTTCGGCCATAGTCATCGCGTGCCTGGAAGTAGTGACCTCGGTTGAAATCGAACTTCCACATATTCTTGCCCATTCTATAGCGATGCGTACCACCTCGGACGCGGTAGCGAATGTGGTCATAAACCTCGCCATCATAAACCATAGTACCATACCATTTGAACTCGGACGCCTCTGGGGTTGTCCAACCAATTTGGTCGTACCATGTACAATCCTCAACGTCGGATTTTCTACTGATTAGATGGTAGACCGGCAGGCTATTCATCACTTCTGTACCATATTCAACCACCTCACCTAACGGCCCCGAGTCGCCTGGTTTAACCGCGCCGCTCCAGGCAGGAGCACCATCATAGACGAAATAAGCGAAGTTCGGTTGAGGATCATCCGCATACGGCACTGTAAGACCATAGCCAAGATTATCATTAGCTTCAATGCGATAACGTACCAAGCGACGGTGAACCTGCATAGTACCAGGCATCTGGACGGTGTAAATATCATCATTAGCAATTTCATCACCATTAAGACCGTCATCATGCATCCCGACGCTATACCAATTTATACGATACTGCCATTGATTGATATTAATGTAATCGCCGGGTTCGACAAACTGATAAAGCAATGATACATTCGAAACACCATCAGAGTCAGTGACCTTGGTAGTAATAGTTACTGTTTCACCTGATTTAGGCTGTTTTGGAGAGTGCTTTACCTGGCGAATATGAGGAGGGGCATTTTCGATATCAACCGATTCGTTAAATGCCGAAGGAGTGGGAGAAGCCGAACGCCAGCTTCCACCTAAGTCATTGTCAATCATCGGATTAATCAATTGTATAGAATGACCGGTACCTGAACTGTTTTCCGGCACTGGATCGCCCACTGTAGGCCAGGGAAATCCGAGTTGGTAATCGACCTGGTCGATTTCTTCTCCGGCGGCGTTACAAAGCTCAATTTTTTCCCCGTTATTTTCGAGTTTACCTTCAAAAGACCCGTAAACCAAATCAGCATCGAGATCTGTTCGACCTTCACTCCATTTGGTCTGAACATGAGCCGAATTCTGGGTTACGATGATATAACCACCAGCGGGCAAAATAGCAAACGCAGGGAAACAATAAGAGATTCCATCTCTGAAATACCAGCCGGCAAGATTAACATCGGTTGGACCAGAATTGTATAGCTCAATATATTCTACCAACTCTGTTTTAATATCGGGATCATAGTGGATTTCATTAATGATAACATTGTCGTCATTGTTCCGCTGGTCATCGGCGTAGAGAACAGTAGAATTAGCACAAAATAAAACCAGCATAAGAAATAATAAACGCAGTCCAATAATCCTATGCATATTCTGCTTCTCTAATACACAACGTTAAAATTTCCATTGTCTCAATAGCTTAGTTAAACATACGCACTATAAATTTTTTATCATCAGCCACCAGAACCAGTAATATCATCCACATCATCCCAGCAGGGCGAACCCCCGATGAATACACTTGCACGCCAGGATTCTTTTTGACCCCAACTGTTCGGATCAGGATTGGCCGGATCGATAATGGTCAGGGAAAAGCCTTGGCCGTCGGTTACTTCGTACCAGTCATCTTTGTAGTTAAAATCCAATATTGTTTGATCATAGCCATTTTCCAGCCTTATTCTCTCACCGCCGTTATTTAATCTGCCGGTATATTCGCCAGCAATATTGACCGCTAAACCGTAACGCGTCTCAAAGGCATCCCGGTCCTGGACAACCACCACATATTCACCTGCACTAAGCTCAAAGTTTGGGAAGGTAAAATCAATCCCATTAGTGAATTTAATCCGACCAAGATTGACAGTTTCTGAGCCGATATTCTTCAGTTCAATGAACTCAAAATTCTCGTTGTCAACAGCAAGCTCGCCGTCAGCAATATCAGCATTGGCAGGATTATACATCAGCTCGGTGACACGGATATTATTTATTACTCCTGCAGATAACGGCTCACCTGCTTCAAACTGAATCGGATCCGACCAATGACTCCATCGGCCGGTATTATCCTTCATTCGGCAACGAACTCGATAGGTATAACCAGGCTCTGTAATACCAACGGGTATACGTATGGTTTGAGAATTACGTGATGTAATTTCATCGCTTTCCCACAGTGCATCAATTTCATACTTGCCCCGTATTCCTTGAAAAGGCACTGTTTCGGACGGGATCTCTTGCGACGGCTCATCATCCTGATCTTTTTCAGCAATCAAGGCAATATCTATTGAAATATCACTACTGGTCAGTGAGCTATTGAGTACGTGTACCGCGATGATATTCTCGCCCTCAACCAGATAATCATAAGGCGCTAACAGCGTAACTTCCTCCCATATCGCATTATCTACATAAGATTCACCGTTCAGATCATCGTAAGCCTTAAATCCGTCAGAGACATGTACCCGTGCGACTTCGGTACCATTAATCCAGATAATGCATCCATCGTCTACATATACTTTCGATCTGAGTGTATCTATTTCATTAAGGTCCAGTACATTAAATCGATGTCTGAGATATATGGATGAGTAATTATTCTGCATGTCAATAATTAACGTATTATCATCATTGTCACCATAACCGATGCTGGTTCGGCCTATCGGCCACAAGTTGTCGTTGAAATTCAAGTTTCGCCAAGCATTAACGGGATTTGAAGGCTCGCCGTTGTCACCTTTGAAATATTTCCAATCCGGACTTTCCGACTCTAAAAGCTCAACCACGTTGCTCGAGGGGATAACAGAAGGGACAAATTGAGAATACGGGGCTACTTCGGCTATCCGCCACTTCATTGCATTGAATGTCTGGCTACCATGAGGATCACTAAAGGGACTTGTCACAAAAGCAAGGTTGTCGGCAGGGAATCCTTCAGGGCCTGTATAGGTAATGGTCGGTGTATCCGGAATCGAAGAATCAGCAGTCTCTGCCATCAAAGCATAGACACCATAATCACCAAAAACAAAGTCAGAGAAACCTGAAGGTGATAGAAATGTTTTATAGTACTCTATCAGGCCAGACCAATCCTTGTTTACAAGGAACTCATTATATTCGTAGAACTGTCCTTTCCTTTTGGTCCGTGGATGGTAGTCCCACAAAGCCCGATTCGCTTCAACGAAAGTCCTACCATCATACGGCGTGTTTATAATTGAGGCAATCTCATCGATTACCTGCCAGGCCTGATCGCTGTTGAGCAATAAGTCTATAAGTTCACGGGCTCGGTTCTTACATGCAATATCATATTCTGAATAGGCCATTGCATACCTGAAATGCTCCCAGTCCGGATAGTGGGTAGCCCATTCGAAGGTCAGATCAAGATCCCATGGCAGCATCCACCACTGTCCTGTTTCTGAGTTATGATAATAAATACAATTAGATCCAGGGCGGCGGTCCGAATCGTTAATTGCAATACCTATTGCCCTGGAACTGTAGTAGTTCGACAGATTAACATTTTGTGCCCACCAATCTCTGTTTGGACGAGAATCGTGCGTGCTGATAAAACTATAAACATCGGAGTTGTTTGCAACCTGTGTTAGGCCCTGGTGGGTTTTATTTGGCCCTCCTTCCATTCTATAAACATTACCGTCCGGCAATCCGTGTTCGTCAAGAAAAGCCCCGTCAGGGTGCTCGATTGTCAAATACAGACCCCCAAAGTCACCCTCATACTGACTTATAGGGTCGGTTTCCATAGCACTATCAATAACGCGAAGGTGAAAGTAATTAGTTTTACAGCTTGGCACACCTGCCATATTATATAGCCTAAAAGCAAGCGCTTCATTCATTATCATTCCCCGTGTACCCCTGTCCCAACTTCCAGGATGTGGATACTGCCACCAGGGACAAGTACCGGTGCCTATATTCATTTTGTCCCATTTGCTTTCGTATTTGTTACCATAATCATCACGAGCCTGGAAATAATGGCCGCGATTAAAATCAAACTTCCACTTTTCTTTACCTGTTTGGAAAGTAGAGACTTGGCCCCGGACTCGATAATGAACATTATCGTAGACTTCACCGTCATAAACCAACGTACCTGAGAAATAGTACTCGGTATTATCGTAATCACGATTATACTGGCAGTTTTCTACATCAGTTCCCCTCGATAACAGGTGATACACCGGCAAAGAGTTCATCAGTTCGGCACTGTATGTGAGAATCTGGTTCTCCGGCCAGGAGCCATTAGGATTTATCGCACCTCTCCAAGCCGGTACTCCGTTGTAAACAAAATACGCGAAATTTGGCTGAGGATCATCTGAATACGGAACTTTAAGACTATATCCAGCGTTATCTCTGACAACAATACGATAACGTATAAGACGACGGTGAACCTGAATTGTACCCGGTATTTGGATGGTATAAATATCATCATTAGCCAACTCATCGCCAGCTAATCCATCATCGTGCATTAGCAAATCCGCCCATCCTGTTTCGTACGCCGGATTTGATTTAGTGGCCGGATTGGTTGATGGATAATTCGGGATAGTTACCGGTATATAATTGCCGGGCGCGACAATTTGGTATTGAAATCTCACTTCAGAAACACCGTCGGTGTCAGTCACTTTGGCTGTAATGGTCACTATCTCACCTGATTTGGGTTGTTCCGGAGAGTGCTTGACCTGGCGAATATGAGGAGGGGGATTATCAAGATAAACAGAGCTGTTATGCGCTCCTGGAGTGGGAGAAGCCGAACGCCAACTTCCACCCAAATCGTTATCTATCATCGGATTAATCAGTTGTATAGAATGACTGGTGCTTGATCTGTTGTCCGGCATTGCATCGCCGACTGTCGGCCAGGGAAATCCGAGTTGGTAATCGACTTGGTCGACTTCTTCTCCGCCAGCGTCACAAAGTACAATGCTTTCACCGTCATTATCGAGCCTTCCTTCGAATGGACCGTATATTATACCATCTGTAATCGCCGTTCTTCCTTCATCCCATTTGTCTTGAACTTGAGTCGGATTCTGGGCCACGATAATATAACCACCGGCCGGCAGGATTGCACCTGATGGAAATTGATAGATAATACTATCACTAAAATACCAGCCGGCAAGATCGACATCGACCAAGCCCGGATTATGGAGTTCAATAAATTCGATTAACTCAGTTCTAATATGAGGATCATAGTGGATTTCATTAATAACAACACTATTACTATTATCTTGCGGATTATCAGCCGATAAAGTGTTGCCGGCTTCCATGGAACCTGCTAATAACAAAACTAATACCAAAGTAAGTTGTACGATTTTAAAGTGTAAACCCATTTATTTGTTTCTTTCCATTGATTATAATTGAATAAGTTATTTCTCAAATGCGGATTATTTGATTACGTATTACTGATTACTTTACCAATCAGCCTGCTGATTATTGTGATCCCAAAGAGCTTTCAAATCATTGACATCGATTGCACCATTAGGATTGATGTCGCCGATTAGATAGCTTTCGGGAGATTTGCTACTGTCCAATAAATTCATTAGCATAATGGTTAAGTCTGAATCATTGACGATACCATCTGCATTGAGGTCATACCATAATATATCATCGCTCTCCTGTCTAGGGCTAAAATTCCAGGCCAAACCATATTGCTGGTTCATAAATTCCCGAGCATTTCCATCAATGTCACTCATTGAGATAATAATTTCATAATCGGTATATTCAGCATCCGCAACTGTATAAATGTGCTCGGTATTGTCAACTGGGCTATCACTAAAATCAAGAATGTAGCTGTTTTCAGGATTATTCGGATCAACAGCCCATAGTTCAAGACGAAGATTATTGTCTTTCTCCGTCAATGGTTCAAAAGGGTATACGCTTCCATAGTGTCTATTCCAAACTGCCGTGGCAGTGATATACTTATCGGCAGGCTCCGTTAAAGTGAACCTATATATACATTCAATATTGTTCTTTTTATCCAGTTGGTTCAGGTCCCACCCGATAGTTGATACTTTACCCGGTTTCTGTTGACCAGCTACCAAATGCTCATAAGCGCCTACCGCGTTTAACATACCGGCTCCCTGAATATAATCCAAAGGAGCAATATGGTCGTCGTCGGTTTTTAACCGGCCCTTGTGCCAGTAAGGCAGCTTTGTTGCAGAATTTAGTAATATTGCTTTAATCACACAATTCCCACTTTTCGGCAAAACAGCTACACTCAGGTCAGGTTCTTGTTTGGCTTTTTGTACAAGCATACCAATTGCACCAGCAACTACCGGCGTCGAGAAACTGGACCAGTTGCCGGTCGGTGAGTATTGTTTAGGTGAATTTACATCTGCTGCCAAGCAATTCCCCGGAGCAATTATATCAGGCTTGCATCTACCATTAACGGTTGGTCCGAAGCTCGAATTCTCAGGGTATGCTAATGCAAAATGCGCCAAATTAATTTCCGGATTTTCATTATTAACAGAATTTACCAAACCTACACCAATAACATTAGCTCCGGCAGCAGGATAGAGAACAGAGTCATAGGCATCAGAACCGTTGCCTATTCCAGCTACGACAATAACACCGTAGTGCTCAACCAACGATTCAATACCCCTGGTCCACCATTCTTCAAAAGGATAACCGAAATCAGCAGTAATGATATCAACCTCAGGAGGTATATTGCAACTTACGTTATTAACTAAAAAATGCCTAAATTCGTAGATTTCTACTTGAGCTTGCGGCGATGTTCCCTGATAATGAAACTGACCTAACAGAGGGTGATATGCATTAGGATCCTCACCAAATAGTATCGAACATACCGCCGTTGAATGTGGTGAATAACCTGCCTGTAGTTCGCCCTGATCATAAAAACTGAAATTCGTATCCCTTAGACAGTCATGCTCAATAGCCGGGCGGTAATCATTCTGTGGTTCGTCGTCAACGTACGTAAAACTCCGGCATATAACTCCAAACTTTACACCCTCACCTGTAAGTGCCGGGTCAATGCGTCTTAAGTCATAAATGCCACTATATTCCAATCCCCTGGGTTGCAGATTTTTGTTACCCTGTAGATTTTGCGCTTTAGCTACAGTGCAGATAGAGTCCGACAGTATTATTAAAAACACTATCAAATCCAAAACCAGCGGTTTTTTAGATGCTCCTGCCACTCCATAACTCCAGAAATTGCGCATAAATCCTAAAGAGACAGAATTGCTACCCCGATTGCCAGCCTCCTAAGCCGATATTTTCTTGTCTCCGGTTTCTTGCCATTATGATACTACAAATGACCTTTTTTTTCAAGAAAATAATACAGTAACATTTACGATATTGCATTTTTCAATGTTAATAATCAGGATTTTATAAAACTTACTGAGAAATCTTGCCTTTATCGGGCACAGCTGATATACTCCGAGCTGTAATTTAGGATTGGCCTGCCTAAAGGATTGTTGGAACTATGAAAGTAATCTTGGATTCAAAACAAATTAAGCAGACCCTCAACGAACTGACAGATAAAATCATTTCCGATACACCGCATAATTTAAACATCGCTGCAATTGGAATTCGCAGCAGGGGGGAAATTCTGGCACAAAGGCTTTCATCGCAATTATCAAAAAAACTCGGCAAAGATATCCCATTTGGGACCTTGGATATAACACTTTATCGTGATGACCTTAATTCACCACAAGGCACTGAACAACCACAGGTTAGAACTACTGAAATCGGGTTCGACATAGACGATAAAATTATCATTTTAGTTGATGATGTTCTTTATACAGGTAGATCCACACGTGCTGCTATGGATGCCTTAATTGATTTGGGAAGACCCCGGGCGATTAAATTAGCTGTTCTTGTTGACAGAGCTGGTAGGGAATTTCCAATACAAGCTGATTATGCCGGATATAAAAGCGATGCAGAGCCAAGTAATTTAGTCCAGGTCAATCTTGTTGAATCGGATGGTAAAGACGAGGTTACTATTGATTAAACAAGAGTACCGCAAAAAATAATATATGGCTTTAATAAGAAAAAGCAAACAATTCAAGTGGAATCGAAAGCATCTACTCGGACTGAGAGATCTTAGCACTGAGGAGATTACATATATTCTCGATACCGCAAAAGGTTTCGAAGAAATAAGCACACGGTCGGTCAAAAAAGCTCCACCTTTACGCGGCAAGGTTGTCGTAAATCTGTTCTTCGAAGACAGCACGAGGACTCGAAACAGTTTCGCCTTGGCAGCAAACCGTTTAAGTGCTGATATTATAGAATTCACAAAGAAGGATAGTTCCGTCAGCAAGGGCGAAACTTTACTCGATACGGCAAAGAATCTGGAGGCAATGGGTATAGATATTGTTGTAATTCGCCACAGTGCCGGCGGTGCACCAAAATTTTTGAGCAGAAACATCAATGCATCTGTAGTCAACGCCGGAGATGGATTCTGTGAGCATCCTACTCAGGGACTACTGGATGTATATACCATCCGTAAGAAAAAGCAGACCCTTGAAGGTCTTAAAATTGCAATTGTAGGGGATGTTGCCCATTCGCGGGTAGCACGCAGTGATATGTGGGCGATGACAAAACTCGGAGCTGAAGTGATATTTGTCGCACCACCGACACTTATACCCTCAAAGGTAAGTCAGCTTCCTGTAAAGGTAAGCTACTCGCTCGATGAAGTCATCGAGAAAGTGGATGTAATAAATATGCTCCGGATTCAGTTCGAGCGGCTTGGTGGTAATCCGTTTCCATCGATTCGAGAATATTCACACTATTTCGGCCTGACTGTCGAGAGAATGAAAAGAGCTAAAAAGGATATTCTGGTTATGCATCCGGGACCGATTAACAGAGGCCTTGAAATAGAAAGCGAAGTCGCAGACGGCAACAACAGCGTTATTCTTGAACAGGTCACAAACGGCCTTGCAGTTAGAATGGCGGTACTTTTCCTGGTTAACCAAGCTTCGGCACAAAAAGCAGTTAAAAAATAATCGGCATTGAAAAACGGTTCTTGTTAAATATGAACTCTGAATTATTAATAAAAAACGGGCGAGTAATAGATCCGGCCAATGGTGTCGATAAGAAATGTGACGTGCTTGTCGCCCAGGGCAAGATAGAAGAAGTAGGAAAAATTGAAGAATCTGCCGCCGAATCGGTAAAACGAGTTATCGATGCAACAGGAAAGCTTGTCGTACCTGGTTTGATTGATATCCATGTACATTTCCGGGAGCCGGGTGACGAGGAGGAAGAGACGATAGCAAGCGGCTCGGCCGCAGCGGTCGCTGCCGGTTATACATCGATAGTATGTATGCCGAATACCAATCCTGTGGTAGAAAATGAGACCGATGTCGAATACATCCATCGAAAAGCAAGACAGGCAAGAAAAACTCATGTCTATACAATGGGAGCTATCACGAAAGGTCTTGCCGGTGTTGAGCTTGCTGAGATGGGATTCATGGCTGAAGCCGGAGCCGTTGGTTTTACTGACGATGGCAACGGAGTACAGGACCCAGCGGTTATGTTAAGGGCACTGAAATATGCCGGGATGTTCGATGTAGTTATAGCCCAGCATTGCCAGGATGACCGAATTGCCGGCAACGGTGTAATGAACTCGGGATACTATTCGACAATACTCGGTCTGCCTGGTTTAGACCCACTTGCGGAAGAAGCTATGTTATGGCGGGATATTCAACTTCTAAAAAAAATCCCTTCAGAACGTATTCACTACCACCTCCAGCATGTATCTACAGCAGGCTCGATCGAGCTAATAAGAAGTGCCAAGAAAGAATCTCTGCCGATTACGTGTGAGGTGACACCACACCATCTGTTATTTACCGAAGAATGCTGCGCTGAATATGACACCAACTATAAAGTCAACCCACCTCTGCGAGAAGTCAAAGATATCGAAGCTCTCAAGCAGGCGATAGCCGATGGAATAGTCGATGCACTTGCAACTGACCATGCGCCACATCTTAAAAGCGAAAAGGAGTTGGAATTTTTAACGGCTCCTTTCGGCATAGCGTCTTTGGAATGCGCTCTGAGTCTTTATATAAAGGCACTTATTGAGCCCGGTATCCTGGACTGGTCGGGATTAATTCGACTTATGACAGAAAAGCCCGCTAAAATAATCGGAATTGACAAAGGCACACTAAGCAAAGGCAAACAGGCTGATGTAACCATTATTAATCCCGATGCGGAATATAAAATCGATGTTAATAAGTTCCGCTCGAAGAGCAGGAACTGCCCATACAATGGCTGGAAAGTCAAGGGCAAGGTCGAAAAAACCATTGTTGGTGGTGAGATACGATTCGAAGCATAATTCCAAAAGCGGAGGATTAGCAGCAAAATTTACATACTGTTCGTCATGAACAATTAACAATTGACAATGTATATTATCGACGGTCATAACTTATTATACGCAATCCCCAAAATAGATGAATATGCAGCATCGATTAACGATGATCAATTATGTCAAATGATAAGTATCTATTTGATATTGACCAGACAAAGCGGCGAGATTATTTTTGATGGAGCCGGACCGCGTGATAAAAGCAGATTTGACAACATAAACGGCCTCGAAGTCTCTTTCGCCGGTTTAGGTACTGATACAGATTCTGTAATCGAGGATAAAATAAGTACAAGCACCGCACCTAAAAGACTGATAATCGTCAGTAGCGATAGAAGATTGCGAAAAGCTGCCCGTGCGAGAAAAGCGGTTTCGATTAAATCAGAGAATTTCTGGAATAACGTTAATAAACAACTCAACAGGAAAAGGCCAAAGAAAGAACCCGGAGCAAAACGTCATGGCTTAAGCGATAGCGAAACAAAACAATGGCTTGACTATTTTGGTATTGAAAAGTAGCATTATCGGCTAATGTTAATTTTAACAAAATATTTTATGGAAAACTTTTTGGAGGATAATGGATTATGAATTGTCCAGCCTGCGGAAATCAGTTACAACAAATAACAGTCTCGGATGTATCGGTCGATGTATGCAAAGGTGGCTGCGGGGGCATTTGGTTCGATAATCTTGAGCTTAAAAAATTTGACGAGCCACATGAATCTGCCGGAGAAGAGCTACTGGACATAGAGCGAGACGAAAGTATAGTTGTCGACCGTTCAGAAAAAATAAAATGTCCGAAATGTGATAATATCATAATGATGAGGCACTTCTTTAGCGTTAAAAAGGAAGTCGAAGTCGATGAATGCCCGAATTGTTGCGGCATCTGGCTTGATGCAGGAGAACTGAGCAGATTACGCAGCCTGTTTAATTCCGAAGATGAAAAAAATGAAGCCGCTGAAGAATATTTCTCAGAAATCTTCGGGAGCCAGCTAAATGCTATGCAAAATGAAGGTCAGGCAAAACTTGAAAAAGCCAGAAAAATTGCAAATATTTTCCGCTTTATTTGCCCAAGCTATTACATACCCGGAAAGCAGAAATGGGGAGCATTTTAGCTTTAAAAAACGACCTTTTATATAGTGTTTGTTATCATCATTTTGCAGCTTCAAAGCGAAATAACGGCACAAGCACTTGAGTTTGCGTATCTAATAAACTGCAGAGCATATCATATTTATTGTCGCTATTTATGTTATCGAATTTTAATGTTGATATGTCTGTTTAAAAGTTGTATAAATATCACTTCTGTTGCGCAGGCTGCGATATAACAACCTGCAAACAAATGATTTTACCTGAACGTAACAGATTATATCACTGTTAATAAAACAGGTTGGAAGGGGGTAGAGAGGGGCTTTTTTAAAGCTAACTTATTTGTTGTTCTTATTTTATAGAAAGTAGTAAAACAATGAAACGTAAAATGGTTACAATTGACGGTAATACAGCGGCGGCGCACGTCGCGCACGCCACGAACGAAGTTGTTGCAATTTACCCAATCACCCCAAGTTCACCTATGGGGGAAATTGCCGATGCAAAAACAGCCAGAGGTGAGACTAATATATGGGGAACAATACCTTCTGTTACAGAAATGCAATCGGAAGCAGGAGCCTCCGGTGCTGTACATGGTGCATTAGCGACGGGTGCTCTGACCACAACTTTCACGGCTTCGCAGGGACTTCTGCTTATGATTCCTAATATGTACAAAATTGCCGGTGAATTGTTACCAACCGTATTTCACATATCGGCCCGTTCAATTGCCTGTCAGGCGCTTTCTATTTTCGGTGACCATTCCGATGTCATGACATGTCGCGAAACCGGCTTTGCTATACTTTCTTCAAATAGTATTCAGGAAGTTATGGATATGGCACTTATCGCACAGCAGGCGGCTTTGGCATCAAGTATACCTTTCCTGCACTTCTTTGACGGCTTTAGAACAAGCCACGAGGTACAGAAGGTTGAAGAACTGACGATGGACGATATGCGCGCCGTGATTGACGACACACTTGTTGCCCGCCATAAGAAACGCGGTCTTTCGCCGGACAGGCCAATGATCAGCGGTACGGCCCAAAATCCGGACGTATATTTCCAAGGCAGGGAAACGGTGAATAAATATTATTTAGCAGTTCCTAAAATCGTCCAGGAAACGATGGACAAATTTGAGCAGGTAGTGGGAAGAAAATATAACTTATTTGACTACGTCGGTGCGCCGGATGCGGATAAGGTTGTCGCTTTAATGGGTACTGCAGCAGATACAGCACATGAAACTGTAGAATATCTGGCTTCCAAAGGTGAAAAAGTCGGTCTGGTGAAGGTTCGATTGTTTCAACCGTTCAGTACAGACGATTTCATCGCCGCTTTGCCAAAAACAACCACTAAGATTGCTGCGCTTGATAGAACAAAAGAACCCGGCTGCTTGGGTGAGCCGTTATACCTTAACATTCGCACTGCTGTCGGGGAAGCAATGAGTGAAGGCAAAACTCCATTCAAGGATTATCCGACTATCGTTGGTGGACGCTATGGGCTTGGTTCAAAAGAATTTACACCAGCTATGGTAAAGGCAGTTTTCGACAATCTTGATAAGGACAAACCTAAAAATAAATTCACAGTAGGGATTATCGAGGATATAACCAATACAAGCATAGAAGTTAATGAGTCATTCGCTATTTCCGATGAGGGATATTTTTCCGGATTATTCTATGGGCTCGGCTCGGACGGGACTGTAGGTGCCAACAGGAACTCGATAAAAATTATCGGCGAGCAAACAGATAACTATGCTCAGGCCTATTTCGTGTATGATTCCAGGAAAGCCGGTGCGGTTACTGTATCACATTTGAGATTCGGCAAGAAATTGATAAGAAGACCATACCTTGTAAGCAAAGCAGATTTTATAGCCTGTCACAATCCGGCATTTCTGGAGCGATTTGATATGCTATCACCGGCGCGTGAGGGTGCAACGTTCTTGCTGACCAGTACTCACGGACCGGAGGAAGTTTGGGATACGCTGCCGCAAAAGGTGCAAAAACAGATAATAGATAAGAAGCTGAAATTCTACGTTATTGATGCAATCAATATCGCTGAGGAACTTGGTCTTGGTGCCAGGATAAATGTTATCATGCAGACTGCGTTTTTCAAGATAAGTAATATTATCGATCTTGATACCGCCATTAAAGCGATTAAGGACGCCATCCAGAAAACCTATGGCAAAAAGGGCCAGAAGGTTGTCGATATGAACTACGCAGCAGTTGACATGGCACTTGATAAAATTTATGAAGTTAAAATCCCAGACAAGGTTACGAGTAAAATAAAAATGCGGCAGTTAGTACCTGATGATGCTCCTGATTTTGTAAAAGAAGTTACAGCCGAGCTCATGGCGTTCCACGGCGACAAACTGCCGGTTAGCAAGATGCCGGACGACGGTAAGTTTCCATTGGGAACAACTAAATTCGAGAAACGTAATGTAGCTGTTAATATCCCTGTTTGGGAACCGAATCTCTGCATACAGTGCGGGACATGCTCTTTAGTTTGCCCACATGCAGCGATAAGAATCAAAGCTTATGAACCAAAATACGCTGATAATGCACCTGAAACTTTTAAGAGTGCAGAGGCCAAAGGCAAAGATTTCGCCGGTATGAAGTTTACCGTTCAGGTGGCTCCGGAAGACTGCACAGGTTGTGGTGCATGTGTGCTCGCATGTCCGGCACAGGAAAAAGACAAGGACAAAAAACCCACAGGTCGAAAAGCCATCAATATGGCGAAACAAGAACCGCTCAGAAAAGCCGAGCATGAAAACTATGAATACTTCCTTGCGATTCCGAACACGGATCCGAAATTGTTCAAGACGGCAAGTGTCAAAGGCAGCCAGCTAATCCAGCCGCTGTTTGAATATTCGGGCGCCTGTGCAGGTTGCGGCGAGACACCCTATGTCAAACTGCTGACGCAATTATTCGGAGACAGAGCCTATATCGGAAACGCTACCGGTTGCTCATCCATTTATGGTGGTAACTTACCGACAACACCTTATACGACTCGTTCTGACGGCAGGGGGCCTACATGGAGCAACAGTCTGTTTGAAGATGCTGCCGAATTCGCAATGGGGATGAGGCTTACCGCCGACAAATTCAAAGAAAGAGCTTTATGGCTGCTGGATAAAGTTACAGAACAAGGCTGCGTAGAGAAAAATCTTGCCGAAAAAATACTACAAGCAACTCTGGCAAATGATCCTACCCAAGAAGCAATTGAACAACAAAGAGCTAATGTGGACGAACTTAAAAAGCAATGCAAAAAAAGCAATTGTAACGAGTGCAGGCTTCTATTGGACATAATTGACTATCTTGTTCGCAAATCGGTTTGGGGTTTAGGCGGAGACGGCTGGGCTTATGATATCGGTTACGGCGGACTTGACCATGTCCTGGCAAGTGGTATCGATATAAATCTGCTCGTTCTGGATACAGAAGTCTATTCCAACACAGGCGGACAGATGTCCAAATCAACACCTAGGGCTGCTGTTGCCAAGTTTGCAGCAGGGGGCAAACCCTCTCCCAAAAAAGACCTTGGATTGCTCGCTATGACTTACGGCAATATTTTTGTCGCAAAAGTAGCTATGGGAGCTAATACTAACCAGACTGTCAAGGCTTTTGTTGAAGCCGAAGCATATCCCGGACCTTCGCTTATTATTGCCTACGCTCACTGCATCGCTCATGGTATTAACATGACCAAGGGTAACCAGGAACAGAAAATGGCTGTTGCATGTGGACATTGGCCACTATATAGATTCGACCCAAGACTCAAAGAACAGGGTAAAAATCCGTTACAGCTTGATTCAAAGAATCCGACAGTAAAATTTGAAGACTATGCCTATGGCGAGAACCGATATCGTACACTCAAACAGTCAAAACCCGAAGTGGCTGCGGAGTTGATGAAACTTGCCAGCAATGATGCAACTCAGAGGTATGCTCTAATGGAGCAGCTCGCAAATTTGAAATGCGATAAAAATTAGTTTTGAGAAAATAGTAGAAAACTAAAAGGTTTAATGTCAACAATATAAATATTTATATACACTTCGTTTAAAAGAGCATTTTGAATACATCACGAGTTATGGGTACGTTGTAGTCATGCGAGGCTAGCACTTGGTTATCACTAACATTGATCACACGCATCGTAATATAAATTTTACTTCTTGCCACAGTGTATGTACCTACAAGAACGGCTTGCGCTGAAAGTTGATTACTCATCTGTATAATATTCTGTGAAAGAAAAAATTCTCCGGAGCCTTCTTTCATAAAAAGTTGTGAGTTCAATTTCGTTTCGATAGTGCTGTGACTTTTTTGGTTAAATCGTGATGCAATTTGTTGAGATACTACCTTTCCAAACATAGAAGATTCACTTGGATTGTAAAGATCAACAAAGTTTGCAACCAAAATAGGTGCATCACGACTTATGGATGATATTGAGCGATGTTTGCTCTTTGAAAAGGGATGTATTTGTAAAAAGGAAAAAATATCTTTCTTGAGTTGTCCGATTAAAGCATCCGCAGCTTTGTAATTTGCTTTTGTAATATTAAAGTTTCTGTTACTTAGTTTTACACCTCTTTGCTTCGCAAGATTATATAGATCTGCATCACTCTGAGCCGCGGCAATTCCTGCCTTATGCGCAATACTTTTAACCTCAGATTCAAACTTTATGTTATTGGCCTTCAGTTCATTTTCTAGCTTAGTTGCGATGATTTCACCTTCAGTTTTGACTTTAGCTCTATCAAGTTTGGTAGAAGCTATTTCAAGCTCGACTCTCGCCTTATCTCTTTGTCGCATTTGAGTTTCTAAATCGGTAGCACATCCGATCAATAAACAAAAAATAAATAGAGATACTACAATAATAAAATATCTAATCATTTTCTTAAATCCTCCTGTTTTGCTATTTGTTAATTTTCTTAGAAAATTGCTTGATTATTTAAATGAGTCTAATTTGACAATATACCTAAAAACTGTCAGGGTGTCAACCTTTTTTAGCCTTTTTCCAACGTAAGTAGATAAAATTTGATAGAAAAAGTACGATTTGATAGTAATTTTAACGGTAATTCCATATAAATTCCACATTTTACTATATGCATTTTGCATAGTATTATAAGTGAATTTCCAATAAGCAAGGATCAAGTAAAACTATTTCTGTAAATTCTTTTATCTTTCAAATCATTGAATCCGATCTCGTTCTCCATTTCAACATTCATGTTCAAATACCTATTGCCTGCAATCCATTTTTCACTGATCTCCATCTCTATGGCACTGACTAATAGCAGCAGCAAAGCCTCGTTGGGAAACAGCCTTGCAACACGAGTTCTGCGTTTGATCTCCTCATGAAGACTCTCCAACACATTTGTTGTGCGCATTCGGCGACGGTACTCTACAGGCAAAGCAAATACAACCAGTCCTTCGATGATATTTTCCTCGATCCACTCGGACAAGTGCGGCGCGGATTTACAGTATTTCTCGACGCACTTTTGAAGTCTTCCCTCAGCTGACGGCAGGTCTTTGGCGTTAAAAATGTCACGCAAATCATCCGCCACCTGACCACGCATCGAAGCCTTAGGGGATTTTCAAAGACGACCAGTAAAGATAGATTTCAAGTGGTAAGAACTCTGTATAAAATATGTGGCGGTCGAACCAAGCCAATCCGACCGCCAATTTGCCCTTATTTTACATAGAACCAATTAATGAAATCATAAGTTCTAATTTCATTGAAAGGCTCCTGCTATTTTATTGCATTTGCGGTTGTTGCATCTGTTGTTGCATCTGCTGTTGCTGCATCATTAAGAATGCACCCATAATTTCAGCTAAGTGCTCCTTTGGAACAGCTATATCTACAACCAATTTCCCGTCTCCAGCTTTGCCGGCAACTACAATATTGCTCTTTGTAGGTGCGTTCATCTTCGGGATTGGTATAGGCATGAAAGTTGTCGCCATTGTAAATACCCGAATCAA
Source organism: uncultured Pirellulales bacterium (assembly GCA_964508785.1). Classification (GTDB taxonomy): domain Bacteria; phylum Planctomycetota; class Phycisphaerae; order Sedimentisphaerales; family Anaerobacaceae; genus JAFGPS01. The sequence goes on along the minus strand of CAZDVE010000038.1, from coordinate 17,566 downwards.
ATTAAAAGTTAACAGGAAATCAGCCTTATCCGCCCCCGGTAATAATGCAATTGCAGTTTTTGTCTCAGAACCAATCTGTTTTGTGTTACCGGCTTGTGCCTGATCAATCAATTCACGTATATTCGAATCTATATTTCCTCCGGCGGCACAAACGAACAAATCCTCGGTAATGCCCCATCGATAATCGAATCCATCGCCGTACATAGCTGTTACCATTTGTGCCTGTGGCGTACCGACCTGTGTGGATTTCATCGAAAGCTTCGCCGAATCTATTGAAACACCTTTATAGCTGTCAATTCCACGCTTTACCTCAAAGCTTGACTCCATTCCGAGGCTCTTATAAAAGTCCATGATACCACTGGTTGTCATCATTTCCATGGCCTCTTCAATCAACGGATTGAATTTTTCCGTGTCTTTTAAGGCAATGACATATTTGACCACAAAAGGTGGTTTGCTATTAGGATCAGCTAATACAGAATACACCACCGGTCCCTCGATACATTTAAGAACATTATCTGTCAGAGTTTTCATTTTTGTTAATTGTTCGTCACTGATTGTTGTACCCATAGCCTTAAAAATATCAATACTGTATATTTGTAGCTGCTTTATGAAGGGTGCACTCATACTACACCCATAATTCATCATCGCCCCATCCTCCATATAGCCGAGAAGAGCATTCTGTTTCTGTGATGAGGCGTCTGCAACAAACATACTTGCCATCTTCGTTTCGGGAACAGCGTTTATGGTTTTTGTTATTTTCAAGACATTTGGCTTCGGATTGACAGCTACATTCAGAGATTGTGTTTCCTTCAATAGAGTATCAATAACAACAATATACATATTGAGAATATTCTGCATGTTCGCAAATGGACCTTCCTGACCGCTTTCCTGGAGACTTTTCATCATCGTCTTCATCTCATTAATTTTTTCAGTCATAAGAGGACCATAAGTCTTGGAGACTTGCTGAATATTACTATAGACCCAAATCGGTTCAGCCATAGCCTGCTTCGTTTGGGCAGTATCGAGAGTACTTGCAAGACCTTTTGCATCAGCCGCTGAAATTTCTTTTGCCACTGCAACAAGTTTGTCATAATCTTTTGCCCAGCTTAAAAGTGCGTAGTCGCCCGTCTTGGTAACCAGCATTACAGGTGTCTCATTTTTCGTTATTTTGGAAACTCCCTTCTCATCAGGCTGTGCACAGTTAGGATTGCCATCGATTAGCTGTTTATAATCTGTAACAGGAGCGAGCATGCCGACGAACATTTCTTGAACCGGTTGGGCTTGCTCCGATTCTCCGGGTGTAGCTACCCCGAATATAGCGAAACTACCGCTTGTATTTAAGCCACTTAACTGCGGACTGCCTAACAGACTTATTAACTGCCCCCGCACCAACATTGAGATTCCCATAGGCATAGGTGAAGCACCGGCGAGAAACTGGTCTATTTGATTCATAGCATTATCAAAATTGTTAATTTGGACGTAGAAGATGGCCTTGGCAGGAACCATTTTGAGCAACTGGTCACTTTTCGAACTCTGAGCCCACAGTCCAGCAGTGAAAACAAACAAAACTAACAGGCTTACAGTAGTAAAATTTCGCACAATTCTTGAATTGAACATTCTCATACCTCCATAAATTAAATGCTTTTAACTTACTTTCATATAAATGTTACAGGGATTCTTCTAAATTGAAGAACGCCCATTCTAACAAAAAGTTAGGAATAAAATCATAAAAAAACCTAAAAATTTTTAAAAGCATTCCATAATCCATATAAGCATTCTTAATTGTTATCCACAAATTATTTATGCTGCTGATATTATTTACTCCGAAAAAGGCTTATTTATCTATATTGGAACCATGTTAATTATCGGCCCTAAACCAATGTTATGGTATTGATAGGATTTCGCTCCATAAAGCATAATTAATCATACTAATATGCATTCCTACATAGCCTACGCTGATCAGATTCAGATCATATCAGTAAAGTGCTCGACCCTATAAATGCTTTATGACCTTATAGTTGTAGCAGTTAAAAACATACCCTTTGCTGACAATATAGTATTATGAATACATTCGAATCAGTCGAAAATGATAGTATAAAACAGTCCTCAACCGGTGTTTAATCTCTTTATAATATCGCTTTTATGAGGGTTAAAAAAGTTAAGCGAGCCGGATATTAAACCGATAAATTTGTTCGTACGACAGCGATTTTGTCCGTGCTTTAATTGTAAGTATTTGTCTGAAAACAGTGTTATTGGATGTTGATTGCCATGTACTACACGGTAACTAAAAGTAATTATAGAATTAGTTACTTACTACTGGTTGTATCTCTTTTTCTTTTGGCAATTTCAACCGGCTGCGGCAACAAGTTTTTTGACCCAACACAAGTAGGACGATTTCGCACTGTCCCGGCTGTTAATGTAATATTAGATTCTCTGGGTGTCGCAGAAGAGACTCCCATAGCGTGGGAAGAAGGAGAAGAACCAAAGCCGATAGACACGCTACCAGACAAGAGAGATTATACATTTCAATCCGGTGACATTGTCAGGGTGGACATTTACGAACTGCTTGGCCTTGGTTCACGATTCGTTAATGATTACGTCGTAACCGAAACAGGAAAAATATCGATACAAGAAGTCGGAGTCATCGAGGTTACAGGATTAACTGAGACGCAACTTGAAGAAAGAATAAAACAAATTCTTTCTCCAAACTTACTAAAGAATCCGTTAGTTACCGTAACATTGATAAGCTCGCAACAGCGTGCATTTTCGATATTGGGCGACGGTGTGCTCGCTCCGAACAGATACGTTATTCCCCGGTACAATTTCAGACTGACCGATGCCCTTGCTATGGCAAGCGGGACAAGGCAGTTTAACGTCAGCTACATATATGTCTCACGACGTGTTGATAACGAAAAGAAAACACAACCGACGAGCAAACTCGACTCCGGCGATCATGAGTTAAAAACAATCGTACCTGGAAATGCAACATCGAAACCTAAAAGGCAGTATTTTGCATCATCCAAAACACAAAATCAATTTCGTTGGCCTCAAAGCAATGTGGTTATATCTTCATCCGAAACGAGTACCAACAACGAATCTGCCGGAACTCCTAGAGGTTTTGAATTGTATAAATCTCGCACACAAAATCGGGTTGGAAGCGAAACTATACTACAAATGTCTAACATGCCGAATTCAAATGCCATCGACCAGCCCATAAGTGTGCAGGAAGTACTAAACACTCTGTCTGAAAGATCCGGAAGAATAAGTGGAACAAATACCAGAGGAAATTCAGACAATGAATTCAATTCCTATAAACCTTCGGCTCCAATTAACAGACAAACAAACACACAAATGAATCAAAATAGGAGATTCAGGTCATCTCCCGGTTCAGTCACCGTCAGAAGAACCGGTGAATTTGCGGAAATAGAAAATTCAGGACATATAGAATGGGTATTCCAAAACGGCAAATGGGTACCCGTGCAAAAAGGTCTTGTTGAGGAGCCTATAGAAACCCAAAGAGGAAATGGACATATTGAGTGGGTGTTCCGGAACGGTAAATGGGTGCCTATGCAGGTTGGTGAACCAGAACCGACAGAACCTGTTATTCAACCTCAGGAACAATACATAGCCCCTACCGAAGAAGTAGCGATGCCGGACTTCGGATGGGCTCAGCAGGGGGCTAAGACAAGACTGATAAAGATTCCGACCGATAAGCTGCTTGCCGGTGACTCAAGATACAATATCGTAATAAAGCCTGGTGACACCATCTTTGTGCCTGTTGATATAGTTGGTGAATTCTATATTATGGGTAATGTTAATAGTACAGGCACCATTCCGTTAACAGGTCGCCCTATGACCCTGAAACAGGCCATTGCCGCGGCTGGTGGTTTTTCACCGCTGGCATGGCCGAAACGTTGTGAAGTGATAAGAAGAATCGGCAGAAAAAAGGAAGAAATCGTCATGGTGGATTTGGATAAGATATACAACGGCGAGCAGCCGGACTTCTTTATTAAACCACATGATTTAATTAATGTTGGCACACATGCAACCGCCAGATGGCGTGCGATTTTGCGAAATGCTTTCAGAGCCACTTACGGATTCGGTTTTGTTTATGACCGTAATTTTGCCGATAGAGATTTCTATACTCACAGACCGATTCCAAATTGGTTCTAAAAGACTTGATAAGATAAAGCTTGGAACGGTGGAATTTCACAGTTCTATTTTTTTATAGAAATGCTTAAAGTTTTTATATTGTGGATAATATCTCATCTCCAATCGCAGAGGAATCCCATTTTGTCGGGGCTTTGTTCTTCAGTAAGGTGCAAAATAAACTCCCGGCAAATAACCGTGCAGTGGGAGCAAAAAAGCAGGGGACAGGTACACCCAGGCACCAATGGAGTGAGCTTAGTCCACATATCTACATCAAAATATTGATAACAGGCGGATTATTCTGGTATCTTTTTCATAGAGAAATCAATAGCATTGTTTATCGATGGGTAACCGACAGTAGTTGGTCACACGGTTTTCTAATTCCGCTTTTCAGTTTATACTTCATCAATCAGCATAAGAAAGAGATTCTAAATCTTCAAACAAGACCAAACTATCTCGGCTTATTGTTTCTGATTTGTGGAATTCTGTTTTATATCTTTAACACCGTCAGCCCATCAGGATGGGCATATTTTCGCTCGATTTCCATGATAGCGTCACTTGGAGCGATTGTACTTCTACTGGGCGGGTGGCTATTGATTAGATATACCTGGCTACCGGTCGCTTTTTTAATATTCGCCGTACCACTACCGGGCAGACTCTACAGAGGAATCACCATACCGATGCGACAATGGGCGGCAACCGCCGCAGCCGCTCTTCTGAATTTAGTTGCTGAAATGGAAGCTACCGCAAGAGGTGTTGTTATAGATGTGATATATAAGGGTCAGAGGCTGGAACCTTCACTTGATGTTGCTGAAGCCTGTAGCGGGATGCGGCTGCTGATGGCATTTCTGGCACTGGGTGTCGCTATGGCATATTTACACTACAGACCTCTCTGGCAGCGAATTATCCTTTTAATCGGTATCATACCGATAGCAATATTCTGCAATATTGTAAGAGTAACAATAACCGGATTTATTTATGTACTGATACATCCAAAATATACTCAAGGCATTTACCACGATGCCCTTGGAATGGCGATGCTACCCTTGGCTTTTTGCTTATACGGTTTACTTGCATGGTTTATGTCAAGTCTGTTTATTGATGAAGGTGGAGCGGTTAATGAGGACATAGTGGTCCGCAGCCGTCAGCAGTGATGAAAAATAAAAGAAATATTCGAGTTTATTTTCAGCCTGCTTTTCTGATATGCACAGCAGTACTCGCAACTGCGGGTACCGGAATGTCGGTCACTATAAACAAACTCGGTTTGTATTTGAAAAAAGAGCCGATACCACTGAAAAAATCCTTAGATCTCCTCGACGAACATGGCATAGCTCCATATAAAGTTGAACCGGTTAACAAGTTAAAAATTGAAAATGAGGAAGTGACCGAAGCGTTAGGCACTAAAGATTACATTCAGTGGATTCTTGAAGATACTAATGCTCAAGTTAATAGTTCTGCCAAATATTGCCTCTTATTTATTACATATTACGACTGCCCGGACAGAGTACCACATGTACCGGAAGAATGTTATGTCGGTAGCGGTTTTCAGCGATTGGCTTCCGATAGTGTGACATTGGAAATAAAAAGCGATTTTGGTTTCGAGAGAAAAATCCCCGGAAAATATCTTGTTTTTGGCAGTTCCGGTGCAAATCTCTGGCAGAGTACCGAAAAATTCCCTGTTCTTTATTTCTTCAAGGTTAACAGAGAGTATGCAGGCAGCAGAGAAGAAGCTCGAATAGCTCTAAATAAGAACCTTTTCCAAAAATATTCGTACTTTAGCAAGGTGGAATTGGCCTTTAACCAGGCCTCAATCCCACCAGGTAAAGAGGAGGCAATCGCAGCAAGTGAAAAACTTTTATCCGTGATTTTGCCTATTATAGAAAACGAGCATTGGCCGGATTTGGAACAGTGAAGTGAGAACTAAATTATGCAATAAATAAAAAAGGAAACATCACACTAAATTACACGATAAGAAATATTTAATAAGAGGTCGATTTATGCCAAAAAGGAGGTTAAATAAAAAAGTAGCACTGATAGGTTCGGCGGTTTTTGCAGTTGTTCTTTTAGTCTCTATTATAGTAATTCTAACAGCAAACAGGGATCCTGAAGCACTGATCCGAGATGCTCAGGCTGCAATCACAGCCGCTCATAAAGCGACTGATGAAAAGACAAGAGAACAAAATATTGACAGGGCTGAACGAAGTTTCCACAGAGCATATTCGCGCGCTGATACCGATGAGCTCAGACAAAAAGTACTTTTAATGATGCTGGATATGTATCTCGAAACTCAGGAATGGCCTTTTATTTTGACGTGTTGGGATGAAATAATCAATGTTAATCCGAACAACATAAAAGCACGATATGGCAGGCTTAGATATTTTCAAATAATAGGTGAAAGTGGAGTAAGTGGAGTTTGGCAACGTGTATGCGAGGATGCATCAGAGTTCATAGAAGTAGCTGAAAATACAGGGCTGCTTATGGAAGGAACAGGGCAGTGGGATGTCCCTGGATTAGAACAAAAAGGAACCAGCAGGCAGTACTTAGGACCATATTTATACCTGCTTAGGGGTATCGGTTCACTTGAAATGGCACGCCAGGGAGCTGTAACAAATAAAGACGAAGTTCTCACACAGGCGGTTAACGATTTAAAGAAAGCACAGGAGCTCGACCCAAATAATATCGATACCTACTGGCATTTAGCAAGGGCAGCTATTACCAAAGGTGAATTACTTGCTTCATTAGGCAATTTAGAAGAAAGAGATAATGCTATAAAGCAAGCAGAGGAATTGTTGGAACAAGCGGTTCAAATCTCTAATGCTAATCCAAGAGCACATATAAGTTTGTTACAGCTAAAACTTATGCTCGCAAGAAACAGCGGTACTGAACAGCGTGCCGAGCAAATCCGGTCGCTTGAAGCCGATTATTTGTCACTTGCAAACAAATTCAGCACAAATGCGGAGGTGTTTTCTGCACTTTCTGGATTTTACTTAATGTATTCGAAATTTTCCGGCCCTGCGTTGAGTTTCGGAAATCTAAATAGTGCAATTGAAGCAATCGAGAAAGCAATATCTTTAGATAAACAAAATGTAGTTTATGCAATTAATGCCGCCGATTTGTACTATCGCAAGTTCTCTATCTATCAGCGGGATGCGGCTATCCACAAGGCAATAGAAATAGCAAAAAATGCACTGACTTTACCAGAGGCACAGGACATACCTGGTCCAAAACACCAAACAAGGATAATCAATAGATTTCAGCTTTATTCGTTTCTGGCAAACTGCTATGTTGAGCAGATACTCGAACCACAGACACAGAAATCAGAATCACAAACCAAGGCTTTGCTCAGTAATATAGAGCAAACCGTACACGAAATTGAACAGATTCTCGGTAGTAATGAGGAACCGCTGGTTATTAAATGGCAGGGTATGCTTGAACTGGCCAAGGGGAACCGTAAGGCCGCAGTTAACAAACTATATTCAGCTTACGAACAACTAAAGGCGCTAAAACCATCCGGCCCACCCTGGCCGCAAGATATGGAATTTGCCCATCTTTCTTACACTCTCGCGAGGATTTTTAGAAATTCTCCCGAAATTGGCGCGGTCAGAGAGTTTATGGTTAGTGCACTCCATTCAGGAATTTCAGATGTCAAGCCTGAAGCTCGACTGGATTATGCCGAGATTGCTCTGGAATTTATTCCCTGGACGGAAGTGATACAGCATATAAATGCATTTGAAGAGTCCAACGGCCCCAGCAGGAGAAGCCAAAATCTTCGTATCAAAACTTACATTCGGGCAATGCAGTTTGAAGATGCAGAAAAGGAGCTGGCCAAAATACACGAATCAAACGCTGATATCATTAAACTTCGCCTGGAACTGATCCAGGCCAGGATTAGACAAATTCACCTGGCGATAGCACAAAAGAAAAAGAAGGAAACTTTTACCTTACAAAAAGCCGAATCAGTTGAAGAAGAGCCCACCTATATTCAGGCTGAAGACAGTCCGTATGTGACGAAAGAATTGAACGAATACATACAGCTCAAAGCCGAACTATCCCAGAAACTACTCGCAATAGAACCAAATTCAGTAGGAAAATCTTTGTTAATCAGTATTTGCAGGAATTACATAGCCCTGGGAGAACTGAGCCGCTTGAACGATTTTATTAACAAATATTTAGATTATTTCCCGGAAGATCCCACTGCATTGGTTTACAGGCGGATTCTCAATGAACCTTTACCGCAGGAGGTGACGCCACAAAGATATAAAGAGATAGAAGAGCAAGTTCTTTTAGGCATCTCCAATTCAATAGAAAAGTCCGTTCAACTCGGCATGTTTTACTATAGAAAGAACGAATATGAAAAAGCAACTCAACATTTAACTGATGCCATTACAAAAGCAACCTCAAAAAGTTATGCTCTAAAGGATCCGGATTTTGAGCAGATAAAAATCGCCGCAGATTACATTTTCGATATAGCGCTGGCGATGAAAAACCGGGAGCTTACAGAAAAAGTAATAAAAACAGCTCACGATGAAGACCTCGACGGTTGCCAGGGGATGTTTTATGAGTCACGTCTTGCTGCAGAGAAAGGTGAATATAAAAACGCATTGGCAAAAATTGACGAATGTCTGAAACAAAAACCGGTCTTTTCTCTCGCTTATTTCCTTAGAAGTAATATCAATTCCGCTCTTGGAAATGAGCCTGAAGCCAGTAAAGATATTCGCAAGGCGGCATACCTGAATCCCCTCGACGGTACAATTGCAAAAGGTGCAGCAACTGCTTTGTACTATCGCAATCGAAATCTTGGTGAAGATGCCTTGCCTAATCAGGTGGCTGAAACCAAGAAGGCTTTAGAAAGAGCAATTGGACTTAATCTTGGTGACCTGGAACTACTGAGCTTATATGCCGAATTCATAACTCCAACCGAGCCACTAAGAGCAGTTGCTATTAGGCAGGATATACAAGATGCTCAGCCGAGTGTGGAAAATGCTTTACTGCTCGGAAAACTGGCAACGGAAGTGGCTCTCAAACAAATCGCTTCGGAAAATAAAGAAGCATTATTCGAGATTGCTAAATCTGCTTTCGAACATGCAAGAAGCATAAATCCGAATGACAAGAGAATGCTCTATTACTATGCCGAGTATCTAAGAGCAAGAGGACAGCAAAATGAGGCCATCAAACTATTGACAGAATCACAGGATAAACAATTGCTTTGGGATCATTATCTTCAGCTCGGCCGCTATGAAGATGCCGCGAGAATTTTAGAGAAGGCATATAAAAACAATCCTGATGACATCAGTATAATAAAAGGTTTGATGCATGTTGCCGAAAAAACCGCAGATCAGGAATCTTTAAAGAAGTACTCAGAAAAACTGATACAGCTTGAAGATACGGTTGATAACCATCTTGCCCAGGTCCAGGCATATCTGCGGACAGGCCTTATAAACGAAGCTGAATATAAATTACAAAGCATAAAAGAGAAATACCCGGATGAATCCAGAACACTGCTGCTCCAGGCTTGGTTATTAATGAAACAGGGGCAACTTGAAAAAGCTTTAAAGCTTACAAATAAAAATCTTCAGACTGATCAGGAAAACGCAGTAGCATGGCGCTTAAGAGGCGAAATCAACATTAATCTGGGAGAATATGCTAAAGCAATCAGTGACCTCAGAAAAAGCAAATTATTATCTGATGATTCCGTAATAAGAGTTTCTCTGGCAAGAGCTTTTTTGAATGCTAAAAGATATGAAGACGCTATAACTGAACTTAAAAGTACCATTCTTGAGCCAAGCGCCCCCCAGGAAGCAAGATTACTGCTAGAACATATATACACACAACTCGACAGAAATGAAGCTCTGGATAGATTCTACGAAGAAACTTTGGAGGAATTTCCCGATAATGCTCACTGGCTTAATCGCGCTGCCGCTTTCGCTTTGAAGACAGGCCAATATGAAAAGGCCGAGCGATTATATGGAAATGCATGTCAAATCAGACATCAGACAAACCTTGGTCAAACTCCCGAAGAGCTGATAGGGGACATGTTATATGCCACGGCACTTGACGGATATCTCAAGGCACTGCTGATGGGAGCCGGAGATGTAAATTCAAATAACTGGAATCCCGACAAGATTAATCAAGTCCTCAGTGAATGCAAAAAGTATCTCGACAGCAGCTTTGCTCCTATAGCCTATTTAAGAATGGCCGAGGCAAACTATGCCCTCGGAAACAAAACCAATGCCGCTGAATATTGCAGAATTGCTATCGACCGGGCCGGAACAAATGAGGCTTTAGCCTCCGAGGTTTTAATGAGAATGTATCTGATGCTCGGAGCAGATGAAGTTACGAATTTCTGCCGACTAAGGCTTGAAACGAATCCCGACTCAATTGCTGCCAATTTTGTTATGTTTAATTTAGCGAACATTAAGGGCGAATATGTCAGAGCTTTGGATTATATAAACAAATGTATAGAACTGGCAGGTCCGAAAACCCCGAACAGAGTTAATTATATAGCGAAAAAAGTGGATACTTTAATCCAGGCCTACGAACAAACTTCCGATAACAAATATATCAAAATGGCCGTCTCAGTTTACGAAAGTCTCCTGTCTGAAATGCCGAAGAATATCAATGTTCTTAACAATTTTGCGTACTTGCTTGCGGAGTATAATCAGAGGCTGCCGGAAGCCCTCGAATACGCCAAACAAGCATTGGACGCAAAACCGAACGACCCAGGCATCATAGATACTTATGCTTATGTGCTGTATAAAAACGGCAAAAACATGGAGGCAAGTGAATTTGTGGATGCGGCCTTACAACGATATAGCAATCAGAAAACAATTCTCATACCTTCGGAGGTATACGAGCACAAAGGCATGATAAAGGAAAAAATAGGAGCAAAAAGCGAAGCACTTGAGGCTTATCAAATGGCGCTTGAAGCGGGCAGGGATAAATTATCAGAAAGAGCCCTTCAGCGTATAAACAAGGCTATTGAACGTGTTTCGCCTTGATATCCTTACGATAAACATGAAGTTGTATTTATTAGACGATATGTACTTCATTGTTTGACTCTAAACGGAGATTGAAATGGTAGAAGAAAAACCAAAAACTTCAAACAGGCTGGCAGCACCGAATGTGCTCAGACCATCTGACGCCGCCTCGTTAACAACAAAAGAGGTTCTTGGGATTTTAAGACGCCATATTTTGCTGATAATTATTTGTATGGTATTAGGTGTAGCAGCCGGAGTTGGAATTTGGAAATTTTTACAAAAGTACTCTCCAAAATACACTGCAAAAACCTATATCCAGGTACTATCACCTGTACCAACCGATCCTATGACCATTGGCACAGCCCAGCTCCAAAAAGATATCCTGTACAATCATCGCCAATCTATAGCCAATCTTATAAAACAGCAGAGTACTATGCAGGAGTTGGTCGGCCGGAATGATGTCAAACAAACGGACTGGTTCCAGGAAAGAGAAGGCAGTATTAGAAAAGCTGTCAGATATTTGGACAGGCATTTTGGTGCATTCGCACACAGGGACAGTGAATTCGTGGAAATATCGATGACATGTCGTGACGCCGGGGAAGCGGCGGACATAGTCAACGAAATGCTGGATTTATTTCTGAAAAAGCGGGGCGCTACAGAAAAGGGAGAAGTTTCTCAAAGACTAATAGAACTTGAAAATCAAAAGGCCAACATAGAAAAAGAATTAACGGTAGCCGAAGCAAGCCTTGAAACCTTACGCAAAGATTCGGGAATAACCGACCTTGAAATGCCTGTCGGACGCAACTTCCAGCATACAATTACACTTACATTGAATAATCTGGAACTGCAAAAAACCGAGCTCGAACTAGCTATAAAGCAGCTTAAAGCCGACATCGGCAATCTTCAAAGATTGGCCACCGAGCCGATTAACGAACAAATTGAACACGCCATAGAGCAAGACCCCGTTATGGTGACGCTTGCTCAACAGCTTGCCTACCAGGAGGCGGAACTCTCGGGAATACTAACAAGATTTGGTGAAAATCATAGAGATGTTCGACACATGAGAGAGTCGATACTGGAAACAGAAAAAGCCAGAGAGCTCAGGAAGAGTAAAATCGCCGAGCAAACGCGAAAGGCAAATCTCGAAAATGCAAAAGACGGTCTGGTTGTACTGCAGGAAAGATTTGATGAACTGGAAAACCTTCGACTCCAGGCGGAGGCTGATAAAAGAAAACTCGACAATTTTCGAATACAGTATGCTCAGAGGCTGAAAATCAGAGATGAGAGAATCGAAATGCTCGATAAAATCAAAGAGCAAATCGAAAAATGGAAGATGATAGCCAATGATCCTGAGACTCCAAAAGTGCAGGCCGTCGGATTGGCACCAAGACCGCTGGAAATGGTATTCTCTCGCCAATGGTGGCTTTGGCTTCCAAGTGGGTGGATGTTAGGTCTCCTATTTGGCATTGGACTTGCATTCCTTATCGAGCTGGCTAATGACCTGGTTCGAACACCGAGCGATATTGCCAAGTATGTTCGAGTTCCGCTTTTGGCTGTTATTCCGGATGCATCCGAAGATAATCAAGTCAAAGGAATTGAGCTTTGTCACGCTGTCCGTAAAGCCCCTTACTCTATTATCAGTGAATCGTACAGGCGGTGTCGTACGAACTTAAAGCTCTCTGGTTCGGCAGAGTCTTTGAAAACCATCCTCGTCACCAGTGGTATGGCCGGTGACGGCAAAACTTCCACGGCGGTTAACCTCGCAACCACTTTTGTCGCCGCCGGCAAGAAAGTGCTGCTTATTGACGGCAATTTCAGACAACCAAATTTACATACACTATTCCCGAAAGTGCAAACCGGCAATTCGGGGAATATGCATTTGGATTTAGGATTGAGCAGTGTGCTGATGCGACAGTGCAGTTCAGACGAGGCCGTAAGACCCAGTGAAATAGACGGCCTTGATATTATAGACGGCGGCCCGATTCCGGCCAATCCAGCTGAACTGCTTGGTAGTGTATATATGAAAGACTTACTCAATGAACAACGTAAGAAATATGATCATATTATTATAGACGGCCCGCCCGTCCTGCTTGTTAGCGATGCAACGGTTTTGGCAGGACTTGTTGACGCTACTATTGTTGTGTTCAATGCCACCGCCACAAGCAAAGGTGCCGCCCAGAGAACCATTCGTGAGCTAAAAGCAGTAAACGCCAAAATAGCCGGTTGTGTACTATTTGCAGCAAGAGCTATAAAAGGCGGTTATTTCCAGGAACAGTTCAAGTCTTATCGAAAATATCAAAAAGCACAATTGGCCCGAAGCAAGGCTTAAACAAATTTATCATTTCTTAAAAAAGCGTTTGCTTCAACGTTCCAGCGATAGTATTATTATGCCTTAAAGTATATTTGCCGTTCAGGATGGCATTCATAAATATGCTTGAGGGAATTATTAGCCATTCGGAGGTAAGTAAATGGAAAAGTTTTTAGTGACCGGCGGTGCCGGTTTTATCGGTTCCAATATCTGCAAAAAACTCGTTTCGGAAGGTTGCTTCGTAAGAGTCGTTGACAATCTGCTCACGGGTAAAAAAAGCAACCTCGCCGATATCATAGACAAAATCGAATTCATAGAAGCCGACATGGGCGATGAGCAAATCGCCGGCGCGGCGATGAAAGACATTGATTTCGTCCTGCATCAGGGAGCCCTGCCTTCGGTTCCTCGCAGCGTCGATGATCCCGCCGCCACACACAAACACTGCGCTGATGCAACCCTCACACTCCTCTTAGCAGCACGCCAGAGAGGCGTAAAACGTTTCGTTTATGCCGCAAGTTCTGCTGCTTATGGCGATACACCTGCCTTGCCGAAGGTAGAAACAATGCCCCCTAATCCTTTATCACCTTATGCAGTGGCCAAGCTTGTCGGGGAGTATTATTGTTCGGTGTTCACCCAAGTTTTCGGCCTTGAGACCATATCTCTGAGGTATTTCAACGTATTCGGCCCTAATCAGGACCCTACAAGCCAGTATGCCGCCGCCATACCGGCATTTGTGACATCCATATTGAAAGACCAATCGCCAACAATATATGGTGACGGCGAACAAAGTCGCGATTTCACATACGTTGACAACGTTGTCGAGGCCAACTTATTAGCCGCCAGAGCCAGACAGACCAAAGGCGAAGTTATCAATATCGCCTGCGGCCAGGCTGTCATTATCAATGATATTATAGATATGATTAACAATTCTCTCGGTAAAAACGTAGAACCGGCATACACCGATCCACGTCCCGGGGATGTTAAACACTCTCTTGCCGACATTACCGCTGCACAAAACATCATCGGCTATAAACCCGCCATATCGTTCAGACACGGCCTCCAAAAAGCCATCGACTGGTATCGTGACAATCTATTGTGACTAAACATTGTATTAACAATTTCAATGTTTGTCAATATCTCCGGATACTGAAACGAAAAAAATCTGAATTACAGTAAAATTCAGGCATCAGACTGGCTTAAAACAACGGTTGACATCAACGGCTTAGTCGTTTAAAATCCCCGAATTGCTATAAATCGGAAAGGAAATAATCATGAATCTAAGAGGTGTTGTGCTTGCAGGGGGCACCGGCTCACGGCTTATGCCGTTAACTAAAGTTACAAATAAACACCTGCTGCCGGTGGGACAAAAACCAATGATTTATTATCCCATCCAAAAACTGATTTCAATAGGTATCGAGGAGATTTTGATTGTAACAGGCGTGGAGCATATGGGGGATGTTGTCAATCTACTCGGCTCAGGTAAGGATTTCGACTGCCGATTTACATATAAAGTTCAGGACCAGGCCGGAGGAATTGCACAGGCGCTGGCATTGGCGGAGAACTTCGCAGACAATCAACCTCTTCTTGTTATCCTCGGTGATAATATTTTTCAAGATAATCTGAAAAGCTATGCCGAAAAATTCATAGCTCAACAAAAAGGCGCAAGGATATTGCTCAAGCAGGTATCTAATCCACAACGATTTGGTGTTGCAGAAATAGTTAACGGCAAAGTAACCGGCATAAAAGAAAAACCAAAAGAGCCGAAATCCGATTACGCCGTAACAGGTATATATTTTTATGATGTTCGTGTCTTTGATATAATAAGGACACTCAAACCTTCAACTCGCGGTGAATATGAAATTACGCATGTTAATGATGCTTATATTAACAAAGGCCAACTGGCTTATGATATTCTAGATGGCTGGTGGACGGACGCCGGTACATTTGAATCTCTCAACAGAGCCGGCGAATTAGTATCCGAGAATCCACCTAAGTAATAAGATTAACAATATGAATGTAATAGAAACCAAACTGCCGGGAGTACTCGTATTAGAGCCGGATGTCTTTTCTGATGAGAGGGGACACTTTTTAGAAACCTGGAACAGCACGCGATATAAAAATGCGGGAATTCCAGGCCCTTTCGTACAGGATAATGTTTCATTTTCCAAAAAAAGTGTTCTGCGAGGCCTACACTTTCAATATCCTCAATCACAGGGAAAATTGATACAGGTTCTATCGGGACAGGTTGTAGATGTTGCTGTTGATATCCGTGTCGGTTCACCAACTTTTGGCCGGTGGATCAGCGAGATAGTTTCCGATACAAACCATAAACAGCTATATATTCCGCCCGGTTTTGCTCATGGATATTGCGTTTTAAGTGAGACGGCAGTTTTTTCATATAAGTGCACAGATTTCTATAATCCTGCTTCTGAAAACGGTATCATCTGGAATGATCCCGACCTTAATATCGACTGGTCTACGAAGGAGCCGATTCTTTCAATTAAAGATTCAAACTACGCCAGATTAAAAGACCTTGCACCGGAAAAAATGCCGCATTTCGAGGAATTCTGATGGCCTCTGATGATACCAGTATATCCATATTGGGCGGCACAGGAATGCTTGGCTCCGATATTGCAAATTTCTGCCAAAAGCAGGGCCTTAATACAAAAATCTTTGATTTACCTGAATTTGATATAACGATTCCCGAGCAATTAGCAGAAGCCGTCAAGTCCGCAAAGCTTATTATCAATTGTGCTGCATATACTAATGTCGATGGTGCCGAGAGCCAGATTGAATCGGCATATAAGATCAACGCTGAAGCAGTAGGGCGTCTGGGTGCCCTGGCAAGAAAAGCCGAAGCATGGGTAATACATCTTAGTACAGACTTCGTTTTTGACGGCAGGCAAAGAAAACCCTATATCGAAACCGACACTCCCAATCCTATTAATACATATGGAAAAACCAAACTGGCAGGCGAGTATCTTTTATCTCAAAGCGGATGTAGATACTGTATATTGCGCATAGAGTGGACATACGGTTCCGCCAGCAATAATTTTGTGACCAAGCTGATTCAACGTGCAAAAACCAACGGTACTTTGAAGGTAGTTGATGACCAGATCGGCTCACCTACCGCAACGACTGAAGTCGCAAAAATTATCTACAAACTCCTGAGCAGGAAACCGGAGGGAATACTTCATTTTGCAAGTTCCGGTTACGTGAGCCGATTCGGGATAGCAGAGTTTATATTTGACAAGCTCTCGATGAATGTTAATCTGTTGCCCTGTAAAACGAGTGATTATGCAAGCGCGGCGACAAGACCCTTGAACAGCCGTTTCGATTGCAGAAAGATTAAAGAATTGCTCGATGAACCAATTGAGCCATGGCAGGGTCCGTTGGAACGTTTTTTGAGGCAATTATGAAAAAGATACTGGTTACCGGCGGCGCCGGATTCATTGGTAGTAACTTCGTCAGAATGGTACTGTCCGAACACTCCGACTGTTTTGTCGTCAATCTCGATAAGCTTACCTATGCGGGCAATCTTGAGAACCTTGCTGATTTTTTAGAGCACCGGAACCACAAATTCATAAAAGGTGATATTTGTGATGCGATACTGATCCAGAAAATTATCGATGAATATCAAATCGATGTAATCATTAATTTCGCCGCTGAAAGCCATGTGGACCGTTCAATCACCGGACCCAAGATTTTCATCGAAACGAATATTGTCGGAACATTGACCTTGCTCGAGGCCGCCCGTGATAAAAATTTAGAGCGATTTATTCAAATTTCGACTGATGAAGTTTATGGAGCACTTGGTCCGGAGGGCAAATTCACCGAGCAAACACCACTGAGTCCCAATTCGCCATATTCAGCCAGTAAAGCGGCTGCAGACCACCTTGTCAGTGCATTCGGCCATACCTGGGGTCTCAGATATAACATTACAAGATGCTCAAATAATTACGGAGAATATCAGTTTCCAGAGAAAATGATTCCGTTAATGATTAATAACTCCTTAAATGACAAGGAGTTACCCGTTTATGGTGACGGGCTTTATATTCGGGATTGGCTCTATGTCTATGACCATTGTACTGCTATTTGGCAGGTTCTGCAAAAAGCTCCGGCCGGTGAGATT
>CAZDVE010000037.1:0-43734 GCA_964508785.1 uncultured Pirellulales bacterium | reverse complement strand
TGGTCTAAGCGACGAAGGGAGAATTTCTGCAGGACAGTTATAGAGTATGGCTTTGAAATATGCCTCTATCGCCAATCCAAAGCAAGCCATTTGCTCAACGAAGAAAAGGAGCAGGATAATATTGCGAAATGGCTCAAATCACTGCCGAAACCTATAGCTGTAATGGCATGTAATGATGACAATGGCAAAAACATCTTGGCGGCTTGCAAGATTGCAGGTTACGAGGTCCCGAATGAAGTTGCGATTTTGGGCGTTGATAATGATGAATTGATTTGTAGCTTATCATATCCGCAGTTGTCGAGCATCGCTCTGGGTACTGAGACGGCCGGATACGAAGCCGCCCGGATACTGGACAAGTTGATAAAGGGGCAAAAAATAGCAAAAACCGAAAAAGAAGTACCCATATTTCCTGTGCATGTAGTCACCAGGCATTCGACGGACATTACGGCAATCGAGGACCGGCAGGTAGCCGAAGCGGTCAAATATATTCATAAGCACTCCAGAGAGGTGATTCAGGTCAGCGATGTTGCCGCTGCCGTCGGCCTCTCTCGCAGGACTCTCGAGCAGCGGTTCCGGAAGTTACTGGCTCATTCGGTGCATGAAGAGATTATAAATACTCGTATTAATCAGATGGCGGATATGCTGATTAGTACTAATATGTCCATTTCCAATATTGCAAGATTATTGGGATATCAATACCCCAATAATATATCTCGCTATTTCAAGCAGCAAAAGGGAATGAGTCCATCTGCCTATCGCAGGAAATTCAGTCCAAAATAAACTTTTTTCACGATATAATGAATTATCGAGAGACCAAACTTCTTGTTAATCATGGCTTGTTAGCAATGAAGCTATAGATACAGAGGAGAAATATTATGACAAAATTAAAGCAGCAAAAGACCCACAGATGTATTTACATAGCGGGCGCTTGGATTCTTCTGTCATTTGCCTGTTGTGTATTGGTGACGGCATCCGAGGCTGATGCGGTACAATGGAACGAACTATTCGACGGCGAGAGCCTGGCCGAGTGGACAAATCCGTACGAATGGGGCAGGGCGTGGGTCGAATCGGGCGAGATTCGACTTCAGGCTGACAGGAAGTTCTTTCTAGTAACGGAGAAGAAGTACCGCGATTTCATATTCGAGGCAGAAGTCAGGATGCCGGAAGGACAGTGCAATTCTGGTTTCATGTTTCGCTGCCATCAGAAGCCTAATAATGTCTGGGGCTATCAGGCAGAGGTCGATCCCTCCGACAGACAATGGTCCGGGGGCTTGTATGATGAGGGTAGGCGGGCATGGCTACATCCGACCAAAGACGACGAGGTTGCAGCTAAAGCTTTTGTCGAGAAGACCAAAGGTGCGTTCAAACGGCACGACTGGAACCAGTATCGCATTCATTGCGTTGGCCCGAGCTTGCGTATCTATGTCAATGACCTGCTGACCACCGATTACATCGATACTATGGACCGCGAAGGCTACCTTGCCATCCAGCACCATGGCGAGAAAGGAAAGATTTACCGATTCCGTAATATCCGCATTAGAGAATTGAAGGCTCCGGAGGCAATGGCCGAGACAATGAAGGACCTGCCGCTGGTGTTTTACGAAGACTTCGAAAGTGAAACGGGACTCTGGACGCATACTGATCCAAACGCCTGGAAGATAGTCGATGAGCAGGGCAACCACGTTTACTCGCAATACAAACAAAGCGAGTATGACCCGCCTGTGAGGTCGCCCCTGAATATCGCTCGCGTCAGGGATTTGAATGTCAGCGATTTCGTGCTCCATGCCAGGATGAAGCAGACCGGCAAAGAATACGGACACCGTGACATGTGCCTCTTCTTCGGATATCAGGATTCATCGCATTTCTATTACGTTCACCTCGCTACCAGGGCCGATGAGCATGCTAATTCCATATTTCTGGTTAACGGCGAACCACGCGTCTCTATCGCCCGGCAGCGGAATGACGGTACCGACTGGAGCACCGGTTACCATGATGTACGCATTGTGAGAGATACTAAAACCGGCGCCATCGATGTCTTTTATGACGATTTGGACAACTCTATCATGCGTGCTGTTGACAAGACGTTTCTATCCGGCGGCATCGGCTTCGGCTCTTTCGACGACACGGGCAATATAGATGATGTGATTCTATGGGCAAACAAAAACGACCCGAGCAAATAATCGAGGCCGTTAACTACATTCATAAAAATCCGATGCAGAAAATTTAGTCCCGAATAGCCTCCTTCGCGATGGCAGCGATATGTAAAATAAAATTCTGTGTAAAAACGGAGATTATGCTTGCGTTTTCGCCGTTTTTTGGTATAATACCGAGCCTAAAATTGAATAATGAACAACTAATACTGAATGTCGAATATCGAATCAAAATGGGGGAAGCGGAGGTAGCAAATCAATATTGAATATTCATCCCTTGGGGATAAAATGTCGAATGTACAATTCAAAATATTTAGCCCGCCAATTTATTGGTGGGTTCCAAAAAGGCAGTTCGACAATTGTAGAGAAGTCTCTACAAAACGACCCTTTTTTTCAAAACGAACCCAATTTCACTAAGTGTCTAAACGAAGTTATGGCTAATAAATACAAGGATTTACGAAAATTTTGTAGTCTGATGCAAGGTCAAAAACGAAGCCAAACGAAGCCAAACGAAGCCAATTTATCCCTTAGGGAACGAATCCAATAAAAACCAACTTTCTTAGTGCAAAAATGCATCTAATGAGCAAAATATAAGACAATGGCAAAACCGAACACAACAAATTTGCTCTTAAAAGCATATTACGAAGCATTATATGAACTGCTCGTAGCTAAGAAAGAAGTTCTGGAGAGTAAGATAGAAGATTTACTTACTGATGAAATTGCAGCAGAGGCGTATGAAGACTTCGACGATGAAAAATTGGCAGCGTACCGGCAGGCGTGTCTTGCTTTTATAGATGAGCGGATAGAAATGTATAATCCATTCGGGATTCAATATCTTTACGACCGCGGCAGGGCGAAAGAGGCCTTCGAATTGGAATTACAGCTTAACTGGTATGACAGCCGAGCTGAATTTGAGGCCTTAGTGGAAACGGCACGCAGCAAAGCGGAATTGGTAACACAGCAGGATAATTTGGAGCAGTTGGCACAAGAGCTCATCGCGGAGGCCGGAGCTTTTCCGGATAAGAGTATCATTTCGGCTTATCAGGCCGGGCCTGCTTTGAATAAACTGCCGGACTACGTAGTTGCGAGAGTGATTGAAGATACAATTATATGAATAATGGTGACATACTATGGGGGTTGATATCAGAGTCTTTGCAATATTATGCCGCCGACAATGAGAAATAAACCGATGACCGAAGCGGGAATAATTACTTCATCGATGGCGAAGCGAACTACAATAAGCGATAGAAATGGAGTCAGATATATCAGATTTGTAATGTGTGCCGTTGTTTTGGCCAGCTTCAACGCCTTGAGCCAGAGTATAAATGTAACACCCATTTCGAATAAGCCGATATATGCTGCTCCAACGAGTCCCTTGATGTCCGGGATTTCAATTTTTCCGAAGAACAGTATGGCTACGGAAATAAAAATAAAACCAAAGATGAAATTTAGAAACAGTCTGGCGACTTCATCGCGTTTGTCCCTGACGTTGTATATCCAGAACAGCGACCAGATGATGGTACTGCTCAAAGCCAGGAATACTCCCGCGGGACTGTCTATTTTGAATCCTAAAATGTCACCTCGTGTTGAAATGACGAATACTCCGAAGAAGCTGATGAATATGGCGAGAATGTCCCTTGGCTTGATTTTTTGTTTGAGTATGGGAATGGATAGCAGAACGAGCGTTATCGGCCAGACAAAGTTTAACGGCTGGGCCTGTTGGGCGGGCAATAATATATATGACTTAAATATGACACAGTAATAAAGGAGAGGATTTAAAAAGCCCAGCAGGGCGGAATACAGGTAGTCTTTTTTTGAAAAGGTTTTGAGTAGAAACAACTTTTTCGAAAATAGAAGGCAAAGAAAGAAAATGATAATTGAAACGAGCGAGGCGTAAAATAAAAGGGGCAAGACATCCAGGTGACGCAGAGAAATTTTAAAAGCCGAAGGTATCGTTGACCAGAATAGAACAACTAAAACTGCATAGAGATAAGACTTTTTTTGTTTTTCCATATCTTTCAGCTTTTTTTAGAAAGAAAAAAAGATAGTTTTAACCATATTATAGACATGAATTTCAGCTTTACTCAAGACAGTATTTATGTGCGTGGTTACGGCATTTATTCAGTCTCTTCCACAGAGAATGTTTTAACTGCCTTCTGGACTGATTCATTATCTTTGCCGAAAATCACAATTACCTTTGTCTGGTCATCTAATTGTTGGCGGGCGATTCCGTGGTCTTTTGTTTTTAGTAGAGCCTTCATTTGCTGCTCTGTAATCGGTAGGTATTCGCTATGGTATTTCTCCGGTAGAACAAGATGATTTGCCACACATGCAATAATGAGAATATTTCCTCTTGCCTGCGGCAGAAATATGTCAAATCCGGTATTGAAAGACTTCCTGACTCTGTATCCCTGCGAATTACAGGCCTCCTGGACCCACCGCCAGATTGGGCTGTCGGCTACAATGTAGATGCTTGTTCCAGATATGTCACGACCGGGGCCGAAGCCGGGCAGGCGGGAAACGTCGAATTTAGTAAAATATTCAGCGGTTTGTTTCTTCCATGTTTCCCATCGGACAGAGAGAATCAGCTCGTATGGATCCGCCCCTTTATCGTATGCGTAGCGTCCACCCGGGAAAAAATGAGAACTACAATCATAATCCTCATAAAGCATCATTCCCTGGGCATCCAGCAATACCCATTTGTTTTGGATGTACACCTCAAGGAACACATGACCCCGCCAGCTTCTAATCGGGCCGTACTGTCTGAATTCGTGAATCCAGTCATAATCCATGGTTTTAACCCAGATTGTTGGAATTCCACAGGCCCGGGACAATGCTCCAAAGATTATGGAGTGGTCGGCACATCCTCCCAATGTACCGTCTTTGATGATTTGTTCGAAGTTTCGCCAGTGGTAAGCGGCATTGGGATCGTATCTGAGATTTTTACTTATCCACCGGTTGATGGCACGAAGGCTTCTTTCCGGGGTTTTACTTTTCAATTTTGCGGCGATAGTTTCGATTTTTTTGGCATTTCCAATACTGGCGGGCAGTTCCAAATAGGCACCTGGCTTCGAGTAATCAATTTGATCAAAGCGCGGCTCCGGAATCATCTGCCCGGTTTTATTTTTCCAATGTGTCAGTTCCTTAGCCAGATAATATGTCGTACCATTTTCAAAAGTGACAGTGGCAAGGCCGCCCGGCCTTACCGTCCATCTGATAGTGGTTCCGTTTTTCAACTTGATTGTCCCTGTTCTGTCCTCGAGTGCGACGTGGCTATAGCCGTGCTCCCAGTGATTTTTCGAGATTTGATGCCATGTATGAAGAATGTTTTCGAAGTCTTTTCTTGTGATTTTAAAATCTCTGATATGAGTTCCCGCTGGATCTGGATCGGCCTTGAACTCGGTAATGTCGTCTGGTTGTGGGACTGTAGTACTAATAGCAGTATCATTGTGTTGGAGGGGTACATGTGCGGGAGTTGTTGAGATTGAATTTTGTCCGCACCCGACAATTAACACAAATGCAGTCGTGATAGCAATTGTCAGTTTCATTATCTGGCCTCGATTAATTGATTTTGTTATTTGCGTTAAAGATTCTACTTTTTAACTGATTGATAGTTAGAAGATTTTTTATCCTAAGTTATGTTTCGTTACTCTTACTTAAAATTGTACTTACATTACCAGTTAATTGTCAACTAATAGAGATGTAGTATGTAAAATGTTTATTCTGCTAATATGGCACCGGGTCATACTTGAGGCCACCATTAAAATTGATTCTTCTATACTTGCCGACCGAACCCGATAGATTTACATATTAAGTCATGAATTGTTGTTTGCATTTTGCGTACAACTTTTTATACTCAAACTCTTTAAGCGTAAAAGGATTTGCAGTATGAGCCGAAAATTTTTTTGTAGGGAAAGACTTCTTAGCAATAGAGCTATTGTATCATATTTTATCGTAATTAAATTCATTGTTTGTCTATTTCCCTATGAGTACGGTTATTTCCGTGACGAACTATATTATATTGCTCTGAGTGAAAATTTAGATATCGGATATATTGATGTTCCTCCGATTGTTCCATTTCTTCTTGCTATAATCAGAGCTCTTTTTGGCACATCGTATATTTCTTTACATCTGTTTCCGGCCATTTCCGGGGCTGTTGTTATTTGGTTGGTAAGCTTGATGGTAAAAGAAATGGGTGGCGGTATGAAGGCACTGCTGCTTGCACTAACATGTGTTACACTGGCTCCTATTTATATATGCTTTGAGAGTGTGTACACTTATGATGCTTTTGATAAACTCTTCTGGACGCTAATGCTTTATGTGATGGTGTTACTTCTCAAAACTGAAGATAAAAAGTATTGGATATATTTTGGCATAGTTGCCGGATTGGGTTTATTGACTAAGATTACAATACTCTATCTTGGATTTGGTATATGCTTGGGTCTGCTGTTGACCAGACAAAGAAAATACTTCCTGAGTTGGCAACTATGGGTAGGTGGAATTATAGCATTATTGATATTCTCTCCTTATATCCTGTGGCAAATTAAAGAAGGATTTCCATCTTTAGAATATTACAAGAATTATGCCATAGGAAAGACCTGGCCTACGACACCCTCTGAATTTATCAAAAATCAGGTTGTGGTTATGAGTCTGCTTGCTTTTCCGGTTTGGCTTTTAGGTATTTATTATTTTATCTTTAAGAAAGAAGGTGAAAAATTCAGGAGTTTCGGGTATGCGTATATTATTATCTTGGTCGTTTGTATTTATCAACAGGTAAAATTTTACCTGCCGGCTCCGTTTTACACTGTTTTGTTTGCAGGGGGAGTTGTTTTTATTGAGAGATATGTAGAGAGGCACAAGATTCGGTGGCTGATGAAAACATTAATTATATTGATATTCCTGATGGGACTTGTTAGCGTCCCGTTTGTAAGGCCTGTTCTTCCTGTCGATGTCCTTATCGAGTTTTCGGGAAGGGGTGTGTACATGGGAGTAAAGGGGGAGCGACACAGACTTGGACGTCTTCACCAGCATTTTGCAGACAGGTTCGGCTGGGAAGAAATGGTGGAAGAAGTTGCCAAAGCTTACGATAGCCTCAGTGGCGAAGATAAGTCCAAAGCCTGTATATTGACGAAAAATTATGGAGAAGCGGGAGCTATCTGGATTTTCGGTGAAAAATACAATCTTCCCAAACCGATAAGCGGACATCTTCAATATTTTCTCTGGGGGACGAGAGGCTGTTCAGGGGAAGTGGTGATTGCAATTGGTATTGATTTGGAAAAATTAAAAAATTACTTCAATAATGTTGAGCGACGTGCTTTTCACGAATGTCTTCCTGCACTTCGTTATGAAAGGTATTTGCCTGTTTATGTTTGCACGGAACCCAAAAAATCCCTGGAAGATATATGGCCGGATTTAAAGCATATGGATTAATTTTGAGAAATGAGAAGATTCAAGATATGTGGAATTACTGAAAGAATTATCATAGAATCCGATTTAATAGATTGTAAATTTTTATTCTATTGTATAAGAAAGAGGTGATAAGGTGTTCTTTCGTTGGTTAGCTGTTATCTTTTTGTTATTACTTATGTTTGTAATAACCGGGTGCCAGGAAGCGCTGGCCTGGGCAGGAGCAAGTATGTATCAGGCAGAAACCAAAGCTCCTGAATTGAAGCCGGCTTATCAGTTGGTATGTGAGGGACTTGATGCCAGTCCGCGGATTCGAGTGGGATATTTACCCAGCCCGACATTGGGCACCGTTTTTTCGGGCCCGGAAGAACTTGGACGACATGGATACAGACCTAATTTGTCGGAAAGAAACGGTATAGTCTATACATGTAAAGCTGGTGCTATTGATATCGGTCATGCGCGTAAGGCCTCAGATTGGACGGTATTTCTCGCTGCAAAGGTCTTTAAGCAAATCATGAAAGATGGCGACGGTTTTATGTTCAGATTGTATGAACCTTCACGGTATTATGTGCGGTTTATTTATCCGGATAACTGGAAGAATATGCCACGGCAGGACAAAGAACGAATCGCCTACGAGGTCTCCGTTGGTCTCGGCCAATACTTAGCCTTCACAGCAGTTACCTGGCATGAAATTATCACATGGTTTGGTTTCAAGAGTAAAGGATTGGAGCCGGAGTATCCATCTGCATTCACGTGGGAAGAAACTTTTTCAAATTTGTTTGGTACCCACGTTGCGGTTTTGGCCCTGAAGGACACTGTGCATACGTACAACGAAGCAGTAACACTGGCCTTTGAGAGCGAACTTCGCCAACTCGAAGCTCAGCCGGGCTCTGTCTCAAGACGTGCCGCCGAAAGTGTCAGAGGTCCATGGTTCACGGGTGATTTCTACTGGATCGCCATGAAAAAGAGAAATCTCGACCTCGGGCTTGATGACGGTTTTGTTACACCGTTGCTTATTCCTTCTGTCTCTGAGTGTGAAGGAGCAGAAGCTCAACCGTATTCGGTTCCCAGTCTTGAGTTTCTTTCTGAATATGGATTCTCAGTTAAATATGAAATTGAGCCTAATATATGGGAAGGAGATGCTATCCTTAATATTGCATATCAGGGCGAACGAAAGCGAAAAAAACGCGTTGAACCTGCTATCCACCTCGCTCCAATCATGGATTATATAAGAGAAGACGCCGTAAGAAGATATGGTCCCGATGTAACCCTGTGTAATGAAGCCGGGTAATTTATCTCATTTATCACCGGAATAAGGTATCTATGAAATAAAAATAAACTTGAGCAGTTGATTATTTGTAATTTGCCAGGGTGTTTGTTGCCACACCTTCGCTTATTATACCGACTTCGAGAAGGGCGTTAACGGATTCGGCCATAGTCACCATTTTGTGTTTCTTGCCAGTTTCGATTACTGTTCTCAGGAAGAATCCTCCTTTTCTCCTGATGATGTTCTTGGCGGCACCGGTGACAACAAGTACTTCGCATGCGACTCTTTGCCCGCTGTCAGTCGTCGGGATAAGTTCCTGGTGAATCATGCCTTGCAGAGATTCGGCTAAAAGAAATCTTAGTTGGCCTTCATCAGAGGCAGGTGCGTAGCTTAAGAGTCTTTCGATAATTTTGTCGATTGATATAACGTGCAAAGTTGATAGAACCAGAACGCCTGTTTCGGCGGCGGCCAGAGCTATTTTAATTGTCTCGTAATCTCTCATTTCGCCGATTGCAATAACATCTGGGTCCTGTCTTAAGGCCGCCCGAAGTCCTGTATAAAATGATTGGGTGTCTCTGCCGACCTCCCTTTGTCTGACGATGCCTACTTTGTTTGTATGCACGTATTCGATTGGGTCTTCGATAGTGATGATATGTTTTTCGTGATTTGAATTTATTTGGTCTATCATGGCCGACATTGTCGTGGTTTTGCCCTGGCTTGTGCTGCCTGTGATAAGGACTAAACCTTTTGTTCTTTCGGTCAGGTCCTTAACGACATCGGGAAGAATCAATTCGTCAATCGTTCTGGGTCTTGTGGGAAGGATTCTGATAGTCGAGCCGACCGCGCCGTTGAAAAAGCCTATATTTATACGGTATCTACCGGTACCCTCGGCCAGCATTAAATCGAAGTCCAGATTATTTTCAAATTGTTTCCTCTGGTCTTCCGTGAGCAAATCAAGTGATATTTCCTGGCTTTGTTTGGATGTTAATTTTTCTTTTGTAATAGGGACTAATTTGCCTCCGACTCTGAATAAAATCGGAGCATCGGCACAGATATGTATATCAGTAGCCTGCTGGGCTTTTGCGTGCTCTAATAATTGTTTTCTGTTTATCATTACCTGATTTTATATGTATCATCTTTTTTGAGGATTTTCCTTCCACGACTGCACGATGTACTGATTTGAACTTCCGGTTGATTTTTCGCCGGCATCCTTACAGTAACGGTCAAATTTGAATCGCGAATGTTCATATCAGTAACGTCCAATTCTATCATTTTATCGATAATATCTCCATTTTCTTTTTGGATATTTATTTTCGCCCACGCAAGGCCGCTTGCTACAAGGTTTCTATTGCAGGCCTGTAGATAACTGTTGTTTGATTGGAACAGCATCATGTTTGCGCCGGTCGTTAAAAAGGACATGACGAATCCGACGAGAACTATCAATATAATGACCATGATTAAGATAAATCCTTTTTCTTTTTTGTTTTTCATTTTGTTTTACTCGAAAATTCCGACGAAATAAATATGCGAATTTGCCATTTTTTTTATGAGGTGGCCTTTGTACACGTACTCAGTATGGTTTTCAATTTCTACTGCATAGCCTTTGCCGTTTTTGCGGTGGACGTGCCATTTAATTTTCGTATCGGGCATCGACCATAATCTTGTTTGTTCGGGAATTTTCTGTTGATTCTCTGCAAATCCATATCTAAGTACCTGACCATCTTTTATTTGATAGTAAATCACACTATCGGCCAGCTTGATTAAGAGCAGCTCGTTACTTGCGGTATATCCGTTGACAGACTGGGGCAGGTCTTTTGCCACATCGATATCTTCCTGCAATTGATCGGTCATATCCAAAAGGATTGAATTGTCCTGTATAGTTTTTACGGACCGGGGGATATCGGAAAACATAGTTGCTATTAGGCCGTCTATAACAATAAAGACAAAAGGAAGGATTGCTATGATTACAATAAGTTCGATTAAAGAAAAGCCTTTACGCATATTCATAGCTCCTGATCGGCTAAAAGCCTCTCGCCTGCGATGTATCTTGACAATTGAATTTTCACCTGCTGATTGAAGCTCATTCCGTTTACCTGTACTTCAACGAATTTCAGTCCCCGCCACTGGCCTGTCCCATCTGACTGTTTGATAGAAATATTGAGCTTTGGCCAGAGTCTTTTCAAATCTTCTTCGGGGATTGGTTTACCCGTGGCTGCGATACAATCCAGTTCGGCCTGAGCGGCTGACACACATTGCTGTCTGACCAACTGGAAGCGATTAAACCGTGCAAATCCACTTAGGGACATTGTGAATGCGGTGATTAATACCCCGAGGATGAATATCGCGATAATTATTTCCATTAACATATAACCGCGATATTTTCTATTTTTCGTGAACACGTTTTTATGCTCCCATAATTCTGTCATGGTGTCACTAATGTCATTAAATGTTTAATAATCGCTATGCTCGGAGAATATATTGCATAGATTACAAAGCCCACGATTATTCCCATACAAAGGATAATACAGGGCCAGATAATGAATCTCGCCAGGTTGACACAATAGCTATAGTTCGAGCGATAGAACGCCTCAAGAGTCTCAAGAATCGCCATAGTATTGCCCTGATTCACCTGATCGTCGAAGGCCCATGCCAGGGCGGAACCGAGTTTGCTTTCTTTTGCTGCGATTGCTATGTTGTCACCACGCTCAACTTTTTTGAGCCATTTTCCCAATCGTCTCTTAAAGCGATTATTAACATCGAGGCCGATAGTATTTTCAATAGCTTTGTTTACGCTGCAACCGGCATTGAGTGACAATAGCAACATCTCAACAACCTGCAGCAAAGAATAATTCCTTTCAAACCAGTGCAGTACAGGCAGGTGCCACTTTATAAAATCGCCGATTCGTGAAAACAGATAAGGCTTGTCAGGCCGACGCGCTCTGAACTTGAAATATATTGAAGCAGGAATAAAAATGAGGATTATCAGTATAATCAGCAATCCGAACACCCATCCGTATCGGAAAACGATGAAATCCATGATACCTATAACCGCACGTGTGGCTGCCGGTAATTGAGCTTCATCGACCATTTCTGTTAATACTGCGCTGAACGTTGGGATGACGAACGTCATTACTCCCAGCAATATTAGAAACATTACAGTAATAACAATGACCGGATAAATTGGGTGAACAGGCCTGATTTTCTGGTCCTCTTCCGTCCGGGCGGCAATATTGGATTCAATGGCCTTTAGTGCCAGCGGAAGCTGGTTAATCCGCTCGGCGGCGGCAATCATGGCTACTGCATAGCCGGGACATTTGGGATGTCCTCGCTTTATTGATTCGCTTAGAGAATAGCCCTGCACCAGCCATTTTTGTATATTACTCAAGATTCTGGAACGTTTATCCGAGCGTCCGCTTGCCGCTGATTCCAAAGCCATCGGTAAAGGCAGATTCTGCCGTATACTCGAACCAATCGTCGAAAGCACGTATGCGGTAGTCATATTCCTTGATGTCAGGCTATAAGCTATGATTGAACTTACGAACATGACAACAAATATTATGCTGAATATATGAATCGATAAGGCAAGGATTAAACATGTGCTCAAAAATATAAGAATGATAAGAATAATGAAGAACCATCTGGCGCATTTTTGAGGCCAGTTTTCTGAGTCAGGCTCTTTTTTTGATAAAAGAACAGCTAAAAGAGTCAGGAAAAAAAGAACAGGTGAACTTACAATTATAACCAAATTTTGTGTAGCAATTCCCAAGATAAGTATTGTTCCGACTACGAACGGTGAGGTTATAAGAGCTACGGCCGGTTTTTTCAATCCGAGGAGTATATATAATGCTATTAATATGACTAAACTAATATCTTCCATATCTTATGAAGTAGCCGAAAGGGCAGTTATTATTTGTATCATTGGTAAAAACATCGAAAGAATAGTTAAGAACAAAAAGCCACCCACAACAATCAGCATTATAGGCAGCAGAACAGCCTGCAGTCTTGCCTGTCCAAATCGCGCCTGTTCTGCATACATCTGACCGAGACTGTAGAGATTATCCTGCAACTCATTACGTTGTGAACCTAATTGAATTGAGTAAAAGAACAATCTTGGTATCATCCTGCATAACTGTCCTGCTTCCAGGATGCCGGTTCCCTGTTCGATTTGGCGTGCAATAGTTTCGCTTTCGGCAATAAGTCTTTCACTTCCTGTAGTGCCGGAGCTTAACCTTAGTGACTCCGGCATATCGGAACCGGCTGCGACCATAATTGCCATCGCCTCGGCCATTCTTCCGAGCACGCTGCTATGATAGACTTTGCCAATGACCGGGATAGAAAGAAGAAGCGATTCCTTGAACCTGCGTCCCGCCGGGAATGTAGAAAGCAGTGACATAAGAGCAATTATCGCAGCAATTATGAATCCAACTGTAATCCAGAAAGGTGCTATATTGTGAGCCATACTTAGAAATGTTCGAGTCAGGACCGGTAATTGACTGCTGTCCGTCATTTCTTGAAGTACAACACCGAACTGCGGTATGATGTATATGAATACGCCTGTAATAATAATTGCCGCCAGTGTCAGAATTACTGCGGGATAACTCATCGCTTCAAAAATTATTCTTCTTGTTCGGCCGGCCATCTCGAGGTGTCTGTTAAGGCTTGTAAGCATCTCGCTTAGTCTTCCAGTTTCAACGCCTGCTTTTAATATTTTTCCATAGAGTGGAGGAAAATGTTTCTGTCTTTTTTCAAATGCCTTCTCGATACTGACACCTGCTTCGAGTTCACCTGCGATAGCATCAATGAGGCTGCGCATCGAGCGCGAGCTTACATCATGAGCAAGCTCTCTCAAACCCTTTTCCAGGGGAATTCCAGCTTTTGTGATTGAAGCCAATTGCTGGTTGAAGAGCATGAACTCGTTTCTGCCGATCGCAGTCTTTGGCTTTTGAGGTTTAGCTTTTTCGATGGAATTGACGGAAAGCTGCATTTGTTTGAGCAGTTCGTTCGCCTCGTCATGCGAGCCCGCTTCGAGTGTGCCTTTCATCAGACGACCAGCCGAGGTTAGTGCGTTATATTGGAATGTTGCCATTTTGTTATGTATCCTTTGTTATTTCAGCTTGATTTCATATCGTATAGCATCCCTACCCTCTGAGCCTTCAGTTTCTTCCAGTACGAGGACTGCTTCTGAGCCGTTACGGCTATAAGAAAATGGTTTGTTCGTTACAGGATCCTCCGGAATTTTAATGTCAGTGATGTTACTGAGTTTTTCGGGAAATTTGCCATTGTGAGAGCCGGCATATAGACGCAATGCTTCTATGCATTGTAGTGCGGCTATATGACGATCCAGTCTGTTGGTTAGCAGACGTACTCTTTTGGTGGTGTCCGGTTCTTCTATTTCCAATTGCTCGCTTAAGTCGATAAACGGCTGTGGCAGGTCCCGCAAAGCATGGTAAAGGTTAGGTGCGTCAGGTCTCTGGACAAACTGGTCGATTTGCTGAGATATTACTGCGCTGATTGCTACTGCAACCAAACCGGGAATCAACATAGGCTCTTTGCTTAAGTTTTTTGCCAGAGCAAATCCGGTCCGCATGGTATCAATCGCGCTATCATACCGGCCCTGGGCTATTTCAGAGTGTATCTGAAGCGTCAGGATAAACGCTATGTTGCGATACTGAGTCAACTTTTGTAAAGCATCGTAAGTCCAATCGCATCGTTCGCATCTGGCGGCCTGTTCGAGCAGTTGGTAAGTCGGTTTGAACTTCTCCAGAACTGTCTGCACCTGTTTTTGAGGAAATTTATCCAGCGGAGTTTTGCGCCATTGATTGATTTGGTCTATATCGAGGTTTTGTGGTAAAGATTCGATGGCTTTTATATATAGTGGTGCAGCACCGGCTTCAATTAATTCCTCGGCTTTCGGTAAAAGCTGGTATTTCTGGGCAGATTCTGTTGCCTTGGATGGGTAAAGTGTCATTTTAACCGGAGGTAAAGCTCGTGCCGCGTATGTGTTGGAAATCATCAATAAAGAAATCGCCAGAAAGATTGCAGTGGATTTTACTGATCGGCAGGTAAATGTTTCTATATTACATTGAGATGTTGCCATTTAGTTATGTATCCTTTATTGTCTTAGTTTGATTTCATATCGTACCGCATCTCTGTCTTCTGAGCCTTCGGTGCCTTCCAGTTCAAGGACTGCTTCGGGACCGGTACTTTTATATGAAAATGATTTTTTTGTCACAGGGTCATCAGGGATTGTAAGCTCAGTGACGTCACTTAGTTTTTCGGGAAGTTTGCCGTTGTGAGAGCCGGCATATAGACGCAATGCCTCAATGCATTGCAATGCGACAATTTTACGGTCAACATGATTCATCATTTTGCGAATCCTGTCATGTGCAGGTTTCAACTGTTTTTCAAACTGTTTACGTAGCAAAATGTTGTAGTTTTTGAGATTATCAGTTTCGATTTTGATCGCTTTATTTATATCAACAAGTGGTTGAGGTAAATCCTTTAATGCCCAATAGAGATTCGGTGCATTATCGGATTGAATGAACTGTTCAATCCTGCTTATATTCAGCGCCGCTATGGCAATACTGACCATTCCCTGAATCAAAGTGGGGGCTTCTCCCAGATGTTTTGCTATTGTAAGAGATGTCTTTAAGGTCTCGATGGCCCGGTCATATTGGCCTTGTGCAATTTGGAGTTTGGTTTGTACATCGAGTACGAAAGCAAGTTGTCTGTATTTGCTTAGATCATCCATCACTTGTTGTTGGGCCTGCTCTGGTTTTATGAAAGGCCAGTTGCACTGTTTGCATCTTGCAGCCTGAGAGACCAAATCTAAAGTCGGTTTGAGATTTTTCAGAGCTGATTCGACCTGTTCGACAGGTAGCTGGTCGGGTGGCAGGCTCCGCCAATCGGAGAATTGTTTAGATTGGAAATCAGGAAATGATTGGATTGCTTTTTGATATAAAGGGACTGCATCTGTATCGGTTTGCTCTTCGGCCGAAGGTAAAAGCCTGTATTTCTTGGCGGCTTCTGTTGTTTTAGATGGACTAAGCGTCAACTCAATCCATGGCAGGGCTAGTTTTGCGAATGCCGAAGATGTAATCAGTGACAAAATAATAATAGTTGTAATTGAGCGTTTCATTTTATCTTTCTAAAATAAAATTAAGCGTCATTTTCCTGATTAATATATCTGTGACATTATTTTTCCATGTCCATTTTAAGAGGAAAATCCGCAAACTTTGTTGAGTTCATCCTGTGTTGTAAGGCCGTCATTTATTAATCGCTGGCCATCGGTCAGCATGTTTGCATGTCCCTTGCTCATGAGCAGGGTCTCAAGTTCTTCAAGGTCTGCTTTAGCCAGAATGGCTTTTCGCAAATCGCTGTCTAATTGGACCATTTCCGCTATAAGAATTCTACCTTTATAGCCTGTATTAAAGCATTCATCGCATCCTGCCGCCTCGAACGAATCTGCCTGTTCGGATTTCTTCTTGCATCTCTGGCAAAGCTGTCTGACCAGTCTCTGGTTTAAGACTGCTGATATACTTGAAGTGACCTGGTAAGGCTCGATACCCATCTCAAGCAGTCTCAGGAATGCACCTGCAGGTGTGCCGCTGTGCATTGTGCTCATGAGTAAGTGTCCGGTTAGTCCCGCTTCGATGGCGATCTTAGCGGTCTCGGCATCCCGAATTTCCCCAATCATTAAAACTTGCGGGTCCTGCCTTAGCAGTGACCTCAGTGCCGTAGGGAAAGTCATCTTGCCATGCGGCGTAATCTGCGTTTGTGTTGCACCTTCAATCTTGATTTCAACGGGATCTTCGAGAGTCACCACACTTTTACCGGGGTAGTTTTTGAGAATATGTCTTAAAAGTGCAGCTAATGTTGTGCTTTTACCGCTACCGGCGGGGCCGGTTAACAATAAAACTCCCATATTCTTGGCGGCAATTTGTTTTAAGGCTGTATATAACTGATTTGAAAAACCTAATTTCTTTAGTTCCATTAGCTCTGTGTTGCTGTAGAATAATCTCACAACCGCTCTTTGGCCGTGAATTGTAGGAAAAACTGCAAGCCGCTGGTCTGTTACCTGGTCGTTTTGACTTTTATTGATTTCAATTCGGCCTTCTTGGGGTATGTCATTACGATAGGTTAATAGCCCACCCAAAACTTTCAGTCTTGCTATTATGTTGTCGGATAGAGACTTGGGGAGTTTTTCGACGGTATTAAGAACGCCGTCGAGCCGATATTTTACTGCTAATTCAGCTCCGGTGGGTTCGAAATGGACGTCGCTTGCTCCGAATTTTACGGCCTTACTGAGCAGGTCATCAACGATATATACGACATTCTCAGCCTGGGCTTGTTTGTTGTAAGTGCTTTTTTTAGAATTACTTATGTCCATATCAATGTGGTTTTATGAAAACTTCCTATTTTCCAGTTCTTCAATTTAAAACCAAGACGCAATGAGTACCTTAAACGTTACGTGAGAAAGCAATATTTTTTAAACATTTAAGTGATTTTTATGTTAACATATTGTGTATTGCTGCGTCTTAACAAACAGAACAAGATTATATAATCGAAACGGACATTTATGCTTGGTAAGGCCGTAAGCTGTGGGGCATTGTGGGATTTTATTGGTTCTGAGGCTATAGCTAAAGACCAGAAATGGATATTATCCACAATGCAGAAATATGGGCAGGAGTTAGTCACTATGCTCTGGCGCATCCTGGGTAATGAACAGGATGTATGTGATGCCTACCAGGATACTTTTTTACAATTAGCACATTATGAAGGGGGGCGAAAACCCGACTATGTTAAAGCTTATGTTTTCCGCGTGGCAAATAACGTAGCGATAACAATGTTGAGACGTAGAATAGCTGAGAGGAAAAGATTATCCAATTCTACTGTACGGACGATTGAGCATTCACCAGTTAGAGAGCTTGACTCCAAATATCTTCAGGAAGCTTTAAGAGATTATATGGCACAATTGCCTGAATATCTCAGGAATGTCATCACGCTGCGAGACCTGGCGGAATTATCCTATGCAGAAATAGGAAGGATATTAGGTATATCAGCAGGGACGGCGAGGGTATATAGATGTAAGGCAATCCAGTTATTGGCCGTTTGGATGGGAAAAGAAGAATAAAAATGGTAACTTCAAAAATAAAGAAAAAGACATCTTTGAGCAATAGATCAAATAAAAGAAACACCAACCAGTGTAAACGAATCAGGAACTGGTTATATTCGGCTTTAAGCAGGCATATTAACTCCGAAGCGGACTGGGTGCAAAATCATATTGCTAATTGTCCGAGGTGCCGGAAGAGATTCATATCATGCAGTAAAGTCAATCTTGCTTTGTCTTTCATCACGTCTCAGCCACTGAATTTGAGTTTATTAAGGCGCGCTAATGAACAGACTGTTAATGTGCTAAAACATAGTCTGCGTGAAGCGCCCAAGGCCTGCAAACTCAAGCAAATACAACCTGAGCCAAAACTGTTGCAGAGATGGTCTAAACATTTGCAGCCTGTAGGTAATTTAGTCGCTTGTGCTGCGATACTGCTTCTTATGAAAACCGGCATTTTTTCATCTATTGATGGTTTTCAGACCAGAGGGCAGAAGGTAATCAGACAATATTATGTCAACCAGGTGGGTGAAGACCTGGCAGAAGAGCTATTCCCAACCGATTCAATACATTCATCTTAATTGAACACCGATTGATTAGTATTGCCATAAGGTCTTATTAACCAGTAGGTTAGGTGTTCTATGCGGTGCTTTGAGCTATCAGTATAAAAAAGGGGGGTGCAGTCAAGTCGACCTCAGATTTTCCCGATAAATATTCCGGGAAGCTCGTCTTACTTCTCTGTCGTGTATGCTCAACTCAAAGTCCTATAGGACGTTGAAAAAAAGCCGTTTTTCTGGCTTGAGCTGATTTGATTGACCAAATTTTATTACTTATATTTTATTTACCATGGCACGGATTTTCGGATTTAAAGCAAAAGTTCAGTCAGCAGGACTGAATCCCGTTGATGACTATCCTGAAGATGAAGGTCTCGAGGAAATAAGCGGCCTTTCGCAACTGTATTCTCCTGAGCAGGATTCTACCGTTCATATACGAGATATTGCAGATGTGCTTCGCGAAATGGGCAAGATTTCCGAGGAACAGTTATCTGAACTAAGAGATATACAGCAAAAAACAGATGATGATATCTGTAAGATAATCATTGAAAAGAACCTCGTAGGTGAGCCGGATATTTCAATGGCCCGGGCGAGTCTTTACGGATTTGAGTTTCGAAAGATTGAGCAGGACCAGGTGGATGAACAGGCATTTTCTAAATTGAAGCTTGACTATATCAAGAGCAACAGGATTATGCCTATAGCTATCAACGGCGAGAACCTTGTGGTAGCAACAAGCCATCCGGGCGACCTATTTGTTATTGAAGATGTTAAAAGACAAACTCAGATGAATATCGAGATAGTTGTTTGCCAGGATGAAGATATAGATGGCATCTGTGATCTTTTGAATGATCAGAGAATCGATTACGATCTCGATGAGATCATTAGTGATATGACCGACGTGGAAATTGTTCATGAAGAGGTGGTAATTTCCGAAGACCTTGAAAAAATGGCGGGCCAGTCACCTGTCATTAAATTTGTGAATTACCTGATAAGTAACGCAGTTCATGAGGAAGCCAGTGACATTCATATTGAGCCCAAGGAAAAGTACATGAGGACTCGTAACCGCATAGACGGTGTGCTTTTCGATATGATGCAGTCGCCGTTAAAGATGCATCCCGCGATTGTCTCACGTATTAAGATTATGGCTAATCTTGATATTTCTGAAAGGCGATTGCCACAGGATGGGAAAATAAAGGTTTCCATCGGCGGCAGAGCAATCGATTTGCGAGTCTCGACGTTACCGACAAATTACGGGGAAAAAGTGGTTATTCGTGTTCTGGACAGCAGAGGTATTTTACGAGGTCTCGAACAGTTGGGTATGGAACCCGATATAGAATCTACTTTTGCCGAACAGGTCAGGCTGCCCAATGGGATTCTGTTGGTGACCGGTCCTACAGGTTCCGGTAAAAGCACTACCTTATACTCTGCTCTGGCCAAGATGGATGGTGATAAATTAAATATTTCGACCGTTGAAGACCCGGTGGAATATGAACTTGATTTTTGCAATCAGGTTCAGGTCAATGAAAAAATAGGACTTGATTTTAGTGTTGCATTGCGAAGTCTGCTGCGACAGGATCCGGATGTTATTATGATAGGTGAGATTCGTGATAACGAGACGGCACGGATAGCTGTACAGGCTGCGTTAACGGGACATTTGGTCCTTTCAACATTGCACACAAATGATGCGGCAAGCAGTGTGACGAGATTGGTCGATATTGGTATTGATCCATATTTGATAGCTGCTTCATTAAATGGAATTCTCGCTCAACGATTAGTCCGAAAGATATGTCCGAAGTGTAAAGAAAATTATCAGGTGTCGGAGCATATCCGTAAATATGTTGAGCAAGCCGGAGTCGATACGGGACAGCTTTGTCATGGCGTAGGTTGTGACCATTGCAGGAATTCTGGTTATGTCGGTCGAGTGGGTATTTATGAATTACTCGTTATTGATGATATGTTCAGGGATATGATTCATGAAGACTCGTCGGTGAACAATATGCGTCGTGAATTTCGTGAGAGCGGACGCAGGGGTTTGTTTGACGACGGAATTATAAAAGTTAAACAAGGCCTCACCACAATAGAAGAAGTACTTCGCGTGACTGACATTTATGGGAAAAAAGAAGACGAAGTCTTTATCGAGAACTTAAATTCCGGTGAATGATGAGTTTATCCGGGCAAAGATACGGGAATTTTCGCTATTCTCTGAACAAATTGATATTTTAGAATATGCGTAATAAATCTTTCATAATTGGCTTGGCATTACTTTTGATTGGTAGCGGTACCCTCTGGTGGGTAGTCTCCGAGCTAAGCAGGGAGCGTAAGGAATCGGATTTCTTTAAGTTGAAATACGGGTCGGAGACGAATGAGTATATCCAGCAATATGAGCAGTGGTTGAAGTTGCCTCCCGATGAACGTTCAGAACTGCCTTTGGGATTGGATAAGAACGGCAGTTCCAAGACGCAGGAGCAGATTAGGCAACAGCAGCGGGAAAGACTTAAAGCGGACATAGATAAATTAGCAGCGGGAGAGATGACTGTTTATCCGTTTGCGGATGATTTTTACGGCGAGAATTGGCAAGAGGAATTACAGGAGTACAAAAAGCGAAAAGAGTTAAGCGAATTTATTTTTACGGGTTCAATTGTGTGTTCATCTTTCGGGGGGATAATTGTCGCATGGTTTGTATTGCTTAATATAGCCAGACTGTTCATCAGGATTTTGGCCGGTTTGAAGGATCTTTTATTTATTATTTTTAGAGGAAAAAGAGAATCCACTGAACCGGAGCCGAATGAGGCCGAGGAAAAAGAGTTGGAGCAGGAAAAGATACCTGATAAGAAGCAAGATGAATTCGGGGAGCTATCCAGGGTCCTTGTTAATTCAGGCTGGCAGCAGCCTGAATTTGTGCGAGGTAAGACGAAAATCCGCAGGCAGAAATCAGGTATTTCCATAAATAGCGAGTCTGTCCTTGAAAATAAGGAAGAAGACAATTCAAAAGGGAATTCGAAAGGCTGGTCGGTTCAAAAGTCTGAAAAAAACCCGGAAGTTCGAAACAAAAAAGAAAGCATCCGGTCCAAAGAAAAACACAATAAAGAGACGATGCTTGTGGCTAATCCTGAACAATCGAATCCAATCGACAACACACTCAAAGATCTCACACAGCAGGTTTCAGCGATTCGTGAATATGCCGCTAACCAGCAAAACAGACTGGAAAAGCTCCAGGATGGTTATGACTGGAATATAATAAGGAATTTTTGCCTGCGTATTATCCGCTGTATTGACAACATTGAAATTCGTATAGCACAACTAACTGAGCAGGAACGTGAGGTTACTGATCTCGAAGAAATAAGAGATGAATTAATCTTTGCTTTGGAATCAAGTGGTGTCGAGCAATTTGAGCCGGAGATTAACAGCGATTATCGAGGCCAGGAAAAATACGCGGAAGCTGTTAAAGAAAAGAAGAGTTGCGATGATCCCAAGCAGAAAGGCAAAATTGAAAAAGTAATAAGACCGGGCTATCAATGTTTCATTGATGAGGAAAATTTCAGGATAATACGTCCGGCTCAGGTTAGACTTTACGCATGACCAATAAATGGCCGATTATGAATCAAGCTGTGATTCATGAGCTGTAATATTGGAGGTGTAAAATGGGTAATATAGTGGGAATAGATCTCGGCACGACTTTCTCAGCGTTGGCGATTCTTAATACAATCGGAAAGCCTGAGATAGTCCCTAACGCCGATGGTGAAAGGCTCACGCCGTCTGCGATTTTCTTTGATGAAGAAAACGATGATTTAATTCGTGTCGGTGTCGAAGCGATTAACTCTCGGCATCTCAATGCTCAGAGATCTGTTCGCTGGATAAAACGGTATATGGGAGATACCAAATATCGTAAAAACATCGACGGCAAAGACTGGACGCCGGTTGAACTGTCCGGTTTGATTCTAAAAAAGCTTAAACAGGACAGCTCTATCGAGCATGGTGAAATTCAGGACGCTGTTATTTCTGTACCCGCTCATTTTGATGAAATTCGCAGGAAAGCAACCATGGACGCTGGGAAAATGGCCGGTTTGAACGTGATTGGTATAGTCAATGAACCGGTGGCCGCCGCCCTTTATTATGCGACAACTCGTAAGGTTAAGGGTAAGGTTTTGGTATATGACCTCGGCGGTGGAACCTTTGATGTCACGGTAATGGATGTCAATGGGCATCAAATGGATATTATTTGTTCACAGGGAGATCATGCACTTGGTGGCATTGATTTTGACAAGCTTATATTGGAGATGCTGGAGCAGCGTTACAAAGAAAAATTCAATACCAGCCTGATTGATTCCGACGAAGACAGAGCCAAATATGAAGATGAAGCCGAGGATGTTAAGAAGACATTGTCACGCAGGGATGTTGCAAAAAAAATGCTCTACGGACCGGCCGGGAATATGAGAGTGGAAGTAACTCGTGAAATGTTCGAAGAGGCTATTTCTTCGCTGATGGCTCGTACAGATATACTGGTGGAAGTCGCTCTTGAAGAGGCTGGTTTACAGCCGTCTGAAATTGATAAGGTTTTACTGGTCGGCGGCAGCACTCGAATGCCTATCGTTCAGCAGCATCTGGAGAAAATGTTCGGATTTGCACCTGAGATGGCGGTTAATGTTGATGAATGTGTTGCGTTGGGTGCGGCGTTACACGCCGGCTTGACGATGATGAGAGAAAAACCTGATGCTGTGCCGGCCGGTGTTTCCAGCGGTCTCAAAGATATTAACCTCACAGATGTCTGCAATCATAGTTACGGTACAGTTTGTGCTCCTGTTGATAGGGAAACCGGTCGACGTGTAATTCAGAATCGTATCATATTAAAGAAGAATACTCCCTTGCCCTGTGGAGCGTCACAGACTTTTTATACGGTTTCTAAAGGTCAAACAGCGGTTGAAGTAACTATAACACAGGGTGAAGATACTACTGTCGAGTATGTTAACAAGATTGCTACGCATAAGTTTGAGCTGCCACCGGACAGACCAGCAGAATGTCCCATTAAAGTCACTTATAGTTACGACATAAATCAGAGAATGCACTGTAAATTCGAAGACCTCGAATCAGGCAGAGTCCTTGCAGTGGATCTTAGCATGAATAAAAATGGAGAAATGTCAGAGGAAGAGGCAACTAAAAAAAGCGAGCAACTTAATGGCTCCAAAGTTGAGTAGCAATATGTACAGGCATATAAATGGGCGGATTCCTGATTCTATTTTTAATAGTCGAATTAATATTGGCGGTGATAATCTTCCCTGACGTAATGGGCCTTCCAAAGCTTGCGGATTTACTAAGCCGCTTCAAGAGTAAAACTTTATTTACCAACTCAGGTCCCGTGCAGACAGATAATCATATCTCAAGTTCGATTTACGATTTGCCAGATACGAAAAACGAGAACGAACCGGATTTGAATGTCCTAAATTGTAAAATTCAACAAACGAACCATCAGGAAAGTGACTGCATTGTTGATGCACTGAGTGTTGAGATTTGCGGCTCAATCCATGCTCCAAGCGATAAACACCATGCCACCATAAGAATTTCGATTCAGGATATTACAGAAGGTTCGACCGCTCCTAAACCGGTGCAGGCTAAAGTTAAACAATGGCAGGCGGAGAATTCACCTTTTTTTTGTTACAGCATCGACCTTGGCAAACTTCCTCATCATGTCACCACACTGTCAGACTGGACCTCTGTTGCTAAGCTGCGTGTTGACTGGCTTGTGTTTCCTTACAAGGGAAGAAGAAATCTGCGGTTTGATATCTCGATATACTCTGCACGGAATATCCAGGAACTTGCCAGTGCATGGTGCTGCTGTAATTATGACAATTCCTCATTTGGTTATATGGAATTGCAGGGGAATATTGAGCGAACGAAAACGTTGGCGGTTGCGCTGGCATTTGCTGTCAGCGCCGCAGACAACAGAATGTATGATTGTGAAATTAAGCTTATAAAAAAATGGGCAAGAGATAATATAGATCCGTCTATGGAATACGATAGAGACGGGCGTAAACTTGACAAGGCGTTAAACGAGATTGTCAATTTTTTCCGCGATGGAAATAAGCTCGATAATTATGAAATATGCCGGGAAATTGTTGAAATCGCACCAGCTACTGGGCGTTATGATGTTCTGGACCTTTGTTTGCATGCGGCAAAAGCCAATGGTACAGTTGTAATTGAAGAGCTGGAGTTCCTGAGGAATCTGGCGAACTGGCTCGAGATTGACGGCGAAAAGTTCCGGACAATGATGGAGAAGGTCATTCCAATTGAAATGCATCAGGTCAGGGACGTAGAATCGATACTGGGCGTTACTTCCGATATGAACGAAGATAAAACCCGGGCTCATCTTAATAAAGAGTACGTTAAATGGAATGCCAGGGTGACTAATACGAATCCTGAAATTCAAAGCCAGGCCGACCAGATGCTAAAATTAATTGCTGAAGCAAGAGCTCAATACGTCCAAAATAATCTCAGTGTGCAGAGTGAGGAAGATACACTTGTTAAACAAGGTAAAAAAAAGTAAAGCTTCCTAATGAGACTCTTCGTACACTAAACCTGCCTTCGACTGTTAATATATAACATGCCTTAAAACCTCTATTGCCTGCACTTGTATAATGCGTTATTATTATTTCCATGAAATCTACATATAAAGTTACTGTAGCTGTCATGGTGATTACAGCATTCGTTGTGCTCGTGGTGATAATAATGAATCGAGCACAAACAGATGTTGATAAACAAGTGCCGGAAACAGAACAATCCAAATCTATAATTGTAGATCAGACCAATTGGCCGATGTTCAGAGGCCAGCAGAGGCTGTTAGGCAGACAGGAAGGGAATTTACCGGATTCTTTGGAGATTATCTGGAAATTCAAGACCGAAGACCAGGTCAAATCTTCTCCGGTTATTGTAGATAATCTGGTATTTGTTGGCTCGTCAGACAAGAATATTTATGCAATTGATGTAAATGATGGCGAGGAAGTTTGGGTGTACCAAGCAGACGATGTAGTTGAGGCGACTGCTTGTGTCATTGAAGGTTCTGTTTATATAGGTTCATCCGGAGGTAATTTATATGCCCTTGATGTGAACGACGGCTCACTTAGATGGAAATATGAAACAGATGGACAAATCCTCGGTGCCGCCAACTGGACGCTTTCGCCGGATGGTCAGACGATTTGGATTCTTGTCGGCAGTTATGATAACAGACTTCATTGTGTAGATTCTACAGATGGCAATGTTGTATGGATCTATGAGACTGATAACTATATTAATGGCTCACCGGCGGTAGAAGAACAAAAAGCCGTCTTCGGCGGCTGTGATGCGATGATTCATGTTGTTTCTCTCGGTGACGGCAAAAAAATTAAGACAATTGACAGTGGTTCGTATATTGCTGCTTCTGCAGCTATCCTCGATGGACAGGTCTATGTTGGAAATTACGATGATGTATTCATCAAAGCTGATATTGCGACCGGCAAAATCCTATGGAAATATGAAGGCGGAAAGGCTCCATTTTTTTCTTCGCCCGCGATCGGCCGGGATGTTGTAGTTGTTGGCTCAAGGGACGAACTTGTTCACTGTATCGGTCGTAATGATGGTAAGCCGATATGGACTTTTCAGACATTAGGTGAAGTCGACTGTTCGCCGGTTATATGCGGCGATAAGGTGATAGTCGGTTCCCAGGATGGTAGGCTGTATATGATAAGGCTTTCGGACGGCAGTAAGGTTTGGGCCTATGAGATTGGTCAGGCGATAACTTCTTCGCCGGCTGTAGCAAATGGGATGGTTATTATCGGCTGCGACGACGGTTATATTTACGCTTTTGGTACAAGGCGTTAGAACCGGACAAAGAAGTAATGAAGATTGTTCAAATTACACCGGGCTCAGGAGATAATTTTTACTGCGAGAATTGCCTGCGCGATGCCGCTTTGGTTAAGGCAATGCACAAATTGGGGCAGGATGTTATTTTGCTGCCAATGTATTTACCGTTGCAGGTGGATTATAAAGAAATACCTCACAAAGCGCCGCTCTTTTTTGGCGGTATTAATGTATATCTTCAACAAAAATTACCTTTTTTCCGAAAAACTCCTCGGTGGCTCGATAGTCTGTTTGACAGATCGGGACTTCTTAACTGGGCCTCACGTAAAGCGGAAATGACAAGTGCGAAAGACTTGGCGGAGACGACAATATCAATGCTGCAGGGCAAACAGGGACGACAGACAAAGGAGTTGAACAGGCTCGTTGAATGGCTGGCCCAGGATGAGAACAGACCTGATTTAGTAATTCTGTCTAATGTTCTCTTGATTGGATTGGTCAAAGCTATCAAGGAAAGACTTGGCGTGCCGGTACTGTGTTTGCTTCAG
Source organism: uncultured Pirellulales bacterium (assembly GCA_964508785.1). GTDB lineage: Bacteria > Planctomycetota > Phycisphaerae > Sedimentisphaerales > Anaerobacaceae > JAFGPS01. Next base: position 16,876 of record CAZDVE010000037.1, on the reverse strand, counting down.
GATGAAGATGGATTTCTCGACGGATTGACTTCTCCATACACGGAAAAGGCATGGGAAATAGTTGCCGAAAAATCCAGGAATGTAGATGCCTTTATTTCAGTCAGCAGGTACTTTGCAGATGTTATGCAGCAAAGGCTTGGTCTTGATGCACAGCGGCTTGAAGTGGTGCGATTGGGAATTGCGCTGGATGGGTATATACAGCGGGATGTGGGGCCGGAGCAACCCACAATTGGTTATCTTTCTCGAATGTGCCCCGATAAAGGGCTGGATACCCTCGTCGATGCCTTTATTCTGATAAAAAAGAATGATAAATTAAAAAATACTATGCTGCGAATTGCCGGTGGAAAAAGTGCAGCAGATGAGCCGTTCCTAAATGAAATTCGGCGGAAGTTGGATTCTCATGGTTTGAGTGGCGATGTTGAATTTTTGACGAGTTTTGAGCAGCGTGCGAAATTTGAATTCTTACATTCGCTTTCTGTCTTGTCGGTACCGGAAAAGCATCCGGTTGCTTATGGATTATATGTTCTTGAAGCACTTGCATCGGGTGTGCCTGTAGTAGAGCCGGCGATCGGAGTATTTCCCGAATTGCTGGAAATGACGGCCGGAGGGGTGCTGTATCAGGAAAATACCGCCGCCGGTCTTGCCGCTGCAATGGAACCGCTGTTACTTGATTCGGATTACACGAGCAAGTTGGGTAAGCGGGGCAGAGATGCGATTAATGAAAAATTCAGTGTCGAGCACAATGCTATGGAAATGGTAAAAATATTTGAACAAATAGTTCGGTAAGTTTGGTAAAGGTTATTATGCTTGAACTCGTTCATGTCACGAAAAATTATGATTCACCCGGTGATACCGGCAGTGTCCGTGTTTTGAAGGATATAACATTTCAGCTCAATGACGGCCGTTCATTAGTAATAGTCGGGCCTTCGGGAAGCGGCAAGAGCACGCTGCTTAATATTATTGGTGCTCTGGACCGCCCGACACAGGGACAGGTTCTTTTTGATGGCCGTGACCTGACAAAACTGAATGATAAGGACCTTGCAGAAATTCGGAATCGCCGGATTGGTTTTGTCTTTCAATTGCATCATCTTTTACCTCAGTGCACCGTGCTTGAAAACATTTTGGTGCCGACTCTGGCAGGTAAAGGCGAGCTTTCCGGAAAAGATGCTCATAAAAGAGCGACTGATTTACTGGAACGGGTCGGATTGAAAGATTTTTTGCAGTATAGACCGGCAGAGCTTTCCGGGGGACAGCGCCAGCGCGTGGCGGTTGTCAGGGCGTTGATTAATAAACCTAAGCTGCTGCTTGCTGACGAGCCGACCGGCTCATTAGACATGGCCGCCTCTGAGAATTTAGCAGATCTGCTGGTGGAATTAAACCAGAGTGAGCAGGTGACGATGATAGTCGTGACACATTCGCTGGAATTTGCCGGGCACATAGGGCCGGTATCAGAATTGAAAGATGGAGTGTTGAAAGAACGAGGCCGGCAATGAATTTATTCAAACTCGCCCAAAGAAGCCTTGTTTTCTACTGGAGGACAAATCTCGGCGTTTTGTTAAGCGTTGTTGTCAGCACTTCTGTATTAACAGGAGCTCTGTTTGTCGGTGATTCTGTTCGTCACAGTCTTTTAATGATGGTGGATGCTCGGCTGGGTAAGACAGAATTCGCCCTTATGCCACAGAAAAGATTTTTCAGAGCTGATTTATCCGACGAGATTGCTTTAGAACTAAATACGAAAGTAGCACCCCTGCTACAGGTGCGGGGAATGACCACCAGTAGCGATGGTTCCAAACGGGCGAACAAAGTGGAAGTGCTCGGTGTGGATGAACGATTTTATGGGATCGGGCCCTGGCAAAATCCCTTCACGTCGGTGGCAGCCTCATCCCGAAGGGATGGGGATGGAACGATTGTAATAAATAAGCCGTTAGCTGAAAGAATGGCAGTATTGCCTGGCGATGAGATTGTACTGCGAATTGAAAGGCCGAGTTTAATGCCGAGGGATGTACCAATTGCTCCGGACTCGGATTTATCCACGGCTTTTCGTTTGAAGGTCGGTGCGATAGCGGATATTTCGGAGTTTGGGCGTTTCAGTTTGCAGTCAAATCAGATTGCACCTTTGAATATTTTTGTCCCTTTAACTTGGCTTCAGGAGAAAATCGGCCGCTCCGAACAGGCAAACATTCTGCTTGTCGCTTCGAGTCAGGAGAATGAAATCACGCTGGAAAAAGCAGATGATGCAATAGGAAAATCCTGGCAACTTGCTGATGCTGAGCTTAAAATTAATCGGATTGACGGGCGAGACTTTTATGAGATACGCAGCAAGAGAATATTCATCGACGATTTTCTAAGCGAAGCTGCGATGCAAGCAGGTGACAATTCTGTGGGGATTTTGACTTATTTTGTCAACGAATTACGGCTACAAAGTAAAGCAACTCCATATTCGATGGTCTCTGCGATTCAACCATCAGACAATGATAATAACGTTGTTCCAAAAGATATGAATGACGAAGAAATTATTATCAACCAGTGGCTTGCCGAGGATATTGGAGCAGAAGTAGGGGATTCGCTCGAATTGACATACTATGTGATGGGATTGGCGCGAAAACTTGAACAGCAAAGCTCGAGTTTTCGGATTCGGAAAATTTTGCCTATGGAAGGCTATGCGGTTGACCCGGAATTGATGCCTGATTTTCCCGGGTTGGCTGATGTGGATAATTGCAGGGATTGGGACCCCGGCATTGCTATCGACCTTGATAAGATTCATACGAAGGACGAACAATACTGGGACAAATATCGAGGGACACCGAAGGCATTCGTGACACTTAAAGCCGGACAAAGAATGTGGGCCAATAGATACGGCAATTTAACCGCAGTTCGTTACCCATTGGAAAATCAGTCTCAAGGGGAAATTGCACAGAAAATTCTAACTGCCGTTGAGCCTGCTTCGGTCGGATTATTCTTTATGCCGATTCGCGAGCTGGGCAATAAAGCGGGAGGTGGGACAACCGATTTCGGTCAGCTTTTCCTCGGCCTGAGTATGTTTCTTATTTTGGCGGCTTTGATTTTAACAGGTTTATTATTCGTCTTTGGCGTCGAAAATCGCAGCGAACAAATCGGTATGTTAATGGCGGTTGGATTATTACCAAAGCACGTTAGACGGCTGTTGTTAATCGAAGGTGGTGTTTTAGCAATTTTTGGGGCAATTATTGGAACGGTGGTAGCCCTGCTGTATACGAAAGTAATGATTTGCGGACTTGCGACTATATGGCGCTCGGCTATTGCCGGCTCACAAATACAGTTTTACGCCGGAACATCTACTTCATTTATTGGAGCATTTGGTGCAGTGATTGTATCGTTGATTGCTATCTGGTTTACTTTGCGAAAACAACTCTCGCGCCCAGCCCGCGAACTACTTGCAGGTGCCTTGAGATGGCAATATTTTAAAACAAAACGTTCATCGAAAGCCAGAGCTGGGTTTTTGATAGCTGCATTGTCTTTTATAGCGGCTGTACTGCTACTTGTCCTGATGGGTACCGGCGACAGTGGCTCGGTTTCCGGGGCATTTTTCGCCGCGGGGGCCTTACTTTTAATTGCGGGGCTTGGAGTAAGTCACTCTTTGTTGAAGACGGCGGCAGGCAGGTGGAACAGAGCGGTGACGTCACTGCTCGGCCTGGGATTGCGTAATACCACAAGGCGCACCGGACGCAGTCTTGCCGTTGTGGGTTTGCTTGCAAGCGGCATTTTTTTAGTAATTGCTATCGGTGCGAATAAAAAAGATCCGCTGGCTGAGGCTAATAAACGGGATTCGGGGATGGGAGGCTTCGTTTTATACGGCGAATCTACTGTCCCGGTTCTTTACGATTTGAATACCAGCACCGGCCGGGAATCGATGAGACTGGATGACGGCAGTCTCGATGGAGTGCAGATAGTGCAACTCCGGGTGCATGAAGGTGACGATGCGAGCTGTCTGAACTTAAATCGTGCACAGATGCCCAGACTATTGGGCGTTCAGACGGAAAAACTTCAAAAACGCGATGCTTTTAGTTTCAGAGAGGTAATCGAAGGTGCTGAAAAACAAAATGCCTGGGAATTGTTGAATCGAAACCTGGGTGACAATGTGGTACCTGCTATCGGTGATTATGCCACTGTTTTTTGGGCACTGGGTAAATCCGTTGGGGATGAGATTGAATATACCGATGAAAAAGGCAGGCAGTTTCGATTGCGGCTGGTCGGTATGTTGGACAACACAATCCTGCAGGGCAGTTTGCTTATATCCGAAAAGGAATTTGTCAGACGTTTTCCTTCTGACGAAGGCTATCGGATGTTTTTAATTGATGCCGACCGGAGCCGGACCGAAGCTCTGTCCGATACATTAACATTGCGATTGTCGGATTTCGGAATGGAACTGACTCCTACTACGCAGCGATTGGCTCGGTTTATGGCCGTTGAGAATACATATCTGTCTATATTTCAATTATTGGGCGGCCTTGGACTTATTCTCGGCAGTATAGGATTGGGGCTGGTTGTGCTTCGCAATGTGCTTGAAAGGCGTGGGGAACTCGCAATGCTGCAGGCGGTGGGATTTAATAAATCTACACTAAAGAAGTTAATCTTTGATGAGCATAGTACGCTTATGCTCGCCGGTCTTGCCTGTGGTATTATTGCTGCACTTGTGGCGGTAGGGCCGGTATTTTGGACGCAGGCGGCGCGCATCCCGTATCTGTTAATTGCTGCTATTGGAGTTAGTGCCGTATTATGGATATGGATTGCGACGACTTTTGCACTTAGCGGGAACATGATTGACGCCTTGAGGAGCGAGTAGATGCAGCAGGATAACAACCAGCAACAAACCCTGAAAAATAAAAAATCAAATATTAAAAATCAAAATTGTGGAGTCCCGGTAAGCCGGGACGACTTCCATAATTTTGCATTTTACGTTTTGCATTTTTATTTTTCTAAAATCATTCCTATTGCATTAAGTATTTTGGGTGTAGTATTGCTGTATGTCTGGCTAAGGGCAGATGCAGCGACGGAGATTACTGAACGTTTGCCCAAAATAGACACAGCAGAATCACAGTTGCATGAAGGCGGTACCAGGGAGTTGAAGGGCGAACTGGTTCGTTTTGACGGCGAGCCGTCCGATTTGCCGGGTGCCTGGCCGCGGTTTAGGGGAGCGAATTTCGATGCAATAAACGTCGAAGATGTTAACCTCGCCGGAACATGGCCGGACGAAGGACCGACGGTTCTATGGTCTATTGATTTGGGGGAAGGTTTTGCCGGAGCTGCGGTTTTGGCCGGGAGAGTATATATCATAGACTATGACCAGCAGGAAGAGGCGGATGCAATTCGATGCCTGTCACTTGATGATGGAGCGGAGATCTGGAGATATTCTTATCCGGTTAAAGTCAAACGCAATCACGGAATGAGCAGGACTGTTCCGGCGGTGACGGAAAAATATGTCGTGACAATGGGACCGAAGTGCCATGTAACCTGCCTCGATTCCAAGACGGGAGAATTTCACTGGATGCTGGATTTGGTCAGAGACTTCGGGGCCGTAGTGCCGGAATGGTACGCCGGGCAATGCCCGCTGATTGAAGATGAAAAGGCTATCATTGCTCCCGGCGGTTCGGTGCTGATGATGGCGGTTGATTGCGCCACAGGTGACATTATACGGCAAACTCCAAATCCTCATAACTGGAAGATGACGCATTCATCGATTGTGCTGGCCGAGTTTATGGGTAAACGAATGTACGTTTACTGCGCCGGCGGTGGGGTAGTGGGAGTTTCGGCTGAAGACGGCAGTATTTTATGGGAATATCCGGATTGGAAGATTCGTATTGCGAACGTTCCTTCGCCTTTAGTCGTGGGCCAGGGACGCATCTTTCTTTCAGGCGGTTATAACGCAGGAAGTATGATGCTTCAATTGACAGAGGAAAACGGCGAAATAAAAGCAGAGCAACTATTTCGGCTTGAGACAGATGTCTTTGGCTCGGATCAGCATACGCCGATTTTTTATGAAGGTTATATTTACGGCGTTCGGCCTGACAAGCAGTTAGTCTGCCTTAATTTGGAAGGCAAGGTTGTCTGGACCAGCTCGAACACCAACCAATTCGGGCCGCGGGGGCTTGGGCCTTATTCGATTGCCGACGGCATGATTTATATTTTAGATGATAACGGCACATTGACATTGGTCGAGGCAAGCCCTGTCGGATATCGTCAACTCGCCCGGGCGAAAGTGCTCAACGGCCCCGATGCGTGGGCGCCTATGGCGTTTGCATCGGGCAGATTAATTATCCGCGATATGAACCGGATGGTTTGTCTTGATATCGCCAAGCATTAATAGCCAACGCTGATATGAAATCTTTCGACCATATTACCATCATTTTAATTTTACAACTTGCATTCATATCTGAATTTTGGTAGGATTGAGTAAAGGTTAAAGGCGAGAGGAATTGCCTATAATTCGACCATATTGATACGATGATTCTCCCGTCTGTTAACAATATTATCGGTTTTGAGAATATATAATGAAGCGAGTTTTGATAATAAAATTTGTGTTCTTATTGCAATTAGCAATATGTAGCTTCGGCAGCGTTCATAAAGTTCCATCGAATTATCCGACAATCCAGGCGGCAATAGATGATTGTAATGATGGCGATACTGTCCTTGTTGCTCCCGGAACTTATACCGGTGATGGCAACCGTGATATCGATTTCAAAGGCAAGGCGATAACGGTTAAAAGCGAAAATGGTCCTGAAACCTGCATTATCGACTGCAATGGAACTCCGGATGAATATCACCGCGGTTTTGTGTTCTATTATGGCGAAGATGCAAATTCTGTCTTACAGGGTTTCACTGTTACTAATGGTTATATTAAAGGGAATGGAGGAGCTATATTGTGTCAAATGTCCAGTCCTTCTATTTTGAGATGTATTATTAGTGAAAATACAGCTCGAAGCGGGGGGGGGTATTGAATTGGAAGAATCGAATTCACTTATTAAAAACTGTTTAATTACAGGAAATCGGACTTATTGGAGTTATTCGAGCGATGGTGGAGGAATTGTTTGTGGAGGTAATGTCGTCCTTATAAATTGCACAATCTATAGAAATCGTGTCATTAATGGTGGTTCCGGAGGGATTTCTATCAGGGGTCGACGAGGTGATAAGGTTATAATGAAAAACTGTATAGTTTGGGGGAATTCAGCCAGCTTTACGTGTAATCAAATATCAAATCCACCATCGCTTTCTATAACGGGAAGCGCATTATTAGAAATCATTAACTGTACCATTCAGGATCCAAACGTTGAGCCGCATTGCTTGTTGCACTATGAAGGTAGCTGGTCAACTGCGGATCCCTGCTTTGTGGATCCCGGTTATTGGGATCCATACGAACCAAATAATGCTCCAATGGGTTTTATCGATTATTTATGGGTTGAAGGTGACTATCATCTAAAATCGCAGGCGGGAAGATGGGACCCAGTCAGCAGAAGTTGGGTGATTGATGATGTAACCAGTCCCTGTATCGACGCCGGCGATCCGAGCAGCCCAGTCGGTGATGAGCCGTTCCCGAATGGCGGGATTATTAATATGGGTGCCTACGGCGGAACCTCCGAAGCCAGCAAATCATATTTCGACGGACCTCTTTGCGAAACTATCATCGCCGGAGACATCAATGGCGACTGCAAAGTCGACCTCAAAGATTTAGCGCTTCTAAGCAGCCACTGGCTCGAAAACAGGAATTGATATTGAAAAATTTTAAGGTTTGACTTTAACGGCAATGTCCCTGTTAAAATCAGGAAGGTCGATGGTTAATTCGTTGTTTTGGCAAAGTGCCTCGTAAGTATCGATAATGCCACCGTCACCGCGTGTTTCGTAGGCTTCTATTGTATAGAGGCCGTCACTTAGGCCGTTCAGGGTAAAATTAATATTGCAGAAAGTCCCGTAGGGAGTTTGGTCTTTCTGGCTGCCGATATCGTAAATCCAGATATAGGCGTGGTCGAGCCCGGCTAATCCGAGGAACCGCAGATAACCTTTACTATCGCCGTTGTTCTCCTTGAATTCATAGTTCGTGATTTGAAACCAGTCCCGGCCTGTATTTTCTATCTGCACTGCGTGTTGACCGGCGGGAATCGGAACTTCGATTACAAAATTACCCGAACCGGCGGGGTAGCTCGATTCGAATACTTCTTGGGAATCGACGAGAATACGCAGACTATTTTGACACCAGTCGGCAGTACTTTGGACATGAATTTTAAGAGAACCCGCCTGTGACATTTCCAGATTGAAGGTGGGATCTGACCTATAATCCGATTTGGTGGAACCATGCAGCCATTGCGAAAGGTTTCCTATTCCTGGGACCGTTCCATCTGCGCAAATGTCAAAAACAGTCTGTGTTGAGACAGCCCAGAAGTCCGACAGCCCCGGATGAGCGGAAGCCCATAAAGGCATATCTTCAGTGGTTATGTTTGTTTTGGAAAGGTTGTAAGCCGCCGGGTCCTCATCTGCTGTGTAAACCGACAGTGCGGCGAATTCTTCGTAACAATTGTATCGTTCGATAAATGTGTCCCACCACCATAAGTTAGCAGTAGAATTAACGTGGAATGCGCTCCAGATGCCGTTGTGAAGAACAAGTCTGCTTTCATCTTGATTGTTTTGGTTGAAGTTGCCGAATTCACCCATAATAACCGGCTTGTTGTAGAAGCTTAGTCTGTTGAATGCCTCATCGAAAAAACTTATAACATAAGAACTATAATAATGGACCTGTATAAGGTCCATGCTATCCTGGCACCAGATATCTTCGAATCCAGGTGTGTCGGAACTTGTAGTCACCAAGTGGTTGAAGGGGTCCATAGACTTTATGTATTCGGCCATTTCTTCATGCCAATCCACGACCGATGCCTGATTATTTCGCCAGCCGTTTGTGAATTGAACTTCATTGAATAGCTCCCATGTCAGGATGGCTCCTGAATAGCCCCAGCGAGCAATAATATAGCGATATTTATATTTTGTTATTCTGCGGGCCTCGGCGTCGGTGAAAAACTCCTCAGGGTCGTCGAGGAAACCGCCGTCCGAAGTGGCGTGGATAACATTATAGGGATTGTCGTTCCAGTTTGGATTTGTTGTTGTGCTGAACTGTCCGTGGTGCTGTAAAGCCAACTGAATTGATATTCCATTTTGTTCACAGCTTTCGACTATCCTGTCCAGCCTCCATGCGATTGGCATACTAAGAATCCCGACGCCGTCGTAGTATTGTTTATTGGATCTCCATTCGAGGGTTGTGCCCTGGTAGAAATGGGTCATCCAGATGCGAGTCCAGTTTTCTCCAACGTTGTGCATCTTTTCAAAAGTATCTTTCCACTGACTGGTTCCATCCTCATTCCACCATGATACGTTGTGACCTATGGGTATGTAGGGTTCGTTATTGTCGTATCGCAGATAATAGGGATTTCGGCTGTCCGTTCTGATAATTCCTTTTTCATCACTTTCGATACAGATAAAAGTAATTTCCGGATTGATTATATTAGTGCTGTATTGGTCGATAATTTTAATCTGGTTGATTAAATACGTGCCGAGTTGAGAAGGAGCGAATCGTACTTTCCAGCAAGGATTTCTTGCATTGACAAAGTTCCCATGTAAATCTTCGTCGTACTGCTCATAAAAAAAGGCAGGGACTTCAACGTTGTTGCCATCCGGCTTGGTGAATGTGGCCATAATATCAACAATATCGATATCGAAAGGATTACTGTAGCTCTCCGAGAGGGTAAAGGTCATTTCAAACTTTTGATATTGGCCGATGGTTTCTGCGTTTTGTGAAATTGATGTTATCTGTGGCACAGCTTCTTCTAATTGCTGTTCGGCGGCTGCAGGAAGAAGACAAACTAAGATGATTGTAATGTAAAAGAGATTTCTTAATAATACCGACACTTTCCTGCTCTCCAATAATCCTTCGGGTTGTAAAATATTGAGGTATTCTGAATCCGTCCAACACCATTTTTTATACCTTTGTATAAATGTATTGTACTAAATGATGGTTCATTCGTCCAGTTATTTTATTGTGAGTGATTACAATGGCGAATCGGTGTGTTTTTTCTCATGTAGATTTGTGAAATGAAAAAAATAAGGGCGGTATCAAACCGCCCTTATTTATATGTTAGCAGCAAGCCGAATATAATTTTTGTGTCTGGTTTTATTATTTTGGCTTCCTGATTAATTTATGTCTGTTTAGCTGTCTTTAGCCTCAAATTCGGCGTCTATTACATCGTCCCCACCTTTTCTTTTTACTTCACCTTCTGGTGGCGGAGTTTGTGTGGCCTGGTCGGTCGGTGCAGATGCAGCCTGTTTTTTTGCCGCCTCTTCATAAAGCACTTTGCCTAATTCCTGGCTGGTTGTGCCCAGGTTCTCAATCGCTTTCTTTATCGCATCGGCATCCTCGCCTTTGGTGGCTTCCTTAAGGTTGTTAACAGCGTTTTCGATTTTGCCGCGTGTATCTGAAGATACCTTTTCGCCGTGTTCTTTAAGCGTTTTTTCCGTTGTGTAAATCAACTGGTCCGCCTGGTTCTTAAGGTCGACAACCTCTCTTTTCTTTCTATCTTCCTCGGCGTGACTTTCAGCCTCTTTTGTCATCTTATCAATCTCATTTTCGCTAAGGCCGGAGCTTGATTTAATTTCGATTGACTGCTGCTTGCCTGTGCCGAGGTCTTTGGCGGAAACATTCAGAATACCGTTGGCATCAATATCAAAAGCAACTTCAATTTGTGGAATGCCTCGAGGTGCCGGTGGAATGTCTGCTAACTGGAATCTTCCGAGCGTACGATTGTCCCTGGCAAATTCTCTCTCGCCCTGCAGGACGTGAATATCAACGGTGGTCTGACTGTCTGCTGCGGTCGAGAATATCTCTTTCTTACTTGTTGGAATTGTGGTGTTTCGTTCAATCAGTCTGGTCATAACTCCACCGAGAGTCTCAACACCCAGCGAAAGCGGCGTAACATCCAGTAGCAAAATATCTTTTACACCCGCATCACCGGAGAGTACCGCCCCCTGAATGGCGGCACCAACAGCAACGACCTCGTCGGGATTGATACTTTTATTCGGCTCTTTACCGAAGATATCTTTTGTTATCTGCTGGACTTTTGGAATCCTTGTCGAACCACCGACCAGTAATATTTCAGAGATGTCACTTGCACTTAACTTGGCATCCGCCAGGGCTTTCCGACAGGGCTCTTTGAGCCTTTCAAGAATAGGCTCTACAAGTGATTCGAACTTGCTGCGTGTAATGGTAATCTGCAGGTGTTTTGGTCCGGATGCGTCGGCTGTGATAAACGGCAGGTTTACAGTGCTCTCGACTTGTGTACTCAATTCACACTTTGCCTTCTCCGAAGCCTCTTTGAGACGCTGGTGGGCCATCGGGTCGGTGCGCAGGTCGATGCCTTCGGTTTTCTTAAATTCATCGGCCAGATAATTGATTAAGACGGCGTCAAGGTCGTCACCGCCGAGATGTGTATCGCCGTTGGTGCTGAGCACCTCAAATACATTATCGCCGATATCGAGGATAGAAATATCGAAGGTTCCACCTCCGAAGTCGAAGATAGCGACCTTTTCGTTCTTTTTCTTTTCAAGTCCGTATGCCAGTGCAGCGGCGGTCGGTTCATTTATGATGCGTTCAACCACGAGACCGGCAATTTTACCAGCGTCTTTAGTCGCCTGACGTTGTGAATCGTTAAAATATGCAGGTACGGTAATGACGGCATTGGTAACTTTTTCGCCGAGATAATCCTCTGCGGTTTTTTTCAAATCCTGCAAAATCATCGCTGAAATTTCCGGCGGTGTGTATTGTTTGCCGCGAACATCGACTTTAACCAGCTCATTGGCTGCTCCGGTAATTTTATAAGGGACTATCTTTTCTTCAGATGAGACTTCATTATGGCGCCGGCCCATAAAACGCTTGATGGAAAATACCGTGTTTTCCGGATTCGTCACCTGTTGATGGCGTGCAATCTGGCCGACAAGCCTTTCATTTTTGTCTGTAAAGCCGACAACAGAAGGTGTTAGTCTGGAGCCGGAAGAATTAATTAAAACCTTTGGTGCCGAGCCTTCCATTACAGCAACCACAGAATTTGTTGTTCCTAAGTCTATTCCAATGATTTTAGCCATGATTATATTCCTTTCGTTAAATTCCTATCTTTCTTTATAAATGTTGCAAAAAACATGCCAGTTAGAGATATGTATTAGATAAGTAATTTAACCTCTTTAAGGGAAAGTAGTTATGTTTTGTGGGCAATTTATCATTTCTTTTTTGTTACAGTTAATTGTGCCATTATGGCAGTCGCCTGCTCATATATCAAACCATTCGGTTTTGAGCACCGGCTTGATAAATTCCTTATCAACAATATTAATACTATAGCGTTCTTGAAACGGATTAACTATGAGAAATATGTCAGATACTGTTGTTACGCAAAGAGAGCACGAAAAATGTCTTTAACTATTTTACTGTGTGTCCTGGTTTAGGGCTGAGCGGATGATTTTGGCGCGGAGTGCATCTCTACCGTCAGGATTCAACGGCTTTCCATAATTTAATTGCAGATGGGCGGGCAGGGTGAGCATGAACAGCCGATTTATTGTAGCAATTGAAACCTGACGTGTTTTATCTGTATTATCTGCGCCGCAAAGTGTATGAAGCCTTTCCAACGCAGGAGTTGATGCCCCCATATACTTATACATATTGATGCCTAATCGCAGATGACTGAGCAAAAACAACGCTTCCTGTGAGCTTATTAAATGAGCATTTTGCAGCAGCGCCATTGCTCGTGAAATTTTGTCGTCTAAGATATCCGGTTTTTTGGACAGAAGGTGGTTTCTTGCAGTTTTTTCGTATTCTATTATTTCCGGTATGATGGATTTTTCAAATTGTGAAACAATATCCGATTCCGAGAGGCCAAGGGTCACCTGGTTGGAAAGCTGATATAGGTCACTTGCAGCTTCGGTACCTTCTCCGAAAAGTCCACGTACCGCCAGGTTCATATCCTTGGCGGCATTGAAGAATTTTTCTATCTGGCCGGTCATTTTCAGAGCCGGCAGGTGCAACATTACCGATACTCTTATCCCCGTTCCGAGATTAGTCGGACAGGCTGTCAGATAACCATATTTTGGATTGAACGCATAGTCAACCTTTTCCTCAATCATGTCATCGATACGATTAATTTGTTCATAACATTGTGAGAGCTGGCAGCCGGCTTTGAGCACCTGGATACGCAGGTGGTCTTCTTCATTAATCATGGCGGTAAAAAATTCCCGTTGTGCCATAACAACACCCCTTGGCCCTTTGCCAAAGGCGAGGTGTCTGCTGATGAGGTGTCTTTCGACCAGAAAATGCCGATTTAATGCCGAGGCCTTATCCACGCTGATATAGAAAACCTTGTCACCAAGTTCCAGAGATGTAAGTACATCCTTGAGTTTTTCAAGTATTGCGTTTTTTTCAGTGTTCGAACATCGGCTGAGGAATTTGTGACCGGCAATATTTCGTGCGAGGCGGACCCGCGAAGATATAACGATATCCGCCAGCGGACCTGAGCCGTTGAACCATTCGTTTATATCATTACTAATGTTGGTTAATCTCATATTGTTATTATATTTTTTGTGTTGTAAGATTTAACTGTTTTACATTTCAAGTTGTTTTATTTTATCCCGGAGCTTGGCTGCTAATTCATAATCTTCGCGTTGAACCGCCGTTTCCAGTTGCCCACGCAAGTTCAAAAGCTCCATTTCCTTTTTAGTATCTATTGGTGTTGTCGAAGGAATCTTACCGCAATGAGATGTTCTGCCGTTATGAGCTTTCTCGATAAGCGGATGTAATGATTTCTCAAAAATTTCATAGTCGTAGGGACAACCAAGAACTCCTTCCTTACGGAATTGAACCAATGTTAAGCCACATTTCGGACATGCGAGCTGCTGCTCTGTCGGGCTGAAAAACTCATCATCAGTTGGTTGAACCGCAAGCAAATTGCTCAGCAACTCGTTAATAGGTATGTGACTTTTAACAGAAATATCCTGCTGGGCGGCGCATTGCTCGCAAATATGCATCTCGGTACGAATTCCGTTGCTAATCTCGGTCAGGTGAATTGTAGCATCGTTCTTGTGACAAATCTGACATTGCATAATCAGCTCTTTTTCTTCTATGAGGACTTCTTTATTTGAGTCTTAACCTTTTAGAAAAGAACCCTCACCTTCTATTATTTTACCAGAACTGCCATATTTTGCAATAGGTCAAATATATAATATCCGGATTCTTCTGTAAATAATCGACCGATTCGAAGTCCGGCTATAGATCGATTTTCTATTCGCCGAATTTAGCCGAACAACCAGGTTCTTCTACGACTTTGATGTTTTGTAATTTAACTGCTTTAGGTAGTTTCGGTCCAAGTTTATCGTATATATATTTGGCTACGTTTTCTGCGGTAGGATTGTTCTGTTGAAAGTGGCTTATCCTTTCCAACGCAGTATTATCGAACTCAGCCACAAGATTATTGAGCAGTTCCCTGAGTTTATGGAAGTTCATCACGATTCCCATATTATTGAGTCTTTTACTGCTGACATCGGCTGTTACTAACCATTCATGGTAGTGCGAAGGTTCTTTTGAGCCGTCCGGCAGGGTCAACTGATGAGAAGCTCGAAAATGTGTTTCGACACTAATTGTAAACATAATTATTTGATCCCCCCAATAAAATTTGAGGGATTACTTTTTTAAGCGTTTTTTCAGGCGTTCATGGACATTTTTTGGTATCAAATTCGATAAATCACCACCCAGCGAGGCGATTTCGCGAATTAATGTTGAGCTGGTGAAGCCATACTGTTCGGAGGTCATGATAAAAACCGTTTCTATGCCTGTTACAGCCCGGTTGGTCATGGCAAGCTGAAATTCATATTGAACATCGGTAAGACTTCGTAGTCCCCTCAATATGACATCCGCTTTCTTTTGTGTGGCATATTCGACTGTTAATCCTTCGAAGCTCTCAACGGAAACTCCCGGCATTTTCACATCTTCCAACAGTTCTGCAATCATCTCCACGCGTTCTTCGGGAGTGAAAAGCTGGTTCTTTATAGGACTTCGCCCGACGGCGATTATAAGCTCATCGAACAATTTGATACCTCTGCTGACAACATCGAGATGCCCATTTGTAATCGGATCGAACGAACCCGGAAAAATAGCCCTGATATATTTTTTTCCCATTTGGCACCTTTAAGAAAACAGCAGGCTATTATATCGAAAATACAATGCGTGTCAAATAAACGAGTTTACGTCTGAGATTTCACGTAAAATGAAGTATTCAAATATTGGATTATTAGTTTTATTGAGGATTTTTCGTGTAAAGTCAGTTAATCATTTTTTCATGCCAGATGGTAAAGTAAGTGGACTTAACCCGCATTTCCCAAGTAAACAGTGACAAACGGACTGGATTTTTATAGTATAGAGCTTATTGATAACATTCAAGCCAGTTTTGACTATTCTAAATGGGAGAACCCAATGGGTGAGAGCAAAAAGGACGCTTTATCTTAATAGAAGGATATAATATGAAACAATGGTATGAAGAGTTGTTTGAAAATTACGCAGTGAAATATGATAACGAAGTGTACACGCATGGCACCATCGGAGAGTGTGATTTCTTTGAAAAAGAAGTAGGATATAATAAATCTGCACGAATTCTGGATATAGGGTGCGGCACAGGCAGACATTCCATCGAATTAGCTAAAAGAGGATATTCTGTTGTCGGAATAGATCAATCCGAATCGCTTTTAAAACGTGCAAAAGAAAAAGCATCCGAACAAAAAGTGCAAGTCGATTTTCAAAAGCATGATGCAAGAAACCTTCTATTTCTGCACGAATTCAATCTGGTCATCATGATATGCGAAGGTGCATTTCCCCTAATGGAAACAGACGAAATGAACTTTCAGATTCTTCAGAATGCAGCAAAAGCTTTACTTCCGAAAGGAAAATTGATATTTACTACTCTGAATGGCTTGTTCCCTTTGTTTCATTCTGTAAAAGATTTCTTTGATTCAAAAACAAAAGAAGAAAATGCTAAATGCGATGTTCTTTCGTTCGATCTAATGACTTTTCGCGAGCATAATACTGTATCTGTTGAAGATGATTTTGGGAACGCAAAAAAACTGCAATGCAACGAAAGGTATTATGTACCTTCCGAAATAACTTGGCTGTTAAAGAGCCTGAATTTTAAAACCATCGATATTTATGGAGCAAAGCTCGGCGCTTTTAGTCGAAACGATAAGTTATCAACTGAAGATTTCGAAATGTTAGTTGTTGCTGAAATATAAAGTTTCAGGTTAAATAAAAAAATAATTGTCCCTGTCGATAATAACAGAGGCAGTTGTGGAATATTTTTAAGATATATTTTTCTACTCTATTGTAGCTTTCGAAGTCATAATCACAATCGGCCCGAAATACTGCCCGGCTTATATACCCTAAAATCTCTTGGCAAACTGGAAAAAATTTTAAAAAACCACAGCTTTCCGCCGTAACTGTGTCACTTTGTCAGGTTTAGTCAGGATGTTTCACAGTAATTACGATTTTTCCTCGTTAATACCAATACTATCTGGATGATGAATAAGAACATAACTGAGAAACTTGCTCTTAAATATGTTAAATATGTTCACCTGAGTCAGCCAAAAACTTTTGTTGGTTAGAATAAACTTAACAATATTTAAAATTAACCTCGTGATTGCTTTTTCATATGTGGAAATCCTCGCATTGTGTTTCAAACAAGTAAAAAGGGTGATTCGATTTATTGATTTAATCTTCATTCTTTTAAGTAGAAGTCATCCCAAAACCCTCCGAAGGAGGATTATGATACAGCCAAGTTGAACC
>CAZDVE010000036.1:0-44563 GCA_964508785.1 uncultured Pirellulales bacterium | reverse complement strand
TTGTCGTCTTCGGACCAGGTTACTCGATATATATAATGGTCAATCTTTGGTAATTTTTTCATTTTTCAATTTCTCAATAGCCTTGAGCACTTGTTTTACCTGATACGCTTTTGCCATACCTTTGTCGTTTTGAATATTAACGCGAGGATCGCCGGGCCATGGCATCTGGTAAATACGATGGCTGCTTCCGCCCTGACGAGCCAGCCCAAAATAATGCTCACAAACCTGACAAAGATCTTTGAAGCGAATCCCTTTGGGATTATTTTCCATTTCACGCAGAATCTTAGCAATCCCTGCCATAACTAAATAGTATCAATATTGATACTATATGTCAACAAAAAAGTTCACAAAAAAATAATTTTTCTGCTATATTGCGAGAATGGTTATCTGTAGCTGTGGCAGTTAAAAGATTGTATATTCACGGGTTATGTATTTATGGCTTTTCTTTAGATTTCAGCACACAAGTTTTTTAATTGACTCTGTTCGCGCCGATTTGTTTTAAGAATTCTTTTGCAGCTTTTCTGGTTTTAGGGCTTTGGCAGTTTAACTGCTGTTCAACGAATTTAAGAATCTTCTTTTTGTTCTTCGCCTGTTCGTAATATTCCTCAAAGGCTTCAATAATGGAAGCTTTTACTAAGTCCTTTCGTTCCTGCTCGTGGTGCGTTTTGTCTATATTCAAAAGTCTGTTTGTTATCTTTGTTTGCAGTTTCGGTTTGGCCTTCGCAATTTTTCCCGAAGCGCCTGCGAGATATGCGGCCGTAATAAAACTCTTGTCATCGAGCAGGCCGTAGTATTTTTCAAAGATCTTCTCAAATTTATTTTTATTATCAATTCTTGTAAGGTTTGCCAGAAGATGTACCGAGCTTAGCTTATGATAAGTATTGTCACTATCTAAGAATTCGACTAAGTAGTCCCAGTGGGGATACAGGCTTTGCGGCTGTTCTTCGGTTATGAAAAAGAGGACCTTGTGACTGTTGTACCTTATATTTTCATTCTTCGACCGCAGATTTTCCAGTAGCTCGGCCAAAAGTTTATCGTTCTTCAAAGCTTTTTTCACAACGGCTTTGATATCGATATTCTTATTATTCAGATTGACCGGCATAATGTTTAACCGTAAGTTTCTTCCCGGTTTAATTGTTTGGAATAGTGGGGATATGTCCGCTGGATAATCTGTGCAGGACTTCACCTGCATGATGGACGACTAATATTCCTTCGTCCTCTTTATTTTCATAGTCGTCAATATTTATGTCGTTGGGATTCATATAGCCAAGATTTACTCTTTCACACCTTTGTTTGCTTATCCCGGTTGCGAGTATCACGTTGGCCCGGGGCTTTTCAACGCCGTCGATGAAAGTGCCTATGCCTTTGACGTGGGTCGAGTGAGCGAGAATTCCTCTGGGTACATCGGCGAATTGTTCCATGCGTTTGAGGAAGTAGTCACGGGTGTGGTAACCGATTTTGTCGAGCCATTTGCCGTGTGTGTAGGAAATTTCCGTGATGTGTGGTGCGTAGATAATTAATTGTCCGCCGTCGGCGAGTATCGGCTCAAGTTTGTACATGACCTTTCCGGCGGTCCAGATGTCGTCATACATTTTTGGAGCAATGCCCAGGATAGTTTTATACGGCTTGTCTTTATATATGATGTGCACCTTCTCCGAAAGGTCGGCGGCCTTTTCCCATGCTTCAAGCACGTCGCCGATAAAGATTCCCTTGAGGTCGTTTTCCAGTGCCACTATGGCAAAGAGCTTGCGTGGGACGCTAATCAGTAACGCTGCCTTTTCGACCACTTTTCTTGTCGGTGTCCATTTGCTGCCGTTTATCAGCGGATTGGTTATCACTGCGCCGAGCCAGTGGAAAAAATGAATAATCTCGTCGCCTGCTATTCCGGGAAAGATATACTTATGTCCGCCGGAAAAACCGACGACTTCATGTGGAAAGACAGGGCCTAAAATGAAAAATTCATCGTAGTCGAAAATCATTTTATTTATCCTGGTGTCCACTTCTTCACGGAACAGCCCGCCGCTTATCTGCTCGATTTCGTCGGCGGTAATTTTCCCGATGGATTTGAAAGTTTCCGGTTTTTCCCATTCGTGATTGAAAAACTTAACAGATGCGTATTTGCCGTTACGCTGTTCGGCGGTCAGACCCAGCCTGGTGCAAATCTGCTGTTCGTTCATGGGTTGATGCGTCCCCAGCGCGACCAGGCAATCGAGTGCTTTGACTTTTTTTGAAATACAGTCGTAGATGATTTTGAATACCTCGCCAACAGGGCCCGAACGTGTGTTATCGGGGATTATCAACAGGATTAGCTTGCCGGTATAGTCGTTGTGCTCAAAGAACTCGGCAATTGCTTCGCGGGCCTGCTCGTTCGTAATATTACTATCTTTATTATGTTTTTCTATAACCATTATTTAGTATTGGGTATGTCGTAATGCGTATTGCGTAAAAAGATTTTATTTTTGCCATGGCGGCAGTTAGGTCAGAAAAGAGTCAAATTCAGCGATTTTATTCTCCTGTATCCATTACTTTTCTTTTTCTCATACGCAGTACGCACGACTCATCACGAATCAGACACCGCCAAAGGCGGAGAATCCGCCGTCGATGGGGACAACGATACCGGTGACAAATTTAGCGGCATCGCTCAGCAGCCAGATAACCGTTCCGATTAATTCTTCGGCCTGGCCGAATCTCCCCATCGGCGTATGGTCGATTATCGTTTTGCCGCGGGCGGTCAGTTCGTCGGTCTTCTCATCGGTCAGCAGGAACCGGTTCTGTTCGGTCAGAAAGAATCCCGGCGCAATTGCATTGACGCGAATATCTTTGGAATAGTTCTGACAAACGTGAACTGCCAGCCACTGCGTAAAATTGCTGACTGCGGCTTTGGCAGCCGAGTATGCCGGCACCTTGGTCAGGGGACTAAAGGCGCACATACTGGAAATGTTCAATATTATACCGCCGCCACTTTCCGCCATCTCCTTGCTGAAGACCTGTGTCGGCAGTAATGTCCCGATAAAGTTCAAATCGAAGACAAACCGAATGGCCTCGCTCGGCAAATCGAAAAACGTCAAATCCGGCGAAGTCGTGGCTTCTTTTTTGTTTCCGCCGGCCCCGTTAATCAGAATATCGATTGGACCGAATTCTGAATTGATTTCCTTTTTGGCCGATTCCAAGCTCTCTTTATCCAGCACGTTACATTTGACTGCAATTGCCCGGCCTTTTGCGGATGTAATTTCATCGGCGACTTCCGCCGCGGCAACCTCTGATAAATCCAGAACGGCGATTTTCGCCCCGGCCCTGGCCAGCGCCGGTGCCATTGTACCGCAGAGCACGCCGCCTCCGCCGGTTATTGCGATTACTTTGTCTTTGATATCAAATAGGTCACTCATTTTGTGTGTTCCTTTTTTAATTATATGACCCCGAAGTAAACTTCTGGGCTAAATATCTATAATAATTCGTGAGTTTTTACATCAAAACACCAACTCCGGCCGAATATACAGCAACCGTCCGCCGATATCAACTGTTTTCGATTTCGAGTCCGGCCATCCCGCTATCAGAAAATGAGTTTCTTGACTTTTAAGCATTGTTGTTTTAAGATGTATGGGCAAAGGGGGGTATTTTAGAATATTTTTTTAGTCGATGGTGCGATTATGAACAGAGTGTATACGGCTCTTACCAAGCAGGAAAACGGCTGGTGGATCGGATGGATTGAAGAGGTGCCCGGTGTAAACTGCCAGGAACGGACACATGAGCAGTTGTTGGAAACTCTTAAGGTGACGCTGATAGAGGCTCTGGAGCAGTAGAGTGTGATCAAATCGCACCTACCAAGATTTATATTTTGAAACATACGGCGTATTGTGAAGCCTGACTCGTTCTATGTAGCGAAATGCTACTTTGCAGAATAGGAAGGGCTACGAAAATTTAAATTGTCATTCCGAGCCCAGCCGAGGAATCTATTCAAACAAACATCGAATTCAACGGATTTTCCATGACAAACAGACTCGCCTTTGTTATTATTTTCTCCGTGGATGGTTAAAGAAGCTAACAGCCAAAGTTAATACCCCAACACCAGAAATACGAGGATTTTGAGATTGTATTTCCAATAGACTAATTGCAAATAAGAAATGTTATATGTTATTAGGATAGAACAATATGATTAATATAGTTTTTATTTCAGTTTGTATCTTCTGGATCTTCTTTTCACACCAGGTGGCTTATTATGCTGTTATTGCAGCAACTGGTTTCAAAATTGAAACGCCCTTGTTTTTTATGAAGTACGATTATCTGTGCTTTACTGTCTCTTGGTTACTTTTTTTCGTGGTAATAGTACTTACTTTCTTTCAGAAAATTCTTCCATTTTGGTTTGCCTTGGTTTTGATTATATTGATCAGGTCGCTTATAAAAGCACTCGCACGGAAGCGTGGGTGCGTTAAGTATCGTAAGATCATCGCCGATATGCTCGAATATGCAAAGCGTAATGGAGAAGATACTTCGAGTTTTCAGGAATCTTTAAATATGACAGACAACGAAATACTCAAAGAAGCAAGAATGAGAGTAAGACTATGAATACCCAGGACTACCACTGATGCTACTATGCGAAGTGCTTTACTTGTAGCACAAGCTACAAAGAATGAGAATCGCACCAATAATTAGAAATGCAAAGGTTGTTTTGAAATGTTACTTCGTCCTATTCATAAAAAAAGTGATTATAAGGAAGCACTTTCGGTTGCAACTGAACTGGCATCGCGGGAAGATTTGACTGCTGAACAAGCAGACTATTTGGAAATCCTGACGAAAATTATTGCAGACTACGAAGAAGAGCATATTAAGATGTCAAAACACAGCCCTCAGGAAATATTAAAATTCTTAGTAGAAGAGAACCAAATGAGCGGCTCAGACTTAGGACGAATACTCGGCAGCAGAACCTTAGGGCCGGCTCTTCTTAAAGGACGGCGCTCGCTGAGTAAAACACATATCAAAAAGCTGGCGGAATATTTCTCTGTTAGCCCGGCTTTGTTTTTCAGCTAAAATGTCTGAGAACAGACCGTAAAAAAGATAAAATTTGATATTTCTTAAAAGAATCCATAGATTCTGATATATTCTCTGTTTTTAGCTACCTACCTTAAATATCTGATATCAAGCATTTTAGCTTTCACAGCGCCGTAAGACTCCCTCCTAAGGATTACGGAAAACGGCTAAAATCAAAAATTTTACCTTATTAGTCAAATTTTTACTTGACAGAAAATATGGATATATATTTAATAAATATATAACTAAAAATAGATTGATTTTAGGATATATAATATTAACAGAAAGGAGAAAAACATGTCAAGCGAGTATCGAAACAATGCAAACAGGAGAAATGCCTTAAAATCGACCGGTCCGCGTTCAAAATGGGGCAAAATAAAGGCCTCACAAAACTCCTTTAAACACGGCCTATCGGCAAAAAAGTTCGTTATCAATTCTGAAAACAAGGCCTATTTCGATATTTACCACGACCGGTTGATGGAAGAGATGGAGCCGGTCGGTCCTATGGAAACCGAGCTATGCGAGCGTATTATAAGCCTTTTATGGCGGCTTCAAAGGGCCGAAATTATCCAGAACCAGACAATCGACGCACTGAACGAAAAAAATAACGCCAGTCCGTTGGCGAAGTTGATCCAATCAATGTTTCCCAAGGGCCAGAACCAGTCAAAAGACGGCCCATCGACAACGGATACAAATCTGGCTCTCGGCCGTATTGCTATAAAGGACTTCTCGAACTCAAGGGTGCTCGAGAGGCTTTTGATGTACGAAAGGCGGTTGGAAAACAGCCTGTATAAAACAAACCTGGAGCTTCAAAGACGCCAAATCATGCGCAAAATGAATGAATTTGATGACGGAGTTGAAAAATTTGATAACTAAAGATGCGAATTGATGAATATCAAATGTTCAAAATCACAATTTTCGGTAGTGGATCAATATGAAAGTTAAAGGGAAAAAAACGCAAAAAAAGTATAGGGAGTTAGTAGTTAAGGCTTTGGATGCCTTAGCTTTAGCCCTTACCAATCACAATCACGAATGGACAAACAATGAACGTAAGCTTTATGAAAAAGCTATAAAAGCTATAAAAGCTTAAGCTCAATTACTTTTTTGTACCATACGGCGATTGATTAGTAGGTTTTAATGATATGTCTAAACCACTTGCCTTATTATATATGGCGCCTTCTGTTCGGCCTAATTTTAGACCGATAACACGCGTTGGCGTGTTACCTTTAACCAGTTGCTTTAATTGTGAGACATCGGTAGGTGTCCAAGGTTTACCACTATTTCGATTATACTTTGCCATAATACAGCTTCCTTAAATGAGGTTGCTTTATTAGGGGGAAATCCCGTGTTTCCCCCATTATTTGCTCATTGACAAGTTAAGATGGTCGCTAAAAAGCGAATAAATTAAACTTGACAATCACATTTTGCCGAATTATACTTTATATATGCCTAAACGGTCAAGCAAAAATCCCAAAGATTTGAACCTGCTTGCTATGTCTATTGAAGATAAAGCAACAGGAGAAAATCTATTGCAAAAAGCAATAGAGGATGGTAAAAATCCTGCTGCTGTTATGCTTGGTCGATTAGGTGGCTTAAAAGGAGGTAAAGCTAGGGCAAGGAAGCTATCTACTGAAAAACGAAAGGAAATCGCAAGAATTGCGGCTCAAGCAAGATGGAATAAGCCTGAGCAAAAAACAATTTAATAGGAGGTGCTTCAATGGCAAGGCAAAATAAAAAAAATACAAAAGAATTAGAGAATTTATATAAGAAATATTTCACTACCACAGAACGTATAGAGAATAACGAAGAAGATTCTCTTTTACAACCTTCACCACTTAATTATGTCGAGAGTTTTACTACTAATGGAATTACTGAGGATGTGCTTGTGAACAAAGGTAATTAAAATGCCTAATTGGAATGAAGTTCTAAAAGAGTTGCAAGATTATCGCATTAAAGCTAATTCATCCCTTGACATAGTCCGACGCAAATATCTTTCCAAATTACATCAACATACAAAAAGAAATATAATAGCTTATTATTCTGGTTTTTTGAGCAAACCTAACATCATACAATCGAGCATAAATGACGAAGATAAAAATGGTTTTATGTCTGCTATTCATCGTCTTGATAAAACAAAGGGTTTAGATTTAATACTACATACTCAAGGCGGTAATCTTGCTGCTACCGAATCTATCGTTGATTATCTTCGTCGCATGTTTGGAAAGAATATTAGAGCTATTGTACCGCAAATTGCAATGTCTGCTGGTACTATGATTGCTTGTTCGTGTCGTGAAATCGTAATGGCCAAGCACTCTAATTTAGGCCCAATAGATCCTCAATTAAGAGATATTCCAGCAATTGGTGTTATTAAGGAATTTCAAAAAGTATGTCGTGAAATTAAGACACATCCCGAAAGAATACCTATTTGGCAAACAATAATTAACAAATATCATCCCACATTTTTGAGTCAATGCAATAATGCAATTAAATGGTCTAAAGAATTTGTTGAACAGCAACTCGAAACTGTGATGTTTGGTACACGCAAAGATGCTAAAAAGCTTGCAAAAGAAGTAGTTAAAAAACTTACTGATTATTCCGGTAATAAGGCTCATGATAGACACATACATATTGATGAATGTAAAGATATTGGGCTAAAAATTACTTCTCTTGAGGATGATAAAAAGTTTCAAGACTTAGTTTTAACAGTACACCATTGTTATATGCACGTATTTCAAAATGCCCCTGCTTATAAGGTTATAGAAAATCATCTTGGCGTTGCATTATTTAAGCATTCAGTACCGAAAAAAAAATAAAATTTTTTCCTCGACTATCCGTGACCACTCAAGCATAATAGCCATTATGAGTTGACTGACTCAAGAAAAGCGTGTTCAAGTCATATCCGCTCTTGTGGGAGGGCAATTCGATTGGTTCTACCGTCGGAACGGCCGGTGCAGCTAAAAATACTGTGGTTAAACTGACCCACTACCAAAATGTACAAAAATTTGCAAACTATCTTAGATTTCTCTGAGTTGGCCCGTGAAATTTATGCCGTAGGTGTGCGCGGTTCGACAAATGTAGAGAGTTCTCTACAAATCGGCCCTTTTTTGCAAAACGAACCCAATTATTTCGTACTGAGTTCGGCGTGCTGAGTATTGCGTAAAAGAATATAAGCTATTTGAAATAAGAAGATTATGGCAAATTTTGGCATTTGGTGGGGTGGGCGGGAAAATTTGTCCCTCAGGGAAACGAACCCAATCCGGCGTCGCATAAAGCTATGCCGGACAAGTTTTTTCGTATCGAGTGATGCGTTATGTGTATTGCGTAAAAGGATATAAGCTATTTGAAATAAGAAGATTATGGTAAATTTTGGCATTTGGCGGGGTGGGCGGGAAAATTTATCCCTCAGGGAAACAAACCCAATTATTTCGAGTTGTGTGCGCCGTGCTGCGTATTGCGAAAAGAAATATGAAAAAAACAAAACCAATTCAAACTCAATTTACATGGAAGTATCGGCTCACGAAACAATTGTTGCCTATTTACATGATGTGTTGTGGTCGATATTATAATAGGGATAAACGCCGATGTAGCTCAATGGTAGAGCACAGCTTTCGTAAAGCTGGGGTTGAGAGTTCGAATCTCTCCATCGGCTTTATGAATTTGTGAGAAAATCATGCACGTTAAAAAGAAGACCAAATCGACTAAAGCAACAATTTTAATTACGGCTCTTTTAGGTTTTTGGGTACTTTTATATTTGTGCTGTTGCCGGGGATTCGCCGATACCGAATCGAATCAGGCGAAGACGGCCGGTTTGCAGTTGAGAGTAATGAGTTTTAATATTCGCTTTGGCAGCGCTAATGACGGGGTAAATCGTTGGAAAAACCGCCGGGGGATGGTTTTCGATATTTTCAGGAATCACAAACCCGATGTCGCGGGATTGCAGGAGGCCCTTACTTTTCAAATCGACGAGATTTTAGAATCAGCGCCGGGATTCGAAATGGTCGGCGTCGGCCGCGACGACGGCAGGAAAGCAGGGGAGTACTGTGCGATTCTTTACAATCGAGAGCGTTTTGAAGTTGGTGAATCAGGAACTTTCTGGTTTTCCGATACGCCGGAAGTGTCAGGCTCGGTAAGCTGGGGCAATTCCTATACTCGGATTTGCACGTGGGCACGATTTGAAGAAAAGCAAAACGGCGGAGCCTTCTATTTATATAACCTTCATCTGGACCACCAGTCGCAACCGTCGCGGGAAAAAAGCGTGGTTTTACTTGCCGAGCGTATCAGCCGGAGAAAACATAAAGACCCGTTTGTAGTAACAGGTGATTTTAACGCCGGTGAAAATAATCCGGCTGTTTTATACTTAAAAGGTAAAGCCGCCTTTGGTGATAATAAGGGCGGTCAAACTAAAAATCCTATCCCTATGGTCGATACGTTTCGTGTATTGCTTCCGGACGTAAATAATGTGGGGACGTTCAACCAATTTCAGGGAGTCCGCTCAGGCGACAAAATCGATTATATTTTCACGAGACCGGAGGTAAAAGTTCTGGAAGCGGCGATACTTCGTGACAATATCGACGGGCGCTATCCTTCCGACCACTTCCCGGTTATGGCAAAACTCAGCCTTGATTCTTCCGGTGACGTGCGGGAAAAATGAAGTGACAAATCAGCGTAACATTTTAAATGGTTTCTTCTCTTCGAACTGGTTGTGGTATTTTGCCGGATGGTACAGTTTGAAATCTATGGCTCTTATATATTCTTCGGGGCCGCAATGGCGAACGTTTTCTATAAGTGAGGAAATTTGTTTTTGCGAGCGAAAAGCGGAAATCGCCTTGAGCTTATTTTCCAGATATGACATGGGGGCACGCATGCGTAGTGTCGGCGTGGCGTTGAAGTCACAGTATACGGCAAATGTGTTCACGTACGGTGCGTTGGACAACGGCTTGCCAAGTTCCGGCCAAATATTGCCGGCGGCATGGAACAAACTGATGAGGAACTCATCATAAATGATGCGGTGGTCAGGATGCAAATCGTTGCTTGTAGGCAAAAAACACTGCGTTGGTTTTATCTTTCGCAAATGGTACGTGAAGGAATTTTGCAGACCCGTGTAGCCGCGTATTTCTGCGAGACTTTTCGGCTCGGCCGTTCTTCTGCCGCGGTATTCGTTTAGCTGACAATCGGCAAAGCCGAGCCAGATAATGTTTTGCTTTGGTATGCCGAGGCTTTGATAACATTCGAGGCTTTCGTTGCGTCGAATCTCGGCAATATTGTTTTTTTCTTCGGCGCTGCAATAGCCCATGCTCCCGTCTGTTACGATTAATATGTACACGGGGACATTTTCGCGTTTGGCTAATTGAATGAGCAGGCCGGCCCCCAGAACCGCATCGTCGTCGTGAGGGCTTATGATCATGAAACGCTCTTTTTTACCTTGCCAGTGCCGCGAGACTTCGGCCAGCTTAGAGCCTGTCCGCCTTTCGTCTCCGACCAAACGTACAAATCCAAATTCTTCCTGCATGGTTTGTCCTCAGGATTTTCTTTTACTATTCAAGCCGACTTTATCTGTGTTTATTATTAATTCGTTAAGCCCGCAATCGCTGCTCCGATTAGCGTGGCGTTTTCGACGCTGATGATTTCGTAATATATGCCTTTTTGCTCTTTGAGATATTGGTTTAAGTAACGCTCTACCGTCGATTTTAGATTATGAAGTTTATAGAAGGTTGTGCCTTCGGCTACGATGCAAATTGGGCGATTCTGTTCGAGGCCTTTGCCGGATTTTATTGCCGCCGAGCTGAGGTTTATCGCCGTTAGTTTCGCCGCTCGTTCGACTATTGCCTGAACGAGCTCGAGCAATGTCGCGAGGTCGGAATCCGCGAGGCTGTCTTGACGACGGACTGCATCTGACATGACCGACGATAAAGGATTATTTCCCTCTAACGGATTTTGGAGGAAATCGCTGATGTCTTTGGTTGTCAGCTCTTCAATGGTGTTAAGCTTGTCATTTGTGCCGGAACTGAAAATACCTTCTTGCGCCGCTCGTTGGATTATCATCAAAGACAACGGGCCAAGGTATGCTCCGGAAATCATTTTTTCGAAGGTATGCTCGCCGGGATTTTTTGTCGATTTATCGAATTGTTTATCGATAGTTCCTAAAGGGGCCTTACCGAAACCGCCCGATTCGGTATTGATAATCTGACTTTTAGCGGGGTCAAGCTCAGGTTTTTTTGTTATGTTTTTATTGCTTTCTATATAGGCGCAGTTTGTTCCCGTCCCGAGGATAAAGCCAATGAAGCTATCGAAGGCCCTGCCGAACGATGCCGCTCTTCCGGCCAGTAATGTTGTCACGGTGTCGTTCAATATTACTATATGCTTTTTGTCCTTATATCCCATTGAAGCGAGAGCGGCATTTAGATTTTCCCCTATCATCTGACCTTTAACTTCCCTGGCCTTGATCTCCTTGGAGAATCTTATCAGTTTACCGTCTTTGTTGGGTAAGGACTCGGTTGGATAAGAAAAGCAGAAGCCGATATTTGAACTTTTATCAAGAATGTCCCTCACATATCCGGCCATTATTTCAAAAAATCTGTCTTTGCTTACTTCTTCATCGATACCGGGCATATCATATAATTTATAGTCCTCGATAATGGGTTGTTTGTCTTTGTTAAAATGAACCACCGCAACACGAAAATTGGTACCACCGGCATCCATTACAACTACCTGTTTATCCGTTGGAACATCCTTATCTATTTCAATATATGTTGGAATCATATCCAGAGTGCTTGTGCCTGAGGTGCTGTCACGACCTGCCAGGCCCCGCTCCATATCTTCCAGAAAGATATTGCAACATTTGTCCATATCAATCTGCTCAGGAGCCATATTATGTTGTTTGAGAAAATCAATCGTTCTATTGTTCATTTGCCCCACAAAAGAATCTCCTATTATGGCCAAGGGAAGCCTTTTGCTTTAGTCAGGGTAACCGTCCGGATGTTCACTATGCCATTTCCAGGCGGTCGAGACCATCTGGCCAAGCTCAGGCTTTTGAATTTTCCAGCCGAGTTCGTTTCTGGCCTTTGCTGCATCGGCGGTCAATATCGGAACGTCGCCCTGCCGGCGTTGGGCTTCTACAACCTTGAAATCTTTGCCGCTTACCTTTTTGACTGTTTCTATAACCTCTCTTACCGAGTGGCCTCTCTGATTGCCGAGATTGCATATAATTTCACGACTGTGGTCCAGTTTTTTTAACGCCAGCAGATGTGCCCGGCATAAATCATCGATATGAATATAATCACGAATACAGGTTCCATCGGGTGTACCGTAGTCGGCCCCGTAAATTTTAATTTCACTGCGTTTTCCCATTGCCGCCTGTATTATCAAAGGAATCAGATGCGATTCGGGCCTGTGGTCTTCTCCGAGGCCGGCGTTTCTGCCTGCGCCGCATGCGTTGAAATATCTAAGCGATGCGTAAGAGAGTTTTCCCGTCAGGCTCTGGTAGTGACACATTTTCTCGACCGCCAACTTTGTCTGGCCGTAAGGATTGATTGGTTCGGTGGGTGAGTCCTCGGTAATCGGTATTTCTTTGGGGATTCCGTAAACGGCCGCTGTGCTGCTGAAAATAAACTTCCTTACGCCGACCGTTTCCATCGCTGATAACAGATTTTGTGTAGCACAAAGGTTGTTCTGATAATATTTTAGCGGTGCCTTAACCGACTCTTCAACTTCGATAAATGCTGCGAAGTGCATTACCGCTTCTATATTATGTTTTTCGAGCGTGCCGACGACTAACTGATGATCGGCTAAGTCACCTTCGACAAGTTCAGCATTTCCAATCGCCGACTTATGTCCCTTACTTAAGTTATCTAAGACTATCGGCTCGTATCCCTCATCAGCCAGCATGGCCGTCATGTTGCTGCCGATATATCCTGCTCCGCCGCAAATAAGTACTCTCATCATATAAAGCTCAAAAGTTAAAAATAAAAATTAAAAACTGAGGAATCCGCCAAAGGCGGATGACTTCTATAGTTTTGCGTTTTTCACTTTGCACTTTAAGTTTTTTAGCATACGTTTCATAATTTCTGTTTCAAGTTCAGTGTCCCGGCCCAAATCAATCCAGGCCATTCGTCGCTGCTGCTCGGGATGAATTTGCAGCGTTTGCAATGCCGGGCTGCTCATTGAGAACATCTGGTATGCCCGGGCGCTGCTTGTGACGTCTCGAGCGGGAAGTGATAACCTTTGAATCTTAACAATGCAGTTGATTTTTATCGTTCTCTGTTCTCCTTGGGACTCCTTACGGAGAACGCTGTACACTGAACTCGGTACGAAATTGATTTCTGCTGTTCTGCGAATGCTATGCAGGTTCGAGTTTATCCAATTTTTGGTCCCGATATTATCGCTGCGCCACAGCTCGAAAAATTGTGCTCCCGGCAATGGCCTTGTTTTTATAAAGCCACTATTGGGATCGAATTTATCGATGGTAAAGTCCATACGGGTAAGAACATCTTCTGCTATCTCCATTGCTTTGGTCTTGCCTGTATCAGGTACTATCGTGTCCTGGCGTAAGCCATCCCGGCGATTTGGGGACGAGAGTTGGGATTGTCGGGCACAACCCGCCAGGATTAGTGCACTATGAAAAATCAAAATGCAAAATGCAAAATGCAAAATTAAGGAAGTCGTCCCGGGAGATAGCGGCCTTTGTCCTGTCTCATGGGACTCCACAGTTTTGATTTTTGATATTTGATTTTTAAGTTTTTCGTCTTTCATAAGGCTGATTATATGTATGGTGAGCTTAAAGCTCAAGAACGATTTGCTTTTTTACTCTGTGAGATGGCGGCCTTGCCTATCTCATGGAGTAAATCAAGTATCTCATCAACGCATAAGGGATTGGAACCAAATAGGTCTGTCGGGTTTGTCCGGCGAAGCAAGAAGAACTCGCCAGGCTTCGTCGGTTAGTCTGTTGTTCATGGGGTATTTGAATTCATAGTATGACAGAACCGGACCTGCAGCAAGGAAAATTGAACCGCCCGGAGTCGGGCAGGCCACAACAATCAGGTCAACATAACCGATGCCTTCCTCGAGGATTTTTCCCTCATTAATGTTTGTATGAACGTCGGCCACAAGTGTTGTCTTGATACCCTTTTGCTGGACACCTAAAACAGCGTTTTCGAGTGTCGTACCGAAATTTCTGATATATGAATAATCATCTTCGGACAATGCCTGATTCGTGAGTTCTTTGTTAGCGATTGTAATTAACCTCTCAAGTATTCCTTCAAGGTTTACCAGCCTGTCGGCCGCCTGAGATGAGAGAGCATTGTAATCGGTCAAGCCTTCTCTGGTCATTTGTGTTAAAGCCAATAATCGCCCATAGAATTCCGGCACAGGTTCAACATAACCGGTTATATTCGGAGGAAGACTGCTTCTTGCCGGCGTGTAACTTTGCTTTGCATAAAGAATGGTATCGTGTCTGAGTTCCGTCCAGGATGCCAGGGAGGCGTTGAGTTCCTTTTTCTTCCATGCCTGCGTCCTCATAAAGTTTGGGTATCCTTCGCCGAATCCCTCTATTAATGCTTGGAGCGAATACAGCCAGCCCCAATACAGATTTCGATTCCAGTCACGAAGGTCAAAGGACTCGAATTCTGATTTGAGTTCACCGAATTGTTGCCAGTAATTTATGTAATCTGTGTCGCTTTGTTCAATCATAATAATCAAGGCTTGGGTGGAACCTAAAACGGACATTACGTCCAAACCACGCGGATAATCTCTGAAACCTTGATAGAGAGTAAAAGGTTTCTGACCAGAATTACCCGTAAAAGCTCCCACTTTTGGAAAGACAAGATTCTGGAACATATATGAATCCGGGATAAATCTTTGGCCCATGAACCTCATGCCCTTGGTTTTATCAAGAACATCGTTAAGGGCTTCCGGTGGAGAGTCTGGAGGTATTATGATTTCACCAGTACCTCCGTAGATTTCCGGTGAACGCAAAAGGGCCAACTCTACCTTCAGAGCGAAGAAATTATCTTCATCTTCCAGGTCGGTTGGGTCGAAGCTGCTACCAAAAACCTTATCAAGTGCTTCGAGATATTCATAGGGTGTCAGGTCGTCGGCCAGACCTACATAAAATGCCGTCACGGCGTACATCCGGTCCCATATCTGGCGTCCGCTGCGCTGACCGACCTGGACCGAGTCAATTGATTTTGCCAGAAGGACAGCCTGCATGGTTTGTATCTTGGCATCTTCGGTACTGATTAGTGCTTCGCCGTACGGCCCCCAATTTTCCGAACCTTTGAGCAGGAATGCCATTCTCCCATACCACATTAAGGTTCGGAAATAACGTTCGAGCTGCTCACTTCTGGTGTAATGACCCCTTGGCACATACTGGGAGTAGTCTTCCTTATATATGAAGATATCGCTGTTATTAAAACCTTCGTGAGCAGCAATTTTTGCCAGTTCGCTCGTGACAACATCGGATATCAATACTGGTATCGCAGTATTCGGGTCGATTAGCTTTTGTGCTACTGCCAGATATGCCACGTTGCGCCTGGCAGCTTCTTTCAAATCTCCTGTATATTCTTCGTACATTGCCAGCGCATCATTTAGAAGTTCGGCCGTCAGGTCGCGGATGTCAGTGCAGAATTCTCTCTCCTCTATGTCTTTGAGGGTTTCGTCAAACTGTATGTGATAAAGGTGCAAAAGTGTGTCCGCTGTGACAAACACCGGTATCTCTATGATTCTCAGATATTCATAAGGCTTGACAATGTCATCCCGGTTCGGGTCGAACGAATCAAAATCGTATTCGATGATAACAAAACCATTCTGTTCGAGCAGCGTTGAAGCTTCATTCAATCTGAAATTTAAGTTTGAATTCACATTAAAATAGTTCTCAATAGTTCCTAAATCAATTGGAAGTGTATATCCCGGTGCATTAGGCTCTACCAGATTGATGTAGGGGCCATAGTATTGATTCAGCCTTGGTTTATCATCCTGTTCGGCCATATTTGTTGCAGGAGTGTTTACGAATTTTTCGGTTAGCGGATTTGCCAGGTTTGTGGTAGTAATAATAAGAACAAGAGATAAAATTGCAGTCGCTTTTTTCATATTAAAGTCCTCCGTCTTCCTGTGGTACAAGCTAAAAGATCTGTATATTAATAATTTTACTATAAAGGTAAAACAGATTCAATACAAATAGTAAGTCGTGTTTTATTTTTCTTTGATCTGTTTTGTAACCTCCGGCGATGGCGTAAGCCATCACGGTGGTTAAAGGTCTTCTTGTCGGAGAACCGATATATTTAATGTGCTTTCCGTACAGACACAATCTGTTGGTCGAAAAATACTCTGTTTGCCTTTGGGGCAGACGGTAAAGAGTTTCCTCGATTATCTCGTTATTGAGGCAGGCCTCTCTAACAATACTGTTTTGGCCTATGGTCGCGACCTTAAAAGCTTTCTCGAATACTGTAAAGAGCAGCGGATTAAACAAATACGGCAACTGAAGCCTTCTCTTATCCACGACTATCTGCGGGTGCTTTCGCAAGACCAAAAAAGTGAAGGCACGATAAAACGCGGTTTGGCTGCTATCAGAATGTTTCTGCGGTTTGCCAAGCTCACATCTCTGATCGAGGATGATTTTACATCAATTCTTGAAAGTCCAAAACTCTGGCAGAGATTACCGTGTGTTTGCAGCCAGCAACAGGTCATCGACCTGTTGAACGCTCCCGGAATCGAGGAGCCTTTCTACTTTCGTGACAAAGCAATGCTCGAGTTGCTCTATGCCACGGGAACTCGTGCCAGTGAGCTGGCACACATGAGGACTTCAAACCTGAATCTTGATATTGGGTATCTTCGCTGCCTCGGCAAGGGTAATAAAGAGCGTATAATCCCAATGGGGAAAGTTGCTATAGAAGTTACAACCGAGTACCTCAGAGAGTTGCGGCCGAGACTGGCCAAACCATTTAGTGATGATTTTCTGTTACTTTCCCGAACCGGGAGGCCTTTAAGTCGTATTGAAGTTTGGAGATTGGTCAAGAAATATGCAGTTCGGGCAGGGATGCCAAGAAATCTGACAGTGCATACGTTACGGCATTGCTTCGCAACACATTTATTGGCCGGCGGAGCGGATTTAAGAAGTGTCCAGGAAATGCTTGGCCATGTCGATATTGCAACAACTCAGATTTATACGCATGTTGACCAGGGAAGATTAAGGGATATTCATAAGAAGTTCCATCCGCGACCATGATAGTGCTCTGAAAAATTAAGATGCAAAACGCAAAATGCAAAATCAAAAACAACCCCCCGGTAAACCGGGGGTCTAAATATTTAGCCCCACAATTTATTGTGGGGTTTAACCGCAGTTTTTAGTTTTTATTTTTAACTTTTACATTTGTAATGGAATCGGTTGACTCTGGTGAGTTGTAGTATTATTATTTTTAAAAAATTGACGAATGGGGAGCCCGCAAGACGGGGATACTCTGCTAAGGGATCTCCAGGGGATGGCAGTCTTCTAAAGGTGGTTCTAATGGGCATAAAGAGGTTATTTTTAATAGTATTGTTGATGATTATCGGATGTCAGCCCAATGAGATGGAGGCTTTTGGCCTATCTCACAGGGGAGCCGGTCAGGATAGATCTATCATAGAGTCTATTATAGTTGGAAAATCTGCAGAATCATCCCAACAGGACGACCAAGCCAAAACCCTTGATGAGCAGTTGGATATTAATAAGAATGCTCTTCTGAAGGATCCCAATGAGTTGATACGTATTAAAGCGGCAAGTTTAATGTTGTTCAGTGATAATCCGCAGGCAAGAGAGTTTCTAATCAATGAAGTACTAAGTCAGGGTAAAAATAGTGCCGCACGTATGGCCGTTTGTAAGGCGTTGATTCAAACGAGGTCATCGAAGGAACCTGTACCGAACAAAACGGATTTTATTCAACCTTTGTTGGGTATTTTTGATACTGATAATGATGCCGAGGCACAGTTGGCGGCAGAGGCGACCCTGATTTTCGAATATGAGGAAATAGAGGAATTGCTGGCCGGGATTGTGACAGATATTGAAAAGCCGGCCAAAACAAGAATAAATGCGATACGTGCACTGACACTTCGATTAACACTTCGTCCTGACATGAATGCCACGATAAGACTAATAAGACTCGTTGATGACCCGGTAAGGCAAGTGGCCAATGAAGCTGAAAAAGCCCTGCATTCATTAGGCATACCTATCGGCACGAATCCTAAAATGCGGGAGGTAATTATCAGGGACCTTATCCTCAAAGGCAGAGATGCATTTTTACGGGATTGGCTGATTAATCAGGAAGCACAGATGCGCCAACTCAGGGCTGAACTGGATTCCTGGCAAAAGTCATACCTGTCATTGTTGGAAAAGACATATCGTAGTATAAATGATGACACAGAAAGAGGCGACTTTCTGGTTGAATATTTGGGAAGTCCCAAAGCGGATGTAAAATTGTGGGCATTGGGACAGGTTTCACAATGGATGCAGGGAACTAATCCCAATTTACCTAAAGAGCTTGAACCGATTCTGATAAGTCTGATTTCGGACCAGGACAAAGTTGTCCGGCGTAAAACTGCCGAATTACTGGCTTTGATGCGGACGCTGAATTCGGCTTCGCCTCTGTTGGCTCAACTCAAAGTTGAAACGGACGAGCAGGTCAAAGGACAGTTGCTGGATGCTCTGGGATGGGTATGTTTCTATGCTCTTTCGCCGTCTGCGTCATTCAAGGTTTCTCCGGAGATAAGACAACAGGCCCTTAATGAGGCGGAAGTATTTCTTTCCGATAAGGATACCGGCAAAGCACAAATCGGCGCTCGGGTGATGAAAAAGCTGCTTGAGCGTGATGGTTTAGAGCCGGAAGAGGTAGATAAAAAACTCAACTCTCTTGTCGAAAGGTACATCCGGCTAAAAGACGAACCGGATGAAATTTTACAGGGGGGTTTACTCAATGCAATGGCCGCTTTAGTTGCCAAGGACAGTACATGTAAGGCTAAAGCAGAAAAGCTTTTTAAACCATTCTTTTTGGAAGCTCTAAATAGTAAGAAAGATATTGTCAGGGAAACGGCGGTAGATGGGCTTAGTTATATTGATGAGACGGAAACACTGACAACGTTGAGAAGAAAAGGTTTTGCCGATGATCCGAGCCCGAATGTTATAAATAAACTGATAGAGCTTGCAAGAAGAATCGGGGGCAAAGAGGACTTGAATTGGCTTTCGGGAAAATTAGGTGCGAACTCAGAAAGCAAGTTAGCCTGGCAGGCGATGCTCAGAATATTTAATGATTCAGATATTGATCTGCTGAAAAAATGGGTGGACGAGTTAACCGGTGACCGCAGTAGAATATCAGATGTACAAAAAATCGCCTTTCTTAAAATAATGGAGTCAAAAGCCATCGGCGAAGAAAAATTAAAAGTTTATGAAAAATTAGCTGAGCTTCTTTATCGAACAGGTCAGTTTGAGCAGGCTGCCGATTATTTCGAGAGATTACGGAAATCTACAAAAAATGTCGAGGAGGAAAAGGTAATCTCATCTAAAATATTAGATTCCTATTTGAGGTGGCCGAACCTGGAGCTTGCATCCGACTTGATAGAAAACCATCTTTCGGAAGGAGATCTGGACCCGAACGATGTTATTATGCAGTCGATTGACAATTATCTGAATAATCCCCCGACAGGAACAGATAGAAATCCCCTGTTAAAAGTTATTATTGGTATTGAAAATTCTTCGCAAAGACCCCGATGGAGGGAACAGATAAGGTATTGGACCGACCGTTTTGGGAAGATTGAAGACCCGAATAAGCCGGAGATGCCCGTCAATTAGTGATAATTTTGGATTCGCGATGAAATATCGAATGAATAGAGTTAATTGATAGGGCTGATTTGGTTATGCAATGAGGATTATTTGTTTAAGAGCGAATATCGGCGGTTTATCTTGGTATTATAATATGGGTAAGTTGTCAAATCCGTTATTATCTGAGCTTAAAGTGTTTTTTGGTCACATTGGAAATCATCTTAATTGATTAATAACCCGGAATTTCGGGCTTCAAGTGGTATCTACGGGTATATCTGTGAATACAGGAAAATGTTGTAGCTTTTAGCATTTTTCTGTAAGGATTAAAAAAATCAGAAGATTTTTCTTTTTTTTTAAGTTTTTATATTTGCACTAGCACATATTTTTTTATAAATTACTAAGTTTTAGTTTGGAATTGAATTGGGAGTTTTTGTATTCACCAACTCAAAGGTGGATTAAGAATTAGATAAATGCTGCTGTAGCTCAGTGGTAGAGCGCGTCCTTGGTAAGGACGAGGTCATGGGTTCAAGCCCCATCAGCAGCTAAATGCAGGTAGTTCAGGCCGAGATTTTTGCTTTTACGTAAGGAAAATATTTGTTGCAGGAAAGCTTGAATTTGAGTTGAATATTGAGGCTTGAAAGCAGTTTTACGAGAGACAAGTAGGGAAAAATAAATACTAACCGGGCACATTGGAGGTTTATGTAAAGATGGCTAAGGCGGTATTTGAGCGAACAAAACCACATATCAACATTGGAACTATCGGTCATATTGACCACGGAAAAACGACATTGACGGCCGCAATTACTATGCGATTGGCTTTTAAGGCCGGTGGTGGTAATATCAAGAAATTTGAAGATATCGATAATGCACCTGAAGAAAGAGAGCGCGGTGTAACGATTAATACTGCGCATGTTGAATACGAAACGGGTAAACGTCATTACGCCCACGTAGATTGCCCGGGACACGCCGACTATATCAAAAATATGATTACCGGGGCGGCTCAAATGGATGGGGCTATTTTAGTTGTAGCAGCCGGCGATGGTCCTATGCCGCAGACTCGGGAGCATATTCTTCTTGCTCGTCAGGTGAATGTGCCCAGTATTGTAGTGTTCCTGAATAAAGTGGACGAGGTTGACGATCCGGAGCTGATTGATTTAGTTGAGCTGGAAATAAGAGACCTGCTTAATAAGTATGAATTCCCGGGAGACGATATTCCCATTATCAGGGGCTCAGCTTTAACAGCAATGCAGAGCGAAGGCAAAGATGACGAAGCCTGCAAGTGCATCGATGATCTGATGGAAGCTGTCGATGATTATTTTCCATTGCCTGAGCGCGATGTCGATAAGCCGTTTCTTATGCCGGTCGAGGACGTTTTCAGTATTAAAGGCCGGGGCACAGTCGGCACAGGCAGGGTTGAGAGGGGTAAAGTTCATACCGGGGAAGAGATTGAAATCGTCGGACTTGCAAAAGAAACACGCAAAACCGTTGTTACCGGTGTAGAGATGTTCAATAAAACGCTAAACGAAGGCCAAGCTGGTGATAACATCGGGGTGCTTTTACGAGGTGTTGAAAAGAAGGAATTAGAGCGTGGACAGGTTGTTGCGGCGCCTGGCAGCATTACACCGCATACTAAGTTTGTGGCCGAAGTTTACGTGCTGACCAAGGAAGAAGGCGGTCGTCATACCCCGTTCTTCGCGGGCTATAAGCCACAATTTTACTTTAGAACAACAGATGTAACCGGCTCGGTTCTGGCCCTTAAGAGCCGGGAAGGTAAGAGTGCCGAGATGTGTATGCCGGGCGATAACATTGCGATGGAAGTGGAAATTATATCCCCAATTGCTATGGAAGAAGGGCTACGCTTTGCTATTCGTGAAGGTGGACGAACCGTCGGTGCCGGTGTAGTTACTCAGATTATAGCCTAAGAGCTCTGAGTTGAATATTTCATTGGAATTCACTACCGTTGAAACAGGTTGCTTACATCGGTTACTATCATCCTGACAGGCATCTTCAAGCTTGCAAAATGATTCAGAAAATAGTGGGCCTGCCTGGTGGGGACGAATCTTATGGCTAAAAAGAAAAGTAAAAGAGAGTATGTCTGGCTTGAGTGCACGCAGTGCGGTAATAGGAACTATCGCACAAGTATAAGTGTAGCCGAAGGCACTCCGAAACTGGAGCTCCGGAAGTTTTGTAAAAAGGAGCGTAAACGTACTGTTCATAAGATACGGCGCAAGTGATTGAAAAATCGATAATCGATTTAACAGGCCAGTAGCTCAATTGGCAGAGCGTCGGTCTCCAAAACCGAAGGTTGGGGGTTCGATTCCCTCCTGGCCTGCTTTGAAGTGAGATAATTAACTACGCTTCGCAAAACGGAGTAGATATGTTTTTTAATATATATAAACGTGGACAAGGCAAATACACAAGATTATGCAGCGCTTTTGCCGCGGCAATAATTGCAGGTTTGGGCTGTTTGCAGCTCTATAATCAGTTGGAAGCAACGTCATGGGGCTTGAGTAACAGGGCGGCGATGTGGATAGCAACTATGGTTCCTACAGGATTGTTTGTTGTCTTGGCTCTGTTAATTTTTTGGTTGGTTAACAAACACCGCGTTGCAGATTTTATGATCGCTTC
This sequence comes from uncultured Pirellulales bacterium, assembly GCA_964508785.1. Taxonomy (GTDB): domain Bacteria; phylum Planctomycetota; class Phycisphaerae; order Sedimentisphaerales; family Anaerobacaceae; genus JAFGPS01. The sequence goes on along the minus strand of CAZDVE010000036.1, from coordinate 22,131 downwards.
TGAAGGTGAAATGAAGAAAGTTAGCTGGTCAAGTAAACAAGAGATAGCCGTATCGACATTTATTGTTATTGTGGTGGTAATAATTATGGCCTTGATTCTTGGAACTGCGGATGTTAGCTTTCAAACATTTTTCGGTTGGCTCTTCAGTTAATAACGTATATCGAATGCGTTATGAAATAAGGTGTTGATATGCAGTGGTATGTGTTGAGAGTTGCAGCAAATAAAGAAGCTCAGGTCAAAGATACTCTTGTCCAGAAGGTGGAAAGGGAAGGCCTGAACAATATCATTGGCAGAATAGAGGTTCCTGTTGAGCATATAAAGCGTATTCGTGGGAATAAACAGACTGTCCATAAACGTAAATTATATCCGGGTTATGTTTTTATGGAGATGGAATCTACCGAAGACGGCAGAGTCCCGGAAAAAGCATGGTTTATGATTAAAGGAACCGCCGGTGTAGGAGATTTTATTGGAACAGAAGGTGTCCCAACTCCCATGCGAGACACGGATGTGGCAAAGATGCTTTTGGAAGCGGACAAGCCCGAAGAGGCTCCGAGTATTAAAGTTGAGTTCGCAAAAGGTGATATGATTAGAATAAGGGAAGGTGCATTTGAAAACTTTGAAGGTGTTGTAGATTCGATCGATTCCGAACGCGGAATAGTTAAGGTAATTGTTACAATTTTCGGTCGAAGTACGCCGCTGGATATAGAATACTGGCAAATCGAAAAAATATAGTTGTCTGGATAACTGCCGGTATCATGCTGACAGACAACAAATCTGAAATAGAAGGTAGAAAATGGCGAAAGAGGTATCAGTAAAGATCAAATTACAAGCGCCGGGTGGACAGGCAACGCCGGCTCCGCCTATAGGACCGGCCTTGGGTCAACATGGCGTGAATATAGGGCAGTTTGTTTCACAATTTAATGAAAAAACAAGAGAACTGAATGGAACAATTGTACCGGTAGTAATAACCGTCTTTGTGGACAAGAGTTTTACCTTTGAGGTGAAAAGCCCACCTGCAGCGGTTTTACTTAAACAGGCGGCCGAAATCGCAAAAGGAAGTGGTGTGCCGAATAAGGAGAAAGTCGGAACAGTTAGTGCCGAGATGGTACGTAAAATCGCCGAAACCAAGTTTAAGGATTTAAATGCTCATGATTTAGAGCAGGCGGAAAAAATAATCAAAGGCACGGCCCAAAGTATGGGAATAGAAGTAAGTGATTAGTGACATTTAAGAAACTTTTACGCAGTGTGAGATATTATCTATGCGAGTGAGAAGCAAAAGATACAAGAAAGAATCGCAGCAAACAGTTAAGGAAGCTCTAAGCTTAACTGAGGCGGTGGAGAAGGTTAAATCCTTTAAGTCGGTAAAATTTGACCAGAGCATAGAATGTGTACTGCATCTGGGCATTGATTCAAAGCAGGCAGATCAGTCGGTGCGGGGTTCATTATCTTTGCCTCATGGTATTGGAAAACAAAAAACAGTCGTCGCATTCTGTGAAGATTCTGATATAGAGGCGGCCAAAAATGCAGGGGCTGTTGAAGCCGGATGTGACGACCTGGTAAAGAAAATTTCCGATGGTTGGATGGATTTCGATGTGGCCGTTGCTTCGCCAAGGGTAATGGGAAAAGTAGGAAAACTCGGCCGGATTCTCGGACCGCAGGGAAAAATGCCTTCGCCTAAAAATGGTACGGTAACAGGTGAGGTTGCTAAGGCTGTGGCTGAATTTGCTGCTGGCAAGGTAGAATATAGAAACGACGCCGGTGGAAATGTCCATGTAGTGGTCGGTAAGCAAAGTTTTGAGACAAAAAAATTAGTAGATAATATCGAGGCTTTTGTTTCGCATATAAAGAAAATAAAGCCGGTGTCGGCCAAAGGTACATACATTAAGAAAATGTGTATATCCGCAACGATGAGCCCCAGCCTGGTGGTTAGTTGCTGATGGTTGTTTATTGATTAACGATAGATAAATACGAGATAGGAACAATGAGCAAGTATGTGAAAGCGTTGCTGCAATCGGAGTTGGAAAAGAAAATTGCAGATGAGAACATCAAAGATTTTTTGGTTGTTAGTATTAAAGGCCTCGATGGAGTTAACAATAATATGATGCGGGGAGAGCTCAAAGGAAAAGGCATTGGATTTACTGTAGTTAAGAACTCCCTCTTTAGAAAAGCTTTACGCAGTCAAAAAATGGAACCGGCTGCTAATCTGTTCAACGGTCCTTGCGCAATTGCTTATGGCAGTGATAGCATCGTTGATGTTGCAAAAGAAATAGCCGATTGGGTCAAGAAGAATCCTTTGATAGAGGTCAAGGGAGCGTTTCTTGATGGTTCGGCCATGGACGCCAGAGAAGCTGAATCACTTTCAAAAATGCCGACGCGGGCGGAATTGCTGGGTGAAATTATTGTATTATCACAGTCTGTTGGCCGTAAATTAGTTGCTGCCATCGGGGCTCCTGCAGGAGTCATCGCAGGTTGTATAGAGGCTGTAGCAGAAGGTGAGGAAAAACAGGCGGCATAAAAACAGAATATTAAATTGCTTGTGTGGCTGTCCCCAGGTCTTTCTTAGGGGGTTAAACGGAACGGCGGAGTTTCGGCTACCACCGGGCGTTACATGATAGGAGTTAATTGAAATGGCAGAACAAGAGAAAGAAACAAAAGAAGCTACTAAGGAAGAAGCTACTAAGACGAAGAAGTGGAGCAGCGACGTAAAGAAACTCGGAGATAAAATAGTTGCCCTGACTTTAATGCAAGCTAAAGAGTTAGGTGACTATCTCAAGGAGGAATATAATATCGAGCCTGCTGCCGGTGGGGCTGTTGTGATGGCCGGTCCCGCTGCCCAGGCACAAACGGAAGAGAAAGCAGAAAAAACCAGCTTTGATGTAGTTCTTAAGGAGTTTGGTGAAAAGAAGATTCAGGTTATAAAAGAGGTTAAATCTATTACTGGATTAGGTTTAAAAGAAGCCAAAGATCTTGTCGACAATCTTCCCAAACCGATAAAAGAAGGACTTAGTAAGGCAGATGCCGAAGCCGCTCAAAAGCAGCTCGAGGCCGTCGGTGCAGTAGTTGAATTAGCATAATTGGGAGCAGGCGCATAGACTCGCCGTTGGGGTTGCACAAGGTCATGGCAACTGCAAAGAGTTGTCCCTGGAACGTTGTTGGGACGTTTGATACTGGAGATTATTGATGCGTAATATTATTGCTGGACAGCCCGTTCGTAGTTTTGGCAAAATTCCCGATGCTGTTGAGATTCCGAATCTCGTGGCGATACAAAAGAAAAGCTACGATGATTTCTTACAAAGGGACGTAGCGCCCACAAGAAGAAAACCTGCCGGACTGGAAGCGCTTTTTCGGGAAACATTTCCTATCGAAAGCTACGATAAGAAAATGCTTTTGGAGTACCTCTATTACGAACTGGAAAAACCACATTACACGCCCGCTCAGTGCCGACAATTACGTCTGACATACGGCTATCCCTTAAAGATCTGGTGCAGGTTGCGCTCTCGTGAAGGCGAGGATTTGGCCGAACAGGCAATGTACCTTGGTGAAATTCCGGTCATGATAGGCGGTGGTGAATTTATTATCAACGGTGCCGTGCGTGTTATAGTGAGCCAACTACACAGAAGTCCCGGTGTCGATTTCCTCATCGAGAGCAAGGAAGGCGATAGAGTGTTGCACGGCGGCAGGATTATACCGGAAAGAGGCAGTTGGATAGAGATAAGTGTTACAAACAAAGATATTTTGGTTGTTAGAATCGATCAATCCAGCAAAATACCGGCAACTGTTTTTCTGCGGGCTACATGTGAGGATTACGGAACTACCGAACAAATATTGAGGCTGTTTTATCCAACAGAGAAAGTTCCGGTCAATAAACTGACACCCAGTATGTGGGCGGTTGAGCCAATTGTCGACAAGGAGACCGGTGAAATTATAGTAGAAGCCGGCGCGCAAATCAGCGATAAGGTGTCTCTAATACAAGCTGCATATTCAGAAACCAAAGCCAAAGGTACGAAGAAACAGAAAAAGTCTAAAACTTCGAAAAAATCATCGGCTACTGTTGAAGTCATCAAAAATGTCCGGGACACCATCATATTGAACACCCTTGCTGAGGATGATTGTCAGAGCCACAAAAAGGCCTTGTTGAAGTTTTATATGAGGTTAAGACCTGGGAATCCGCCCAATGAGGAAAAGGCACAGGCTTTCTTTACGGAGAAATTTTTCGACTCGAACCGCTACCGTCTCGGGAATGTCGGCAGGTTTAGATTAAACCGCAAGTTTGAACAAGCAGTAGACGAAAAAGAGATGACGCTTCGTCCCGAGGATTTTCTCAACACGATGAAGTACATAGTATCTTTACGTAATGATCGTGGTGAGATTGATGATATTGACCATCTGGGCAACAGAAGACTACGTACGATAGACGAGCTTGCAGCCGACGAAATCAGAAAGGGATTGCTGAAGCTTCGAAGGACCGTTCAGGAACGAATGAGTATGAAACGAGACGCTGAGGCAACCCTGCATATCGCAGATTTGGTCAATTCTAAAAGCGTCTCGAGCAGCATCAATTATTTCTTCGGTCGCGGGGAGTTGAGTCAGGTCGTTGACCAGACTAACGCATTGAGCCAGTTAACTCATGAAAGGCGTTTGTCTGCCCTTGGGCCGGGTGGTTTGAACAGAAGGCGGGCGGGTTTTGAGGTTCGTGATGTCCATATAAGTCACTACGGCAGGATATGTCCGATTGAGACACCCGAGGGAACAAATATAGGTTTAATCGCTTCGTTGGCGATATTTGCTTCTATTGACGAGTATGGCTTTTTGCTTACGCCATACAGCAAAATTAAAAAAGGTAAAGTAACTAATGAAATAGATTATTTGCGTGCCGATGAGGAGATGAAAGCGGTATTTGCGCCCCCGAGCTCAGTCGATCAGGATAGCGGCAAAATAATTGAAGGATCGGTCCTTGCAAGAAAAGCAGGTGAATTGGCGCATGTTTCCAGTGAAGAAGTTGGTTACGTTGATATTTCACCAAAGCAAATTGTTGGTGTTTCAGCTTCGCTGATTCCGTTCCTGGAACATGATGATGCAAACCGGGCTTTGATGGGTTCGAATATGCAGAGACAAGCCGTTCCGTTATTGAGGACCGAGCCGCCTTTGGTAGGCACCGGCATGGAGAGAGTAGTCGGACAAAATTCCAGTATGGTCGTCCATGCCAATACCGGTGGAACAGTTACTTCAGTGGATGCGACAAGAATAGTTATTAACCATACCGATGAGTATGAGCTTGAAAAATTTATTGGATTAAACGAAAGAACATGTCTGAATCAAAAACCAACGGTTAAGCTTGGTGAAAAAGTAAAGGCCGGTCAGGTCATTGCGGATGGAGGGGGAACCGCCGATGGTGTGTTGGCCCTGGGTAAAAATATCCTTGTGGGATTTGTTTCTTTCGACGGGTTTAACTTCGAAGATGCCATCATTGTCAGCGAGAGACTTTGTAAGGATGATAGTTTCACGAGTATACATATCGACGAATTTACAGCAGAGGTTCGCGAGACACGTCTTGGCAAGGAGGAATTCACCCGTGATATTCCCAACGTTAGTGAAAGAGCGCTGCGAAACCTCGATGAAAACGGGGTCATTTGTGAGGGAACAAGGGTCTGCCAGGGTGATATTCTGGTAGGCAAAGTTGTTCCTAAGAGCAAGACGGAGTTGACACCTGAAGAAAAGCTTTTACATGCCATATTCGGCAGAGCCGGTGAAGATGTTAAAAATGATTCGCTTGAGCTGCCAAGCGGCTATGAAGGAGTGGTAATAAAGACCGAACGATTTACCAGACGCGGAGCAGGAACGGACGAGCAGAAAAAGGCGCTTGTGGCACAGATAAAAGAATATGAAAAGCAGATGAAGACCAAAGAATGTGCATTTTTCAGGCAGATGATTGAAGCTGTCCATGCCAAATTTGAAGTAAATATTGTAGACCCGTCCACGCGTCAAAAAGTCGGTGCAAGCTCTGACAACGATGTTATTTATGAACAGATAGAGAACTTTAATATCAAGTGGGTCAAACCCGCTTCGCTCCGAGACGATGTACAGAAGGTCATGGACAAGTACTGGGTCAAGGTCACTGAGATTCAGGAAGAGAAGAAGCAAAGGATTGCTAATTTGAAACATGGCGATGAATTGCCCAGCGGCGTGCTGCAGATGGTCAAAATTTACGTTGCAATTAAAAGGACATTATCCATCGGCGACAAGATGGCCGGGCGCCACGGTAACAAGGGCGTTATCGCCAAGATTATGCCTGAAGAAGATATGCCGTTCCTTGAAGATGGTACGAGTCTCGACATATTGTTGAATCCGCTTGGCGTCCCGAGCCGTATGAATGTCGGTCAGATTCTCGAAACACATCTCGGCTGGGTAGCTAAGGTGCTGGGCTTTAATGCTGTTACACCGGTCTTTGACGGTGCCGCCGAAGAGGACGTTCAGAGATTAACCCAGGAAGCAAATGAGCTGATGAACAAACGAAAAGCTGAGCTCCGGGAAAATAAGCAAATACCGCCGGCGGATGAATTTTCTATAAATATCCCGGATACTTTGAAAACTCAGTTGTATGACGGAAGAACCGGTGAACCTTTTGACCAAAGGGCAACTATTGGTTACATCTATATGATGAAACTTCACCACCTTGTCGATGATAAGATTCACGCGCGGGCAACAGGGCCGTACAGCCTGATTACACAACAGCCGTTAGGTGGTAAGGCCAGAACTGGTGGGCAGCGGTTTGGTGAAATGGAAGTCTGGGCACTGGAGGGATACGGTGCTGCTTATACACTGCAGGAAATGCTCACTGTAAAAAGTGATGATGTTGAGGGACGAACAAAAATCTATGAGTCAATGGTCAAAGGACAAAACACTCTTGAAGCCGGGACTCCTTTGTCCTTTGATGTATTGTGTAATGAAATAAGAGGACTTGGACTCAATATTCAGCTTGAGAAGAAGCGGCTGGGAAGTGCCGTTCTCTAAGTGAATCATTGTTGAATTGCCAACTGTTAAGTGTCACTGATAAGGGGCTTTAAATGTTAGGAAGTATTTACGACCGTATTAATGATTATGGCTCGGTAAAAATTTCATTGGCCAGCCCTAATGATATCCGCAGCTGGTCTTTTGGTGAAGTGCGAAAACCTGAGACTATCAACTATCGTACTTACCGACCAGAGAAGGATGGACTGTTCTGCGAACGGATCTTCGGACCCGAACGCGACTGGGAATGTGCATGCGGAAAATATAAAGGAACGAAGTTTAAGGGTATTATTTGCGACAGATGTGGGGTAAAAGTCACACATAGTCGCGTTCGAAGAAAACGCATGGGCCATATCAATCTTGCGGCACCGGTGGTGCATATTTGGTTTTTTAAGGCCATTCCGAATAGATTGGGCAGCCTTTTGGCCATGAAAAGCGCCGACCTCGAGAAGATTATTTATTTCCAGGAATATGTCGTCACCGACCCGGGACAGAGTCCCTTGAAGCCGGGTCAACTGCTTAGCGAAGAAGAATATAGAGATGTAAGCACAAAATACGGCAAATCCTTTAAGGCATCTATGGGCGCCGAAGCCGTCAGGACTCTGTTGGAAAATCTTGATCTCGAAGAAGTCGCTATCCAGCTTAGACAGGCAATAACTAAAACTAACAGCAAGCAAAAAATAAAGGATTTGACCAAACGACTAAAGATTATTAACCAGGTCAGAAGCAGCAGTAATAAAGCTCAGTGGATGGTACTTGAGGTAATACCCGTTATTCCACCGGACTTGAGACCTTTGGTTTTACTCGAGAGAGATAATTTCGCCACCAGTGACCTGAACGACCTTTATAGAAGAATTATAAATCGCAATAATCGTTTGAAAAAATTAATGGACCTAAACGCTCCGGAAGTGATTATCCGAAATGAAAAACGCATGTTGCAGCAGGCGGTGGACTCCCTGCTTGATAATGGGCGATGTAGACGGTCCGTCTTGGGAAGTAATAACAGACCCTTGAAGTCGTTGACGGATATGATCAAGGGCAAACAGGGAAGATTTCGTGAGAATCTGCTTGGTAAACGCGTGGATTACTCGGCTCGGTCGGTTATTGTTGTCGGTCCTGAGCTTAAACTATATCAATGTGGTTTGCCGAAGAAAATAGCTCTCGAATTGTATCAGCCCTTCATCATTCGCAAGCTAAAGCAGCATGGATTAGCTGATACGATAAAAAGTGCAAAGAGGATGATTGAGCGACGCGATGAACAAGTCTGGGATATTCTCGAAGAAGTTATTCATCAGCATCCTGTCTTGTTGAACCGAGCTCCTACCCTTCATAGAATGGGTATTCAGGCTTTTGAGCCGGTATTAGTCGAAGGCAATGCTATTAAACTTCATCCTTTGGCTTGCAAGGGTTTCAATGCCGATTTTGACGGCGACCAAATGGCGGTTCATTTACCATTGAGTGTTGAAGCGCAGGCTGAGACTCATATTCTGATGATGACTACATCCAATATTTTCTCACCAGCGAACGGCTCTCCGATGGTTGGGCCGTCTCAGGATATGGTGATGGGTAATTACTATCTGACCTATTCGGAACCTCGTGATGTATCTGAACCTGAAAAATTGAAATTATTCAGGGATACTTACGAGGCGATAATGGCGCTTGACGTGGGTAAAGTTGATTTGCATACCAATATTATGGTCCGACTTGGAGATAACATCAGAGTTGTTGACGAGTCGGGAATTACAAATGCGGGAGTTATTCAAACAACGGTCGGTCGGTGCGTGTTTAACGATATACTTCCGGAAGGTATGCCTTTTTATAATATGACGATGTCTCAGAGGAGATTGAGCCGGGTAATCAGCGACTGCTACGAATATACCGGTGCTTCTGAAACTGTTGTTTTGCTTGATCAAATTAAGAATCTGGGCTTCAAACATGCCACGCTGGCAGGGCTTAGTTTCGGAATAACGGATCTCAAGATTCCCTTAAGAAAACAGGAGATAATTGAACAGACCGAGAATAAGGTCAGCAAAATAGACAAGAACTACAACGACGGAGTTTTAACCGAGGGTGAAAGGTATAATCAGGTTATTGACGCCTGGACAAATGCCAGAGTGGCGGTTACGAACGAGATGATGCGAGGTCTTAGAGATGACACAACGGCTGATGGTATGCCTTATCTTAATCCGATTTACCTTATGAGTGACTCGGGCGCAAGAGGAAGTGTTGACCAGATTCAGCAGCTTGCTGGAATGAGAGCACTAATGGCTAAGCCGAGCGGTGAGATTATAGAGACGCCGATTAAGTCAAACTTTCGCGAGGGTTTGACCGTGCTTGAGTACTTTAGCTCAACCCACGGAGCACGCAAGGGTTTGGCGGACACGGCATTAAAGACAGCTAATTCCGGTTACCTGACTCGTAAACTCATCGATGTGGCACAGAATGTGATTGTTATTGAACGTGACTGTCAGACCTTACAGGGAATTACTAAAAGTGCAGTCAGTCCACCGAGAGCTGAATCGGTTGATGTTCCGCTTTCTCAGCTTATTATTGGTAGAACCGCCAGAGACAATATTCGTAATCCGATAACCGACGAGATGATCGTTCGTGAGAATGAGGTCATAACTGTTGAGGCAGCGGAAAAAATTGAGGCTTTGGGCCTTGATGCTATTAGAGTCAGAAGCGCGCTGACATGTGACAGTCCGTTCGGAGTCTGTGCGAAGTGTTATGGATGGGATATGAGCACAGGGCAGTTGGTTGAAGATGGCTCGGCGGTCGGTATCGTCGCCGCCCAGTCTATCGGTGAGCCTGGTACACAATTGACTTTAAGAACTTTCCATACAGGAGGTGTCGCGGAAAGAGCTATTCTTGAAAGAGCACAAAAAGCAACGCAGGCCGGAAAAATTCAGTATCGTGATATAAACGCGGTTACTATTGAGCAGGATGACGGCAAAAAAGCTGTTATTGCTTTGAAGAGAAATGGCGAAATTGCCATTCTTGATGCAAAGGACAGAGAGCTTGACCGATTCAAGGTTCCTTATGGCGCCACTGTTTTGGTCAAGGATGGCAGTAAGGTTAAAATCGGTTTGGTATTATTCAGTTGGGATCCTCACCGTACACCAATCCTGGCGGAAGTGGCCGGTTTTATACGATTCGTTGATATCATCGAAGGTGAGACAATTGGTATTGAGGAAGAAAGAAAGGGACAAGCTGGAAAGCCGGTTGTAATCGAGCACAAAGGTGATAAGCATCCGCAAATCATTATCGAAGACCGTGATAGTAAGATACTTGATGTACACTATCTGCCGGCGGGGGCACGAATAGAAGTCACTGAGGGTCAAAGTGTTCAGGCCGGCCAGTTACTTGCCCATCAGCCCAGAGCTACCGGCGGCACTCAGGATATCACTGGAGGCTTACCGCGAGTTACCGAAGTATTCGAAGCGCGCAAGCCCAAGGATCCTGCCGCTATGGCTGAGATTAGCGGTCGTGTCGAGCTGCGAAGTGATAAACGCAAAGGCAAGATGACAATCATAATCAGAAGTGAAAGTGGCATGGAAAAGGAACACCATGTTCCGCGTGATAGACATCTGAATGTTCATACCGGTGATTATGCCGAAGCCGGCGATGCACTTACAGACGGCCCGTTAGTGCCGCACGATATTCTGCGGATTAAGGGTGAAGAGGCATTGCAAAGATATTTAACGACGGAAATTCAGAATGTCTACCGTTCGCAGAATGTTAATATTAACGATAAACATATTGAGATTATATGCGCTCAGATGATGCGAAAGGTAGAAATTGAATCCGTGGGTGACAGTTCATTCCTGCCGGGCGAGGTTGTTGACAGATTTGTGTTCAAAGATGAGAACGAGCAATTGACTAACAGCCTTAAGATTGCCGATGTCGGGGATGTGACTGATTTCGAAGTAGGTCAGATTGTCAGCAAAGAGGAACTGACCAGCAGTAATGAAAAGATAGAGAGTATTGGCGGCCGCGGCGCCACTGGCAAAAAGCCAAGACCTGCAACCGCCAAGACTTTGCTTTTGGGAATAACCAAGGCTTCACTGTGGTCGGAGAGCTTTATAGCGGCGGCCAGCTTCCAGGAAACCACAAAAGTTCTCACTGAGGCATCTTTGGCCGGTAAAGTGGATGAACTTCATGGTTTGAAGGAAAATGTTATACTCGGTCACCTGATACCTGCCGGTACGGCTTTTAAACCACATTTGGATATAAAGGTCAAACACCTTGTCGAAGCTCCGCTGCCCAAGGAATTTGAAGAGGTGGAGGAAATCAGGGAAGCAAAAGAAGCAGAAGCAAAAGCCGAGGCTGCAGTTAGGGAGGCTTTGGGCATTGATTAGAAAGCGGGAATCGGGTACCGTTTTATTAATATGTCGCTGCGCTCAATTTGACGGAGTTGAGAAGGCTTTAGTCATTTGTTCTGCTTTTGTCGATTGTTTTGTCTCAATCTTTTTGCCAGTTCCGCTACGGCTTTGATTTCTTTAACGTCTATTGGCGCCTCGAGATGTTTGTATTCTTTTACTTCACCGGTATCTTCTCTTTGTATCTGGTTGGTTTGTGAGCCGCCGACGGTTTCGTTTTTTGATTGTTCATTAGCAGCTAAAGGCTCAACTGATTGCAGCTTCACATCTTTATTTGTTTTTTCGATTGAAGATAAATTCTGTTGAGTTTGTTTCTCGATGATCGTCGACAAAGCATGCTGCGATTGTGTCCTGGTTGTTGTTAATTCCTCTATTTGTTTCTTTAGGCTTTTCTCTGTTTGTCTGTGTTCGGCAATTTCATATTGGAGTTGTTTGTTTGTGTTGATTAATTCGGTCAATTGTTGTTTGTTGTGTATTTCAGTTTGTTTGTATTTGGTAATTTCGCGTTTTAGTTGTTTAATTTGCTCTATTGCCTTTCTCCATTCTTTTCTGGTTTGTCCCCACCCTTTTAGCTTTTCGCCTGTTTTAGGCACAATAAACTGGTCCTGCTTTTTGCTCTCTTCAGTTCTTGTATGACTTGAACCGCGACCGATCAGTTTAACACCGATGATTTCTGAGTGGTTTTCGGTGTCGGTTGTATTTTCTTTTTGAAGTTTCGCTATTCTTCTTTGTCTGGCTATTAGTGTTAACACTACTATGGCTATCAGGGTTATCGTTAGCAGGAGCCATTGTGGTATTCCCAGCTCGGATAATATCCATGAGGAGTACTGTATCAGTTTGTTTAATATGATATCTATTGTAACCATTGTTTGCTTCCAAAGTTCTTATTTGTTTTGAATCTGTTTAGAGATCCTGCATTTTTCATAATGCATTCTTTTCGTTATGTTGAATTCATCTGACCCTCTCTCCCTTGAAAACCTTTTCTTCGCACAAATCGCAATTTATCAGCTTCTCTGATATGTGTCAAAGGTAAAATTATATCTGGTAGTGTTGATAGCAGCGGTGCTAAAATTACATTATCAAAGGTACTATGCCGCAGATGTGCTTGTATATTAAGTTCAAACTACAAGTGCTTTCTACATGGTGATAGCCGGCCTATAGAGAAGTGTGCCTGGTTAATTATTATGAATTTGATGTAGAAAAATCCGAAATTTTCGCTTATTTTGAAAAAAAACTGTAATTGAAGCATAAAATTTGTTGGAATTTATACTGCTGATGCTACAATGATTGCCCGTTTTATCGATAAGTAAAGAGAGTGTTGTATAGAAATAATTTGGAATTTGAGAAATTATGCCTACTATCAATCAGTTAGTTAGACATCCAAGGGCTAAGTCGAAGGGTCATAAGCGGGTGTCCGATATTAGCGGTTCGCCACAGAAACGTGGTGTGTGTCTGATTGTAAGGACTCAGACACCGAAGAAGCCTAATTCCGCTTTGCGAAAGATAGCCCGTGTCAGGTTGACCAATGGCAAGGAAGTCACATCTTACATACCCGGTATTGATCACAATCTTCAGGAGCACAGCACAGTTATTATTCGGGGTGGTAGGGTTAGAGACCTTCCGGGTGTGCGATACCATATAATTCGCGGAGTTCTGGATTGTGCCGGTGTGGCCAATCGAAAACAAGGTAGAAGTAAATATGGAGCGAAAAAGGCAAAATAGGTAAAAATTTCGCCTTTTGCTGATAGTAATAGTGAAATCTTATGTTTAGAACCGGAAATTAGAAAATGAAAAGGTTTACCGCTTCGAATCAACAATTAAAACCAGATGCTGTGTACAATAGCAAGTTAATCTCAAAGTTTATTAACTGCTTGATGCTGGATGGTAAAAAAAGCACTGCACAGAAGATTTTTTACGATGCTATGGATTTGATAGATAAGAAGGCCAAGGATGTTGATGCTCTTGAGGTGTTCGAGAAAGCAGTGAACAATGTAAAACCGTTGATTGAGGTTCGTAGCAAACGTGTTGGTGGGGCCAGTTATCAGGTCCCCATGCAGGTCAGTGCAAAACGCCAGCAGTCGCTTGCTTTCAGATGGATATTGGCTTCATCCAGGTCTAAAAAGGGCAAACCAATGTGTCAACGTTTAGCGTCCGAGTTGCTGGATGCCTATAACGAGCAGGGTGGCGCAATGACTACCCGGGAGAATGTGCATAGGATGGCAGAAGCGAACAAAGCTTTTGCTCATTTTGCCTGGTAATAACTTTTGTTTACTACTGCCACGGTAAGTTTGTTGAATAAAACCGTGGCAGTTTTTTTATCTGTTGTTTTAATCAGGTCACTATCATAGGTTGCACAATGAGTGCTTTGGCAAAATTACGTAATATCGGGATTATGGCTCATATCGACGCCGGTAAGACAACCGTCACCGAGCGTATACTTTATTATACGGGCAAAACATACAAAATGGGGGAGGTGCACAATGGAACTGCCGTAATGGACTTTATGGAGGAGGAGCAGCAGAGAGGAATTACTATTACTTCCGCGGCGACAAAATGTCCCTGGAAGGGCAATGAAATTAACCTTATTGACACACCCGGGCATATAGATTTTACCGCTGAAGTAGAAAGGTCTTTGCGCGTTCTGGATGGTGCAGTGGCTGTATTTGATGGCAGTGAAGGTGTGCAGGCACAGAGTGAGACGGTCTGGAGGCAAGGGCAAAAGTACAGTCTGCCTTGCCTTTGTTTTGTAAACAAGATGGACAAGATTGGTGCCGATTTTGAGATGACTATTGATAGTATACGCGATAAGCTGCTTGCCAATCCCGTTATAGTGCAGATTCCAATCGGTGCGGAGGATTCTTTTAAGGGGGTGATAGATCTTATCAGGATGCAGGCTGTTTTTTATAAATCCGAGAAGATGGGAGCAGTCTTCGAGGAGACTGAAATTCCCGAAGAATTACAGGAAATCGCTCTTCAAAACAGAAACCGGACAATCGAGCTTGCTGCCGAGTATGATGAAGAACTGATGGATGCCTATGTCCATGACAAGCCAATCGAAATGGAAATGATTACCAGGGCAATCAGAAAAGGGACTTTACAGAACAAGCTGCACCCGGTTTTTGTTGGCTCTGCCTTGAAGTACATTGGTGTGCAAAGGTTGCTTGATGGTGTAATAGCTTATCTGCCTTCTCCATTGGACAAGCCCGTATTGATGGGACACAAACCGAACGATACCAACAAGCAGGTATCCATCAAGTGTGATCCCAACGGCAGCCTGGTGGCGCTTGCATTCAAGATTACCAGCGATGTTCATGGTGACTTGTATTTTTTAAGAATATACCAGGGTAAACTGAAGTCAGGCAGCAGAATCCTGAATGTAAATCGCAACCGGCGGGAGAATATAACCAGAATATTTGAAATGCATGCCAACGAACGAAAAGTCTTAGATTCTGCTAATGCCGGTGACATTGTCGCGGTCATAGGATTAAAACAGACCCTTACCGGTGATACAATTTGCGATCCTAAAAAACCTGTCTGTTTGCCAAATATTACGTTTCCCCAGACGGTTATTAATATGTCAATAGAACCTCGAACCGCCGCTGAAAAGATTAAATTGGCGGAAGCACTGGCGGCCTTGAAACGCGAAGACCCGACCTTTGAAGCTAAGGTAGATAGCGAAACTGGGCAAACTATAATCAGTGGAATGGGTGAATTGCATCTGGAAGTGTTACAGCATAAATTGATAAGAGAGAAGGGTGTTGATATAAGGATAGGCAAACCACGAGTTGCTTATAAGGAGGCTATAACCAAATCTGCCCAGGGAGAAGGAAAGTTCATACGTCAAACAGGAGGACATGGTCAATATGGGCATGTCGTCTTACAGATTGAGCCCCTTTTGACTGAGGATGGACATTGGAGTAGTGATATTGAGTTTGACAGTTGTGCCTCTGCTGATGAGGTTCCCAAAGAATACATCCCTGATGTTCGAAGAGGTTGTAAAGATGCTTTGGGTAGTGGTGTGTTAGCTGGCTATCCTATTATTGGAACTAAAGTTACGTTAATTGGAGGCTCATTTCATTCAGTGGATTCTTCGGGTCTGGCTTTTGAACAGGCAGCCTCAATTGCGATTGAAAAACTGGTTAAAGATGCAGGACCGATTCTTCTTGAGCCGGTAATGCGGCTTCAAGTGGTTGTTCCGCAGGCTAATTTTGGGGTTGTACAGGGCAATTTGCTTGCGAAAAGGGGAATGATCACGAATTGTCGAATACATGGGAATATGCAGGTGATTGGCGCAAAAGCTCCCCTTGCAGAGATGTTTGGGTTTTCCAGTGAAATTAGGAGTATGACAGCCGGTAGGGGTACTTTTACTATGGAGCCCCTGAGCTATGAGAAGGTGCCCGAACAGGTTGCCAAACAAGTAATTTTTTAAAAAATGTATTTTTTTCGAATTTTGACCGAATTTTTTTAACATTCTGTTGACAGTTTTATTTTTGTCTGATAGTTTCAAGGGTTTTCAGCCGTAGCGAGCATCGTCACGGATGACTTTGCGTAGGTTAAGTTGGGCTTTGGCAAGTCAGGTATAACGTAGTCAGGGATGGTTTATCGACTTTGTTAGGGGTATTATAAGAGCCCGGTTATGGTCTTGGATAGATTCCAGGATGGGACTTGACCCCAACTCTTTAAGGAAGGCACATTTGACAGTTTGACATTGATTACATCTAACGGAAACGTAAAACTGGTAATCAAAAGTCAATGGAAAACAGCCTTTCCTGCCAATACCAGATAGATTAAGTATAGCAGATAGGAGGAAGACTATAGGCTGATAGAAGGGATTTAGTGCTCTTATTTAATAAGTTAATATCTATCCGGCTCGTATATGCTGGAAATATGAAGAACTGCTTTTAGGAATTCGGGCAACGGAATGTATTCTTATGTGAAATGGGCGAATTTCTAACAAGGTGAGATAGAATCAGGGAAACTGCTTTTATGCTCGTATAAAACTTGTTGCTCCTGCTTTTGTAAGTGTGACACTAAGTTACAATGAGCGAGTAAATTGCAGTAGTTCCGAGGACGATTATGGTTGCAGAAACTGAAAGAATTAGAATCAAGATGGAATCCTACGATGCCAGAACTCTTGATACATCTGCTAAAGAGATAGTAGAGCATGCCCGGAAGACTAATGCCCGTGTTAGTGGTCCTGTGCCGTTGCCTACGCGCGTAGAAAGATATACTGTTTTGCGAAGTCCTCACATTGATAAAAAATCGCGCGAACAGTTTGAATTAAGGACTCATAAACGTTTGATTGATATTCATGAAGCAAATGCGAGGACAGTTGAAGTGTTGAATCGTTTGGTTGTCCCTGCAGGGGTTTTTGTAAGGATTAAAGCCTAACGAGGGAATAATCGGCCTCAATGGGAAGCAGTGATAATGGTAATGTTGTTGGGAAAAAAAGTTGGAATGACACAGGCTTATGACGAATCGGGTGATTTATTGCCTGTCACTGTTATTCAAGCCGGCCCTTGTGTTGTTATGCAGGTAAAAACCACTGGAAGCGACGGGTATAATGCTGTTCAGTATGGCTTTGAAGATGTGAAACCTGTAAGTAGAAGAAAGCCGGAGATCGGTCATTCTCAGAAAGCTAAAACATCACCGAAGAAATTCGTTAGGGAAATGCGACTGCCGAGTGACGCTGAACAGCAGTACGAAGTTGGAGATTCTATTACAGTATCGATTTTTGCCGAAGAAAAATTTATTGATGTAACAGGTATCAGCAAAGGCAAGGGATTTGCCGGTGTTATGAAGCGCCATGGATTTGGTGGATTTCCCGCATCGCATGGTACGGAAAGAAAACACAGGGCACCCGGCTCAATATCAAGTTTCGCCAGCAATGCCGGTCACGGTGCGGGCCCGAAGAAAGGTAAAAGAATGGCGGGCCATCTTGGTAATAGTCGTGTAACATCAAAAAATCATGAGGTTGTCGCGATAGACGAAGAGAAAAACTTGTTGGTTGTAAAAGGTTCCATACCCGGTCCGGCGGGTGGCTATTGTATAGTTCGAAGCGCAAAAAGGGCGTGAATAGTTAAGCTGACCTGCACAAAGATACATTGTTGTCGCTTGTGCAGGGATTATATACGAGATAAGAGAAAATGATTGATTTGTCTGTTTACAACAAAGATGGAAAAGAGGTTGAGAGCCTGAGGGTTGATGAGACTGCCTTGGGCGGCTCGGTGAGGTACCCATTGCTGAAACAGGCCATTGTTATGTATCACGCTAATAAACGTGTTGGAACGGCCGCGAACAAAGGCAGAAGTATGGTAGCCGGTTCGAGCAAAAAGCTCTTCAGGCAGAAAGGTACCGGAAATGCGCGAGTAGGAAACATCAGAACCGGCAAGCGTGTCGGCGGCGGTGTTACCTTTGCCAAGAGCCACAGAGATTTTGGCAAACGTATGCCGAAAAAGCAGAAAAGATTAGCCAGAAACTCGGCGATATTGGCGAAGCTTTTAAGTAGTAATGTTGTGGTTGTTGATGAATTGAATTTTGAGAAGCCGCGAACGCGTGATTTTATGAACATTCTGGATAATTTAAAGATCGAACGTAGTTGCCTTGTCACGATCAGCGCAGCAGATGCCAATCTTTACAAGTCGATTCAGAATGTCCCCGGAGTGGCTGTTATGCCGGTTAGGGATTTGAATGCCGGGCAGATTTGTAAATATAATAAAATGATGTTCACGAAGGAAGCGTTTTTATCTATCTTAAATAAGGACCAGGTTAGTAATAATTAGCAGGTATAAGTGTGGATGATTATAATATCATAATTCGACCTTTAATTACCGAGCAGGGAATGCATTTTGCCAATACGAAAGGTGCATACTCTTTTGAGGTGAATAAAAAAGCTAATAAGGCCCAGATAAAAAATGCGGTTGAGAAAATATATAGCGTCAAAGTGCTGAAAGTCAGAACAGCCAACCGCCCCGGAAAATATCGACGCAGAGGCATGAGTCACGGACAAACTTCGAGCTGGAAAAAAGCTGTTGTTTTTCTGGATCCGGAATTCCACATTGATTTATTCTAAATACCAAAGATGAGATAAGAATTATGGGTATTCGAGTTTATAAACCAACAAGTGCTGGAAGGAGAAATAGTTCGGTTAACGATTATTCTGAGCTTACTACCTCGAAGCCGGAGAAGTCTCTTTGTAAGCGGGTAAAAAAGAATGGTGGAAGAAACCATCACGGTATCACTACTTCTCGATTTAGAGGTGGCGGAGCAAGAAAAATATATCGTATTATTGATTTTAAGCGTAATAAAGACAGTATCCCGGCAAAAGTAGCAACTATTGAATATGATCCCAATAGAAATTGTTTCATATCGCTTTTGCACTATTCTGATGGTGAAAAAAGGTATATTTTGTCCCCACTTGGCATTAAAACAGGAGACCGGATTGAAAGCGGCTCCGCGTGCGAACCTAAGATAGGTAATGCAATGTCGTTGGCGGCGATTCCTGCTGGTCTTGAAATTCACAATATTGAAATGAGGGCTGGCCAGGGTGCAAAGCTCGTCAGGGGTGCCGGCAATGCCGCAAGAATTGTGGCAAAAGAGGGTGACTGGGTTACTATTATATTACCAAGTGGTGAAATGCGTATGATTCGCAAGGAATGCCGGGCAACGATTGGTCGGCTCAGTAATCCGGACCACCAGAATATTCGGATTGGAAAGGCAGGAAGAAAACGCCACATGGGTCGCAGACCACATGTAAGAGGAAAGGCAATGAATCCGGTTGCTCATCCAATGGGTGGCGGAGAAGGCAGAGCAAACGGCGGGAGACATCCCTGTTCTCCTACCGGTGTACCGGCAAAAGGTGGAAAAACGAGAAATCGACGGAATCCGAGTAACAACAGGATTATCCGAAGACGGAAAAGTAAGAGGCAGAAGCAACTGAACATATAATTTAATCGTGCAGAAGTGGCACGCAATACGAGAGACCAGATATGGGAAGATCTCTAAAGAAAGGGCCGTTCGTTGATGAGAAGTTGTTTGTAAAGGTAAACAAACAGGTAGCTTCGGGTTCACACGAGCCAATAAAAACTTGGGCAAGGAGATGTACTATAGTTCCTGAGTTCGTTGGAATGACGTTTCTGGTCCACAATGGCAAAATATTCAATAAGGTTTTCATCACAGAAGATATGGTTGGGCACAAGCTTGGTGAGTTTTCAATTACAAGAACGTTTAAGGGTCATTCGAGTAAGAAAATAAAGTAGTGAAAAGTCATTGGCGATTATGAGAAGCAGAATATGTTAAGTGCCGAAAAATTGAAACAATTTAGCCGGGAAAAACAGATTAATACTGAGCAGTTGGCCAGACATCTTGTAAGAGCAGGCCTTGACCAGAAAGAGGCTGTGGCAGCTGTTAAAAACTGGCAAAGAGGTCTTTTCAAACCTCAACCTCGTGCGGATGATATTCGCCGTCTGGCGGCTGCTTTGTCCGTCGAAGAGAATGATTTGTCTGATTGGCAATCATCTTATCGTTTTGCACCGGTTTCGGCGCGAAAGGCTCGATTAGTTGCTCAATTAATAGATGGCAGAAGTGTTCAGGATGCGATGGATGTCCTGAAGTTCACAAGAAAACGTGCGGCAACGATGATTGATAAGGTCTTGAAAAGTGCTGTCGCAGATGCCGATGAAAGGCAGGCTGATGTTGACAATCTTTATATATGTTGTGCTCGTGTTGATGATGCAGGGATTCGCATTGGAACGAAAAGATGGATAGCAAAAGACAGAGGCAGAGCGCATCCCATTCATAAGAAAGCCTGTCACATACATGTAACAGTAACACAATTGTAGATAGTACAAAATATAACGAAAAATAAAATACGATAAACAAGATTATGGGCCAGAAAGTATCTCCAATAGGTTTTAGAACGGGAATAACGCTTGGGTGGCAGAGCACATGGTTTGCTCCCAAGGCCAATTACGGTGATTTTCTTATCGAAGACCAGAAAATCCGTGATTATGTTGACAAAAGATTTAATCGCAGTTTGCCCAAAGGTGCAGTGGCACAGACTCAGATAATCCGCACACGCAACGATGTGAAAGTGACACTTCACAGTGCTCGACCTGGTGTGGTCATAGGTCCAAGAGGCGGTGAGGTCGACAAGTTACGGGAAGAGCTTGAGGAGATAACAGGTCGGAAGATAAGTGTTAACGTGATCGAGATTAAGGAGCCCGACCTTAGCGCCACTTTGGTAGCCGAAGCAATTGCTGAGCAATTAAGTAAGCGGGCATCATTCAGACGTACGATGAAGCAATTTTGCGAAGCGGCTGTTAATGCCGGTGCCAAAGGGGTAAAGATTATATGTTCGGGACGTTTAGCCGGTTCGGAAATGGCAAGAAAGGAAACACAAAAGCTTGGCAGCATTCCCTTGCATACTCTGGATGCCAACGTAGATTATGCCGTGGCGACATCGAGGACAACTTACGGAGCAATCGGCATTAAAGTCTGGATTTATAAAGGTAAATTTGGCGAAGAAACAGAGAAAGTTTTCCATCGCACAAGGCGTCACCCACCGAGGCGTGTTAGCTCCGGACAAACGGAAAAAAGAAGTAGTAAGACCGTGGCAAAGAAGAAGTCTAAAAGTTCCCAGGAAGAGGAAGGGGTGAATCAACCGACAGAGCCGGATGAGGGCGAATCGAATCCTGCTCAATCAAGTTGAAATAGTGCTGTCTTGAATAGAAGCTTTATAAAGGTTCTAAGAAAATGGCAATGATGCCGAAAAGAGTTAAATATCGCAAGAGCCAACGCGGCAGAATGAAGGGCAATGCCTCTCGTAGTAACTTTGTAGCATTTGGTGAATACGGCTTGCAGGCTATGGAAACCAGTTGGATATCTGCGAAGAATATAGAAGCCGGCCGGGTTGCAGCGACTCATTTTTTACATCGTGAAGGCAAGGTTTATATAAGGCTGTTTCCACATAAGCCGGTTAGTTCCAAACCGCTGGAAACAAGAATGGGCAAAGGTAAAGGTGAGCCTGAGTTTTGGGTTGCCAGAGTAAGACCCGGGCAGGTTTGTTTTGAGATCGGCGGAGTAACCGAAGATGTGGCGAAAGAGGCTCTGCTTAGGGTAGCTCATAAAATGCCGATTAAGTGCAGATTCGTTAGGCGAAGACATTCACTGTGATAGAGAGCTTTGAGATGAAGGCACAGCAATATAGAGAGATGAGTCCGGATGAACTCCAGAGCAAGCTGGAAGAGCTTGAGAGGCACTTGTTCGATTTGCGTTCGCAAGCTGTTACGGAGAAACTCGAAAACTCTAAAGCTATTATTAATACCAGGCGTGACATTGCAAGGATTAAAACCGTTGTGCGGGAAAGCAAATAGCGGTTCCGCATATTATTGAAGACTGGAAATTAAGGATGCAGGATCAAAAATTAAAAACTTTAACCGCTATGGTAATGGGTAAAAGTGGGGATAAAAGCATAAAAGTTGCTATTGACTTCAAGGTCAGGCATCCAAAGTACGGTAAATATATTAAGCGTAGAACGAAGCTGGCTGTTCATGATGAGCACAATCAAAGTGGGATTGGCGACCTCGTAGAGATTGCCCAGTCCAGACCTCTTAGCAAGACCAAAAGCTGGCGTCTTGTGAGAGTAGTGGAGAAAGCTTCTCAGATATGAGTTGAGAAACAGGACGATGGTTCAGCAGGAAACAATGTTGGATATAGCCGACAACTCGGGAGTTAAGTCGGCATT
>CAZDVE010000035.1:0-46209 GCA_964508785.1 uncultured Pirellulales bacterium | reverse complement strand
TGGGCCAGAATATCATCAAGGGTGCCTCACATCTTTATGCCGGCGAGGAGGCGGTTGCCGTTGGGGCGATCGCTGCTATCGAACGCGGAGATGTTATTGGTTCGACCCATCGTGGCCACGGGCATTGCGGGGCTATCGGCAATAAATACGCCGATAGTGAGGATGATCGTCGGGACCACTGGAACCAGATGATGGCCGAGTTGATGGGCAAGGAGACCGGCTACTGCAGGGGCAGAGGTGGTTCGATGCATATCGCTGATGTTTCCAAATGTAATAATCTCGGCTCCACCGGCATTGTCGGCGGAAACCAGGCGCCGGCGGTCGGGGCGGCACTGGCGGAAAAATTCAAAAAGACCGGCAAAGTCGTACTGTCTTTCTTCGGTGACGGCTCTACAAATACCGGCAGCTTTCATGAGTCAATGAATATGGCTTCTACGCTTGCTGTACCTCTGGTGGCGATCATCGAAAATAATCTCTACGGCATGAGTGTACCGTTCTCAGGTAGCGAAGTCGATGGTGCGGTAAGAGCAAGCAATGTCGAGGATATTGCGGTCAGAGCAGGTGCTTATGATGTACCGGCGATGATTATGGACGGTCAGGATGCAGTTGGGGTCTTTCTTGCAGTAAGAGCTGCTGCCGAAAAAGCACGCAAAGAAAACCAAATGACAATTATCGAGGCAAAGACCTATCGCTGGTACGGGCACAGTCGAAGCGACCCGCGTGCCTATCGAACAAAGGCCGAAGAAAAGACCTGGCACCAGCGAGATCCGATTACTGTCCTGCGACAAAAACTGCTGGATGAAAAACTCTGTACGGAACAGCAGTTAGACAAGACAAAAGATAAGGCCTTTGCGACAATCGAAGATGCAACAAAGTTTGGCATGGATAGTCCATGGCCGAATGTTGCAGATTTGACAAAAGATGTTTATGTCGAAGAGAACTATCCTGCCGAGATTATCGAGGCGGACAAATCAACTTCCACCAAGGTAATGGAAGCGACAGAAGCATTTGAGGCTTCCATTGCTTCATCCACAGCCAAAACGAAAAAGGAAGCCGCTGAGCAGGCACGCGGTGAAGTCAAATCCAAATTCGGCATGGATATAATGACAATCGGCCAGTCGGTTTCTGCCGCACAAGCTGAAGAACTTCGTAGAGATAAAAATGTATTCTTGATGGGTGAAGACGTCGGCCTTTACGGCGGTGCGTATCAGGCGACACGGGGACTTTTGAATGAATTCGGCACAGAAAGAGTCATCGATACGGCAATATCCGAAGCTGCTATCGCCGGTGCCGCAGTGGGTGCCGCCCTTCGAGGCATGAGGCCGATTGCCGAAATCATGTATGTCGATTTTGTCACTATCGCGATGGACCAGCTTGTCCATGTCGGTGCCTATAACCGTTATATGTTCGGCGGTAAGGCCAAGGTGCCGATGGTCCTGCGAACCGAGGGCGGTGTCGGCAGATGTATCGCTGCCCACCATTCTGAATCACTCGAAGCCTGGCTCGTTCATGCACCGGGACTTTACGTGGTCATGCCTTCGACACCATACGATGCAAAGGGTTTGCTAAAAGCCGCCATACGCAGTGACAATCCGGTGGTGTTCATCGAGCATAAGGCGACGTACGGCCAGCTCGGAGCTGTGCCGGAGGGTGATTATATTATCCCGCTCGGCTTGGCGGATATCAAGAAATCCGGCTCTGATGCGACTATCGTCAGTTATAGCAGAATGGCGATGTGGTCTTTGCAGGCGGCAAAAATTCTCGCCGAAAAACATGGGATTGATGCGGAGGTCATCGACCTGCGCACGCTCAAGCCTATGGATATCGATACAATCACACAGTCGGTTCGCAAGACCGGCCGTTTAATCACCGTAAGTGAGGGCTTCTGCATGTGCGGAGTCGGTAGGGAAGTAAGCGGTCGGCTTATGGAATATGAATTCGAGGACGGCTCACACGGTTTCGATTATCTTGATTCGGCTCCGGTTAATCTTGCTGCGGCCGATGTGCCTCCGCCGATGAGTGAGCCTTTGGAGCTGGCGAGCATTCCAAGTGTCGATAGAATCGTAGAAACCGTAAAGAAAGTTGTAGGGACATAGCTCCCCGTATTTCAAATTATAAAATACTTACATTGAAAATATGAGGACACTATAGATGGCGAAAGAAGTGAGATTACCGCAGCTTGGCCAGACAATGGAAGAGGGGACAGTTATAAATTGCCTGGTCAAAGTCGGGGATGAAGTGAAAAAAGGTGACGTGATTTTTGAGATAGAAACCGACAAGGCGACGCTGGAGATGGAATCACCCGCCGAGGGTTTCGTCAAGCATATTCTTGTAAAAGTGGATGATACATTACCGGTGGGCGAGCCGCTTTTGGTTCTTGGTGATAAAGACGAAGAAGTTTCACAGAGCTTTGTCGATTCGCTCAAGGGCGGGGCCGCTGCGCCGGCTCAGGAAGCGGCACCGGCCGTGCAAGAATCCATTACGAGCGAGCCGGCCAAAGCCGAGCTGGAGCCCGCTAAACCGGCGGGTAAAATCATGGCGTCACCGCGGGCGAAGAAGCTGGCTGCGGATCTCGGTGTGGACCTGGCGAAAGTTGGCGGCTCGGGTCCGGCTGGTAAAATTACCGAACAGGACGTCAAAAATGCAGCCGAATCCAAACCTGCTGCGGCGGCACAGACGACTGTTTCACAAGAAGAGGTCAAACTCGGACAGACTATTCCGCTGAACAGGCTCCAGAGAATTACCGCAGAAAGAATGTTAAAATCCAAGCGTGAAATCCCGTGTTTCTATCTGACGGTAAAGGCAGATGTCACGAAGCTGGTTGAGCAGCGAGCCGGTATGAACCAGAGCGGTGACATAAAAATCTCCTACAATGATTTTATAATTAAGGCCGTTGCTGCCGGTCTTGAAAAATATCCGATTATGACGGGTCAGTTGGAAAGTGAGAAAATAAAATTAGCCGAGACCATTAATGTCGGCCTTGCGATTTCCGTGCCGGACGGTCTTGTAGCGCCGATTCTCAAGGATGCGAATAAAAAGGATGTCAGACAAATCGCCGCTGACAGTCAGGTCCTGATTGAAAAGGCACGCAGCAATAAGCTGGCCCCGACGGATTTGGAAGGCGGTTGTATTACCGTCAGCAACCTTGGTTCTTTCGGCATAGACAACTTCATTCCGATTGTGGTACCCGGCCAGTGCAGTATATTAGGTATCGGGCAGATAACTGATACCTGTGTTCCGGATAATGGAAATGTCATTGTGCGAAAACTTATGAATATGACACTGTCGGTGGATCACAAAGTTGCCAACGGTGCTTACGCGGCACGATTTCTTGATTTCGTACGAAAACAACTGGAAAACATAGTTCTTTAATTTTTAAATAGATTAATCGTCATTCATACCTGTTTGATTAATGGACAGGACTTATCATAAACGCATCCGTTCAGAAAGGAGCGTTCTAAATGGCAAGTAAAATCGAAGCTGTTCGTTTGACTAATATCAGAAAAGCAACACCTAAGATGCCGGTTATCGGTGTTTTTGCAACAAGCGATCCACGTATTGATGATGACAGTCGAGTTCGCTGCCGGAACATTGTGAAGATGGCCGCCGATACAATCAGCGGGGCGGTTGTTCTTCCGGATAAAACACCGGTGTCGGTGGTTTATTCGACAGTGTTGGTGGATGGCGAGGCGCAGGCCGATATAGTAGCTCAGCAATTTCGCAAGGCCGGTGTTAATATTATCGTATTGGTACCGGATACTTGGGCATTTCCGCAACTAACCGCTATATCGCTGCTCCAACAGTTTCCTTCGTATACGCCGATAAATATTACCTGTGGCAACAGCGGCCCCAAGCCCGGTGTTGTTTACGCTCATGCTCTGAGCGGTGCTATCAGCCAGTATGGCCGAATGGTTGCTCTCAATGTCGGGACCTGGCCGGATACCGGTACGAATCCCAAGATGACCGAACAAACGGCGAAGAATCTGATAGATTGGTGCTATGCCGCTGTGACAAAGGTAGCATTGCGCGGACGCAGGGTCGTGATACTTGGGCACGACTCGATGGGAATGGAAACGGCTTTGGCTCATATTATTCCCACGAGGAATACCTTCGGCCTGGAGATAACACGCCTCGATATGAAGCTCTTAGCTGATATGCTCAGCAAAAGGGCCTATGACGAAAAAGAGCTAAAGCAGTTGAGAAGCTGGATTAACAGGTATGTTGGCAACAGGCTGGAGCTTCGTGACGAGGCTGACAGCGAACGGTTTAACCAGTCCCTTGGAATGTATCTGATTGTTCGTGACATCATGGCGGATTTGAATGCGGTTGGCGGCGGATTTATGAGCCAGTTGGAATGGGGCTCCGACCTGCGAGCTATTCCGCTGCCGGTAGCCGATGTTATGGAGAGCCTGTTCAATTCGACCTTTGACCATAACGGACGGAAAACCCCTCTGCCTTATGCCACCGAAGCCGACGTGCAGGGACTTCTAACGATGCTTTTTATGACGTACCTTTCCGGCGGAAATCCGCCTTTGTTTATGGACTTTAGAAAAGTCTGGGAAGCGTGGGAAATCAGAGAACTGGCAAATAGAATCAGCATGAAAAAACTGGACAAAAAAGCGGACTGGTATAACAAAGGTCTGGTGGATGGTGACAATTCCGGCAGTGCCGCATTCGACTGGGCGGCGGAACCGGGGGCGTCGATTAAAAAGATTATGAGCTGTGTTGGCATGCCTCTGGCGGACGAATTCTACTTCCCCGGCGGCGGCAATTCAGTGACATTTATGACACCAGCCGGAATTAAAGGAATCGCCGGTCGAATGGCATACAGCAGCGCTACCGGATTGTTCAGTATGATCTGGGACCAGGCCCGTACGACGCAGGTGCCCGAGGAACTCGGTCAGGCAATGTGCAATTTGACAACGCCCACCTGGCCGCATACTTTTGTTGTGCCCAAATACGCAAGTATGACCGAATATAAACAATATCCGCCGGCGAACCATTTCCACATGACTTGGGATTTGCCGGTTGCCAGACTGCAGCATTGGATGGATTTGACGGGAGTTTTGAGCGTTGCTCCATGGGCGGCTCGTCCAAGATTCATTGAAGGTGTTGACAGGCCTGAGCCGCTGGTCCATTTGATTAATGGCGGCGCCGATGCCTTCAAACTGTTAAAAAAACGCGGTTAAGCTTCAAAAAGACCTTTTTGACATTCATCGCTCAATCCAACGACAGAATCGGTGCCTAAAGAGTCTATCTGGTATGAATGAATTGATTGCGAAGATTTCATCTGTTATAATCAATCATTTAAAAGTCGAACAATAGAGCCTTGGGAGGTGCTGTAATGGACAAACGATTGGGGGCGACGGATGTTAAGGTATTTATCGGGGTGTTTATTGGTCTTGTTATTGTCATTGCGATTGTTGCAATGTTACGCCTTGATACAACCGGAGAAAAAGGCAGCGGCCTTGGCAGAGATTTTGAATATAGCCTGGAACAGCTTGCAAAGATTGACCCGAATTTAATACTTTACGAAGAATCTACCCGCCCGATCAATACCGAATTTAAGACGACCCATGCCATTGCGGTAGATTCGAAGGTCTCTATCTATGTGGCTGGCGATAATGCAATTCGTGTATACGCAGACAGCGGGAAATTACTCAATGAAATTGGATTATCTGAAGCTCCGAGATGTTTGGCTATTGAGAGTGTAGATATGGCCGATGACGCTTCTGATAATCTTAAAATCTATGTCACTATGAAGGACCATGTGGAAATTTATAACAGTCGGGGAAAGCTGCTTTCCCGGTGGCAGAGTCTGGGTGACGATACAATTCTAACCGGTATTGCTGTTTCAAAGAATGATGTCTTTATCGCCGATGCAGGAAACCGTATTATTCTGCGTTATGATAAAGCGGGCACAATTATCAACCTAATAGGCCAAAAGGATGAGGATAGAAATATTCCCGGTTTTGTGATACCCAGTCCGTACTTTGATGTTGCTGTTGGTCGTGACGGACTATTGCGTGTAGTCAATCCCGGAATTCACAAAATTGAGGCCTATACGTTCGAAGGTGACCTTGAATTCTCGTGGGGCGAATTTTCTTCCGGCATTAAGGGTTTCTGCGGCTGCTGCAATCCTGTAAATTTCGCAATGCTCCATGGCTCTGATCCTTCGGGAGCCGATGATAACTTTGTTACCTGCGAGAAAGGTCTGACACGTGTTAAAATATACGATCCGGAAGGAGTTTTCGTGGGTGTTGTTACCGGCCCCGAGCAGTTAGTAGAAGGGGGGAAGGTTGAAATTTGCGATACACCCGCCGAGTGCCAGCTCGGTGGTTTTGATGTGGCCGTCGATATGAATGGACGGGTCTTTGTACTGGATACTATAAAGAATATTGTGAGGATATTCTCCCGAATTGAAGATCTATCTTGAATAAAGGAGTTGATTACGAACAGTCCCTGTGACTTTTCGTAAAAAAAGAGTCGGAATATGTTCTAAAAAGGGTAATTATGGCAAAAGATTCCAAACCTGTTCCTGACCGGCGACAGTTCCTTGCTGAGGCTTTGCGGTACGCTGCTTTGGGGACGCTGGGCGTTGTTGGCGGTGCTGCCTTTGCTAAAAGGCACAGATTAGTGCGAGAGGGCCGGTGTGTTGACAGCGGATTATGCAGCGAATGTGAGCTTTTTGAAAAGTGTTATAAGCCCCAGGTCTGGCAGATTGACCCATACAAGTGTATCGCATGCGGCAATTGTGCTACGTATTGCGTATTGGAAGAATCGGCGGTCAAATGTGTGCAGGTTTATCCGATTTGTGGATACTGTAAAATCTGTTTCGGTTTTTTTGAGCCGGAACCTTATGATATTAACGAGGGGGCGGAAAATCAGCTCTGTCCAACGGGAGCGATAACACGTAAATACATCGAAGATCCGTATTATGAATATATGATTGATGAGTCACTATGTATAGGCTGTGGAAAATGTGTAAAGGGCTGTAATACTTTCGGTAACGGCTCATTTTTTTTACAGGTGCGTCACGACCGTTGCCTGAATTGTAACGAATGCGCTATCGCCGCAGCTTGTCCTTCGGAGGCGTTTGTGCGTGTTCCTGCCGACAAGCCTTATCTGCTTAAAAAGGTGGACCACGCTGAATGATGCGTTTTGGGCATATCATAATCACTATAGCTGCTATTCTGATGATATGCAGTTTCGCTTTGGCCGGGACTGTTCGTTTTCCTCCGCCGGAATTTGAAAGTGGCTATGAATTACCTAATACGACTGTCCCGAGTCCTCGTCATGGTATTTATGAATACATAGATACGATTGTACTTTTAGCGGCACTCGGACTGTCTTCATATCTGGTTCTGAAAAAGCGCAGCCGGCGTGCAATATTTATCTTAACGGTATCCTCATTGATTTATTTTGGTTTTTGGCGAAAGGGTTGTGTTTGTCCGATTGGGGCGATTCAAAATATTGTCCTGTCTTTTTTCGATGCCGACTATGCCGTGTCGATAGGCGTATTGATCTTTTTCTTATCGCCGTTGATTTTTACTCTTTTTTTCGGCAGAACATTCTGTGCCGCTGTTTGTCCTTTGGGAGCTATTCAGGATGTGGTTTTACTGCATCCTGTTTCGGTGCCGCTCTGGATCGAAAGCGGACTGCGTTTGTTGGCATACATCTACTTGGGTGCTGCGGTTTTGTTTGCAGCTACCGGCAGTGCTTTTGTGGTATGTCGGTATGACCCTTTTGTTTCATTTTTCCGCTTAAGCGGTAACGTAAACTTGCTGATATTTGGTGCGTGTTTTCTCATTATTGGCATGTTCATAGGAAGGCCTTATTGTAGGTTCATCTGCCCGTATGGTATAATCCTCAGACATCTGTCGCGGATATCAAAATGGCGAGTCACTATCACTCCGGATGATTGCATTCAGTGCAGGCTTTGTGAAGATTCCTGTCCCTTTGGTGCAATAAGGAAACCGGTCGAACATTGGCCTAAGAAGGAGTATAGTCGTAGTAAAACAAGGCTTGCTTTATTGCTTGTTCTTTTGCCCATCCTGATATTTTTAGGTGGTTGGGCCGGCTCAAAACTTAAAACAGTGGCTTCCCGGATGCACCCGAGTGTCAGATTGGCCGAACGTGTTCGCCTAGAGGAGACCGGTAAAGTGGAGGGGACAACGGACGCCAGCGATGCCTTCAGGGCAACGGGCACGGAAACCGCCGATCTTTATGAGAGTGCTTCGAATATTCGCGCAAGATTCGGATTAGGCTGCCTGATTTTCGGTGGTTTTATTGGGCTTGTTATCGGATTGGAACTTGTCAGTGTCTCCGTCTGGCGGCAAAGACAGGATTACGAAGCCGACAGGGCGAGCTGTCTGGCGTGTGGGAGATGTTTTGAATATTGTCCCAGAGAACACCTTAGACGAAAGAAAAACGATACTTTACAAAAAGAGGCGGCAAAGGAATCCGGCGGAGCAATATATGCTGGCGGTGCAGGCTAATGAGTTTTCATATTAATACTATAAAACAGAATGCCAAAGCCATGAATCAGTGGTATGCAAGTGCGGTTTCAACAGCTATTGTTGGCTCGGTATTTTCATTTATTATCCTTGCGCTTCTTGTTTCTAATTTTATTCGGACGACCGTAATTCAGGCCAGGCGCGAACAAGAGCTTATAAATCAGAAAATAGAAATACAAAGCAGGCCCGGTGACGAGCAGCTTCTGTCGCAGATTCGTCAACTGGATTTACAATTTAGACAAAGTTTGATTCGCAATCTTAACTTTACTCGCAAAGGTGCTTATCTGCTTCTCGGCAGTGTCGTAATAACGCTGATTGGTTTAAAGAGCGCCGCTTACCTTAAGAAAAAAATGCCTGCACCCACACCTGGAGGCGACAGGCTCAAAGAACAAATGCAGGAAGCAAAGTATTCTCGATTAGCAGTGACAGCCGGAATGGTCGTATTGGGATTGGGCTCCTTTTTACTTGCAGTGAGCCCGGAGGTCGTTTTCTACGAGGCAAAACCGGTGGATATTTCATATCCTTCGGTTGAACAGATAAGTAAAAACTGGCCTCGATTTCGCGGTCCTGGGGGTTTGGGAATCAGTACCTATACAGACATCCCGGTTAGCTGGAACGGCAAAACAGGTAAGGGTATTCTTTGGAAAACTGAAGTGCCCCTTCCCGGCATGAATTCACCCGTCGTTTGGGGAGATCGCATTTTTTTAACCGGCGGTGACCCGAATGAGTTTCACGTTTTTTGCTTTGATGTGAATACCGGAGAGCTGATTTGGACTGGAAAAGTCAGGAATTTGTTTTCAGAAGGCGAAGAAAAACCGTTTGATGTCTGGGATGATACCGGTTATGCCGCTCCCACTGTAGTGACTGATGGCCGGCGAGTGTATGCTATTTTCATAACTGGTATTGTTGCATGCTTTGATTTCGATGGCAACAAGATATGGGAAAAAGACCTGGGCATACCTGATAATATGTACGGTTATGCTTCTTCACTTGCAATGTATCAGAATCTGCTTTTAATACAGTATGACCAGGGTGATACTGAAGATGACAAATCCAGATTAATTGCTTTGGAAGGATTCTCAGGCCGAACAGTATGGCAGGCAAAACGACCGGTTGCAAGCTCATGGACTTCGCTGATAGTGGCGGAAATTGGTAGTCGGTATCAGTTGATAACGTGTAGTAATCCCTGGATTATATCATACGACCCTGCTGACGGTGAGGAATTATGGCGTGTAGATTGTCTTGGTGCAGATGTAGCACCGTCACCGATTTATGCCAATGGGCTGATATTTGCCGTAGAGCCGCATATGAAAACGGTTGCAATTCGCCCTGATGGACGAGGTGATGTCACTGAAACACATGTAGCATGGAAAATCGACGGCGGTCCGGATATCTGTTCACCGGTAAGTAATGGGCAATTTTTATATCTACTCTCGAGCGATGGATATCTTGGCTGCTATAAAACGGAAGATGGAGCCATGTTGTGGGAACAGAATTTGAAGGATTATTTTCAAGCCTCACCGAGTCTGGTTGGCGATAAACTCTATTTGCTCAGCGAAGAAGGCGTTATGTTTATCGTAGAGGCCGGCCGCGAGTATAAGGAGCTGGCCAGAAATGAGCTTGGTGAGAAATGTTACGCGTCCCCGGCTTTCCTTGATGGTAGGATTTATCTCCGCAGCGAAAAGAATCTTTTTTGTATTGGAAATCAGGATTGATGGATAAGCTGGACTTGACATTTGTGGATCAGGCGATAGAGCGAATAGGCACCGGTAGCGAAAAAGTGCTTGAGTTACTCCAGGCAATTCAGGGGCACTATGGTTATCTTCCTGCCGAAGCTCTTGAGCGTCTCTGTGAGCTGACGCAAATTTCACCAGCGGCTATTACCGGCGTTTCGACTTTCTATGACCAGTTTCGGCATCGTCCCGCCGGTCGTCATATAATTCATGTTTGTCTTGGTACCGCATGTCATGTAAAGGGCGGAGAGCGAGTTTACGATGCGTTTATGCGTCATCTTCAGATACCCGTTGGAGAAGATACGGATTCGCAGAGACTGTTTACGGTTGAGAAGATAGCATGCCTGGGATGTTGTACACTTGCTCCGGCGGTGCAAATCGACAAGGTGACATACGGACATCTCACCGCCGAGACCGTCCCAAATGTTGTCACCGATTTTCTAAGATATGAACAGGTCAGAGCCGCCCGGCAACGTGAAAAGCATAAAAAACGTCCGGCCGAATCGGGGCATTTTAACGGTGAGATACGTCTTGGCTTGGGTTCCTGTTGTGTCGCTCGAGGCAGCGGCAAGCTGCGCGATGCGCTTAAACAGGCCCTGGAGCAGACGGGTGTACAGGTGGCAATCAAGCGCGTCGGTTGTGTCGGGATGTGTTATCAGACGCCGCTGCTGGAGGTCGTATTGCCGGATGAAAGGACTTTTCTTTATGCCAGGGTGCAGCCTGAGGATGCCAAAGCTATTATAACTCGTCACTTCAAGGTGCACGGGCTTGGAAGAAAAATATCCGATTCAGCTTCCATGCTGCTCGACAGAGTGCTCAGTGACCAAAAGCGGGAGCCTGTTACGCGTTATTCTATAAATGTACGGGATGAACAGGTTGCTGATTTTCTGGATAAACAGGTACACATCGCCACCGAGCACGGTGGGCAGATTGACCCGATAGATTTTGACGAGTACCTGCGCAGGGATGGTTTTCAGGCATTACAAAAATGCATCAAGGAACTAAAGCCGCAGGAAATTATCGCACAGATTGAACACAGTGGACTTCGCGGCAGGGGGGGAGCGGGTTATCCGACACATCTTAAGTGCTCTGCCGTGCGCCGAAGCAAGTCCAGGAAGAAATATATTGTTTGTAACGGCGATGAAGGTGACCCCGGTGCGTTTATGGACAGGATGCTCATGGAGTCTTATCCTTACCGCATCATCGAAGGCATGACTATAGCTGCATATACTGTCGGCGCCGAAGAGGGATATCTATACATTCGAGCAGAATATCCGCTCGCCGTTGACAGGATAAGCAGAGCGATAGAAAATTGTCTTCAACAAGGTTTTCTCGGCGATAATATTTTGCAAAGCGGTTTTTCACTGCACCTTAAAATTGTTCCTGGTGCCGGTGCATTTGTCTGTGGTGAGGAAACAGCCCTGATGGCTAGTATAGAAGGCCGTCGTGGTATGCCGAGGTTGCGGCCGCCATATCCGGCCCGGAAGGGACTCTGGGGCAAACCGACTCTTATCAATAACGTCGAGACGTATTGTGTTGTCCCCTGGATTATTCGAAACGGCCCCGATGCGTTTGCAGAGCTTGGAACAGATCACAGCAAGGGAACCAAGGTTTTTGCTCTTGCCGGTAAAATCGCACATGGAGGATTAATTGAAGTACCTATGGGTATCT
Organism: uncultured Pirellulales bacterium; assembly: GCA_964508785.1. Lineage (GTDB taxonomy): Bacteria > Planctomycetota > Phycisphaerae > Sedimentisphaerales > Anaerobacaceae > JAFGPS01. The sequence continues at coordinate 34,289 of CAZDVE010000035.1, read as the reverse complement.
CAATACGTCAGGTTATAGATGATATCGGCGGGGGAATTGCCGGTGGACTGAAGCTAAAAGCTGTGCAGATTGGCGGCCCTTCGGGAGGGTGTGTGCCGGAAAAACTGGCCCATACATCTGTGGACTATGAGGCACTCAAAAGTGTCGGGGCAATGATGGGTTCCGGCGGTATGGTGGCATTGGATGAATCCGACTGTATGGTTGATATCGCTCGTTATTTTCTGCAGTTTACACAGAATCAATCGTGCGGAAAATGCACTTTCTGCAGAATAGGCACCAGGCGAATGCTGGATATTCTTGAGCGCTTGTGTGAAGGTCGGGGTAAGAGCACGGATATCGATGAGCTTGAGCACCTTGCGGAAATTGTCAGGAATTCGAGTTTGTGCGGGCTTGGTAAAACGGCGCCGAATCCGGTTCTGTCCACTATCAAATATTTTCGTGATGAATATGAAGCTCATATTGCCGGGCGGTGTCCGGCTGCAAGATGCAAAGCTCTTATTACTTATTCGGTGACAGATGATTGTATCGGATGCACCTTGTGTGCCCAGCACTGTCCGGTAGAAGCTATTGAGAAGTTGCCGTATCAGAAACACGAAATCGATTCCGAAAAATGTATTCGCTGTGGGACATGTAAGAGTATCTGCCCGGCGGATGCCGTGAAGGTACAATAGGAAATGCCTGTATTAACCATAGACAATCGTAAAGTGGAAGTTGAGGATGGAGCTACTATTCTTGATGCCGCCGGCAAGCTTGGGATTGAAATTCCAACGATGTGTTTCCTAAAAGGTTATGAGCCGGCAACCAGTTGTATGATTTGTATAGTTCAAGTTGAGGGTCTGATCAATTTCGTTCCTGCCTGTGCGACTATCGCCGAAGAAGGTATGACAGTCCATAGCAGTTCGGAAGAAATTATTCATGCAAGGAAAGCGGCTCTGGAATTATTGTTGAGTGACCATCTTGGGGATTGTCTTGGACCATGTGAGGTCACTTGCCCGGCACACATGAACATTCCCTTGATGATTCGCCAGATATCAACGGGCGAGTTGCGTGATGCAATAGTAACCGTGAAAAAAGATATTGCATTGCCGGCGGTACTGGGGCGGATTTGTCCGAAGCCCTGCGAGCGTGCGTGCAGGCGGGCCGATTATGACCAGGCGGTTTCAATTTGTTTGTTGAAACGATATGTGGCTGATGTCGATTTGCAGTCTGCGCAGCCGTATTCACCTCCCTGTAAGCCGGGAAAATCCAAGCGTGTAGCCATTGTCGGAGCAGGTCCTGCAGGCTTGGCTGCTGCATATTATCTCTCCCAGGAAGGATTCGGCTGTACCATTTTCGATGACCACGAAAAACCGGGGGGGATGTTGCAGTACTCGGTTCCGCAAAAGGAGCTTCCAAGAGATGTGCTTGATGCAGAAATAGATACGATAATGAAACTTGGTGTAAAGTTTCAGGGACGTACACGAATAGGTACTTCCTTACTATTGGAAGATTTGCAGAAGGATTTTGACGCTGTGTTTATAGCAGTCGGGCAGCTTGACGATGGTGACATCTCCGAAGGTCTTGAGACAAAGGCAAATGCGATTGTTATTGACAGCAGGACTTATCAGACAAGTAAGACGGGGGTTTTTGCCGGTGGCGATGCCGTTCGAAAAAGAAAACTTACAGTTCGAGCAGTGGCGGATGGGAAAGAGGCGGCTGAATCTATAGGCCAATATTTATCTGGAAAGGTTGTAACAGGTCCGACCAGAGTTTTTAATACTCGCATCGGAAAACTTTCTGCCGATAAGGCGAAAAAATTTGTTGTCGGCCACAGTGATAGTCCCCGAATTAATCCCTCACAGAAAGATGGAGGTTTTACCAGCCGGGAGGCGGTTGAGGAATCCGCCCGATGTCTGCATTGTGATTGCCGAAAATCCCGAAGTTGTAAATTAAGAAAATACGCGCATGACTACAATGCCAAAGCCAGCCGATATAAAAGTGAGCGTCGTGAATTTGTTCAATTTTCCGAGCATCCGGATATTATTTTTGAGCCCGGCAAGTGCATTGATTGTGGTCTTTGTGTACAAATTGTTGCCCGGGCCGGCGAAGAACTTGGATTGACGTTTGTAGGCAGGGGTTTCGACGTAAAGGTGGCGGTTCCTTTTGACCGTTCATTGGCTAAGGCAATTAGGGATACGAATACCGCGAGAAAGTGTGTTGAGGCCTGTCCGACAGGAGCGCTGGCTTTTAAGCAAGCGACACAGAGTAATTTATAGGATTTTCGTCGAACTTAAAAGGGATTAAACCCGTATAAATGCTAATAAGCGCCGAATTTCTGTGAAGTTTAATGGAGCAATTACCCTTTTAATAATCCTTTCTCTCGAAATACAACACAGTAATAGCATTGAAAGTAAAAAATTGTATAATTGTCTGAATGAAATTCACTGTTATTTTGGAGAGTTATGATGAGATTGCACAAAATGTTTCGAAATTACTTATTAGTGTTTGGTTTGGTCGTATTTTTTAGCGGGCATTTCAGTATTGTCGGGGCTGCGGATTGGCCCCACTGGCGCGGGCCGGCCTACAACGGAATATCAAAAGAAACGGATTGGCGCGCGAACTGGCCTGAAGGCGGACCAAAGGTACGCTGGGAAGCTTCGATTGGAAACGGATTTGCTTCAATCGCAGTAAGTAACGGTCGGGCTTATACGATGGGCAATATTAATGATAATGACACTCTCTATTGTTTTGATGCCGTAACGGGGGATGAAATATGGAAGACATCCTATCCTTGTCCATTGTACGATAGAAATCATGAAGGCGGGCCCTGTGCGACGCCAACAGTAGATGGCGATGCAATTTATACCTTTAGCAAGGATGGCGATGTTGTTCGATTCAATGCGGCAAACGGTGATATCATCTGGCATACAAAACTTAATAAAGATTTTGGATTTAAGCATCCTCGTTGGTACTTTTCCGGTTCGCCTCTTATTGTTGATGACCTGATTATTCTCAATGCCGGCACTAGTGGTGTTGCTTTGAAAAAGACGGATGGAAGCATAGCCTGGCAAAGCGATAAAGGTGTATCCGGTTACGCCACCGGAGTGCCATTCACTTTGGGTGGACAAAATTTCGTAGCGTTACCGGTATCTCGAGAGATTGTCTGCTTTAATCCTGCAACGGGCGATGTCGCATGGAGATTTCCATGGGAAACCAGTTATGATATAAACGCTGCAGATACTATCGTTTCAGGTGATAATATTTTCATTTCTTCCGGATATAATCATGGCTGTGTGCTTTTGAAGATGGATGGTAATGAGGTCACTGAACTCTGGCAGAATAAGAATATGTGCAATCAAATCAATAGTTCAGTGCTCTGGGAGGGATACTTATACGGTTTTAGCGGACAGGTTAACGGCGGAGGAAAACTGACGTGTGTCGATTTCGAGACCGGTCGTCTCAAGTGGTCGCAGGGAGGATTTGGCACCGGTTCGCTAATGCTTGCCGACGATAAGCTCATTATTCTTGGAGAAAAAGGAAAATTGGTGATAGCGGAAGCTTCGCCGGAGGGATTCAAAGGAATCTCATCAGCGCAGATTCTGACCGGCAAATGCTGGACTGTGCCTGTCTTGGCTAACGGAAAAATCTATGCCCGAAATGCTGCAGGACGTTTGGTTTGTGTCGATGTCAGCGGTAAAAGCTGAAGATAAGTCTTAAATATATTTAAGACAATCGGAACATATTATTTCGGAGGTGACTCTGTGAATCTGTTTAAAAATTTCAGATGTTGTTTGTGTATAAAAGGTTATAGATTAGCATTATACACAATAATAGTCTTGAGCTTTCTTAGCATTGTTGAGGCGGCGGACTGGCTGCAATTTCGAGGTCCCAATCGTGACGGTATCTGCACCGAGACCGGCCTGCTTAAAAACTGGCCTGAAGGCGGACCTGAACTATTGTGGGAAATGACGGGCCTTGGAACCGGTTATTCCAGTGTCGCAATAACCGATGGAAAGCTATACACGATGGGTGACATCGATGTTAATTCCGAAAAAGCACAGTGTGTCATTGCCGTTGATTTGAGTACACACAAGCCATTATGGACCGCTAAGGTAGGCTCTTGGCATGATGATGGTCCTCGCTGTACGCCGACGGTTGATGATGAATTTATCTTTGCCATCGGGACTTCGGGGGATCTTGTATGTGTTAATGCTGTCACCGGAAGTGTTATTTGGAGTAAGAATTTCCAGAAAGACCTGGGTGGAGGGACAAATCCCAGGTGGAAATTCAGCGAGTCGCCACTTATTGATGGAGATAAACTTATATGTACACCCGGCGGTCGGGAAGCTGTTATGGCGGCGCTTGATAAAAAGACAGGAGAGTTGATTTGGAAGTGCTCGATGCCCGATATCGGCCCCAAAGGAAAGGAAGAGGCGGGATATTCCTCTATTGTCGTAAGTAATGGGGCTGGTGTAAAGCAGTACATCCAACTAACAAACGAGGGACTCATCGGCGTCTCCGCTGCTGATGGTAAGTTCCTGTGGGGATACAATCGTATTGCAAATCGTGTGGCGAATATTCCCACACCGGTAGTTGAAGGCGATTTTGTTTTCACTTCGACTGCCTACCAGACCGGTTCAGCACTGCTGAAACTTGTCCTGAATGGTGAAAATGTGAAGGCCGAAGAAGTATATTGGCTCGATAAAGATAAATTTCAGAATCATCATGGTGGATTTGTGAAGGTCGGAGATTACATCTATGGCGGACACAATCACAATAAGGGTGAGCCCACCTGCCTCGATATGCAGACCGGTGAGGTTATGTGGCATGTCGAGCAGCCCGGTGGCGGTTCAGCGGCGGTGCTTTATGCCGATGGGAATTTGTACTTCCGTTACCAAGATAACGTATTGGCTTTGATTGAAGCAAATCCTCGGAAGTATACCCTTAAAGGGATTTTTAAACCTCCGAAGCGAGAAGGTGCCGGCGGTCAGGCATGGGCACATCCTGTTATCTCCGATGGCAAACTCTACCTGCGACATAGTGATGTTTTGTTGGTATATAATATCAAGGCAGAATAGAGTTAGTTGGCTTTAAAAAATGCCTTTTGATAACATATAGAAGCTACAATCTCTCATTTTATTTAGTAATACGAGGCTATGAGGTAATTGTAGCTTGTAATCAGCTTTTTGTAACACAGCAATTCCGTGATTTTGCCGATATGGCAAGCTAAACAGCATTTTCTAATTCTTATCTGTTTATATTGTTTAATTGACACAAAAGCTTTTGTTAGTTATACTTATGTTTATGAAGCTTTTCAATATATGCAAACGCGGAAGTGATATTATTGTTTCTTTTTTGGCATTGATAATTCTGGCTCCGTTTTTGATTGTGATAGGAATCATAATCAAGCTCAGCAGCCGTGGAGAAGCTATTTTCAAGCAGCAAAGAGCGGGCAGGGGCGGCAAGCCGTTTGTTTTTTATAAGTTCCGAACGATGAAGAAAGATGTTGACCCGTTTGGGCCGAGTCCAAAGTCCGGAAACGATACTCGGCTGACGAAAATTGGGAGATTTTTGAGGGAATATTCGCTTGATGAGCTGCCGCAATTTTATAACATTCTGCGGGGCGACATGAGTCTTATCGGACCTCGGCCTTTGTATCTTTCGCAGATAGAAGAATGGAATGAGCGTCAAAAAGGGAGGTTGCTTGTAAGGCCAGGCCTCACAGGTCTTGCACAGATACGTGGCAGAGGGGGATTGACTCGAGAAGAAAAATTGGAACTTGACGTTCAATATGTAGAAACAGCCGGTTTTTTAACCGATATAAACATCATATTAGAGACGGTTGTCAGAGTGTTGGGGCGAAAGGGCATCTACGAAAAGAGATATTCTAAGAACGAAGTTACCCGCGGCACCAAATCTTGACAAGTTGTCCCACCGTAAGGTGTTCCCGAGGGAATGCCTAAACAGCTAAAATGCGAGGTAGGGATGAAATATCTTACTCATATAGATCATTTGGAATATTTGAGCGAAGCCGAAAAAGCCGAACTGAAAACGGTTACGGATCAGTTCGATTTTCGATGCAATGAATATTATTTATCGCTCATTGACTGGGACGATCCTGATGATCCGATACGCAGGATAATTATCCCCGACGTAGGTGAACTTGAAGAATGGGGTCGGCTTGATCCTTCGGACGAAAAGACGTATTGCGTAGTACCGGGACTCGAGCACAAATATAATTCCACCGTACTGCTGCTCGTAAGTAATATTTGTGAGGGAATATGTCGCTACTGCTTCCGTAAGCGTCTTTTTATAAATCCTCAGAGCGAATATCTCCAGGATATGCAGGCGGCGTTGGAATATATCAAACAACATCCCGAGATTAACAATGTGCTGCTGACCGGGGGGGACCCACTGGCCTTGAGTCAAGCGAAACTTGAGAATATTGTTAGGGATTTAGCTGCGATCGAACATGTCAGGATAATTCGTATCGGGACAAAAGTACCGGCTTTCAATCCTTATCGTATTCTTGAAGAGCCGGCTTTGTTGGAGATGATCGAAAAATACAGTGGTGAGCGGAAAAAGATATATATGATGACTCACTTTATCCATCCACGGGAATTGACGGATTTGGCGGTAAAGGCGGTAAATATGCTTCAAAGGGCCGGTGCGGTTATTGCTAATCAAATGCCGCTTGTAAAAGGTGTCAACAGTGACCCGAAAGTTTTAGCTGATTTACTTGAGAAATTGTCTTTTGTAGGTGCGGTTCCATATTATATTTTTCAGTGCCGCCCGGCACTGGGTAATAAAGCTTACACAGTGCCAATTGAGCAAGGTTATGAGATTGTCGAGCAGGCGAAATCACTTGTTTCCGGTTTGGCAAAGCGTGTTCGATTTGTGATGTCGCACTCGACGGGCAAGATAGAAGTCGTGGGCAAGACCGAAGATTTTGTTTATTTCAAATATCACAGAGCTGCCAATGACCTCGTAAGCGGACAATTTCTTGCATTTTTGAGTAATCCGAACGCCTATTGGCTTGATGATTACGCTGAAATGATAGAGGATTATCCGGTTGATTTGCCGTATAGGATCCATGGGCCGGAATAATTTTTCATTCCTTGTATGGGTGATTTGTATACTACTTTGGTTATTAGAAAGGAAATAAGGGAGTAATTCTAATGCCGTTCAGGACGAGGGTGATTATTCTATTGATTTTTGCACATTGCCGGGTGTGCTTTGCGTTAGAGCCTAATGAAATTCTTGTCGTTGCGAATAGTGAAATAGCTGCATCTGTACGAATTGCCCGCCAATATTGCCAGAAGCGGAAAGTGCCGGCTGACAATTTTGTTGCCTTGCCGCTCGGGGAAAGTCTTGTTACAGCAATCAGCAGGGATGATTATAACAAAAAACTTGCTGAACCACTTCGTGCCAGATTAACCGGTAAAAAATTTGCCGGGAAAATCAAATGTCTGCTGACCACGTATGGTGTACCAATTGTTGTGGAAGGGCGTGGGCAATTACAAGACCGGCAAGACGAATTAAACCGCTTGAGAGAGCTTATTGAGCAGGAAGAAAGCCGGATTGAACAGTTGGAGCAAAATAATTCAGCCCATGGCGAACAGGAAACTGCTGATAAAAAAAGAATCGAAGAGAAAGTTGCTCAACTTCAGTTAAGAATTGACCGTATCGTTGGTAGAGAAACGAGTGCCTCAGTAGATAGTGAATTGTCGATGATCCTGTCCGGAAATTATGAGTTATATCGCTGGCAGATTAACAGGCTCCAGTCGAGTTTGCATATTTCCAAATTCCAGGATGACCTGCTAACTTTTGGTCTTGGCACGCTTATGGTCAGCCGGCTTGACGGGCCGAGCGAAGATATAATAATAGGCCTTGTGGACAAAGCGATATCTGCAGAACAAACAAGTCTCAGGGGCGTTGCTTACTTAGATTCGAGAGGTATTTACGAAAATAATTCGTACGGTACTTATGATAAATCTTTACGCGATTTGGCGATACTGACACAATTGCGTACAGATATACCTGTTAAAGAAGAGCGGACATCGAATCTTTTTGCTCCCGGTTCCTGTCCTCAAACTGCTATTTATTGTGGCTGGTATAGCCTGAGTAAATATATAGATGCCTTTGATTTTGTAGATGGCGCGGTCGGATTTCACATAGCGAGCTTTGAAGCCGCCGGACTTCGCGATCCCAACAGCAGCAATTGGTGTCCGGCGATGCTCGTGGACGGTATTACTGTAACATTAGGACCGGTGGCGGAGCCATATCTTCATTCCTTCCCCAAGCCGAAAGTATTTTTTGAAGAACTATACGACGGAAGATGTCTTGTTGAGGCGTTCTATCGCACAAAGCCATTTAATTCGTGGCAGTTGCTTCTTGTAGGGGACCCGCTGTACAGACCTTTCAGAAAATCTGAACATTCACGAAAATAAAATGCCGGTTGATTTGATGAAATACTGTCTATGGCCCTTTGTTGTTAAAGTCCGGCATTTTACGAAACAAAGCCCTTATGTAAATTACGGCAACAACGGTTATAATTGCTCCCAGAGAAGCGATAATATCTGAGACTGCAGAATCTCTTCCAAGAATTGCTGTGAATATCTTCACAATTAGAAGGAAACTCGCCGGCACTGCTAATGCCTGAATAAGCCATTTCGTGCCGTATATTTTACTGTGTTTAAAAAGTTGCATGTTCTGAATCCATAATGCAGTGAATGTGGCATAAGCAAACAGATGAAAAAATATATTTGTAATGGGAAACAAATCAGCTATGTTTGCCCGCGCAATATTTGTTATACCAAAGATAGTTAGGCCTGATACAAAAAGTGCAGAAGGCCAGAAAGCAAAGAACGAAAAGATGAATAATCCTGTGAGAATGCCGGCTGAATTCGCTGCAACATCTCTTACATCACATGTCCGTCCTATGTAGCTCTGAACTATTTCGTCAACGGCTCCATATCCGGTTAATATAAAGAGTATACACCATACAGTGACTCGGTGCCAGTTAACTTTTTCATCGGATTTGATTGTAAACCAGAGCAGAAAGGACAAAATAAGGTACGCAAGAAAGTGAAGGCTTTTATCAGAAACGCCTGCTTTGCGAATTAACTGTGGGATGGGTATATGCGCGAGGATGAAGAGTGTGGGCCAGTAAAAAGCAAGCAGGATTAAGGTAATTTTTTCTCGCAGTTTAGCCAGTATATCACCTCCTTTTCTAAATTCATAATCCTGTTCATTTTATTACTTTATAAATAATAATTTTTCTATCGCTGCTCTCGAACGCTGTAGAGAATACTTCCAAGTCGCTTTCTTTGAGTTTATCCTTGAATTCCGGACAAATATCATCAATATCTTTGTCCACAATTAAAAAATCCGCATTTGCCTTTTTTAGCTGGCTAATTATCTCTTCGTAGTGACTCTTTTCCAAATTATAAAATTTAGCGCCTGCGTAAAACGCTTCTTGAGGTTTATTGGCAGCTATTGTTAATTCTTTTCTTCCTGCATTTTCTTTAAGCCAGTAACCAACTGTTTTTTGAATTTCTCGGTGCGGTCTAATGGGTTTTAGCCCCTTGGGTAGACATAATGCGCCGATGGCAAGCAAAATCATAATAGAAATTAGACTTATCTTTTCTCCCCCAATTCTGTACACATTTGTTTTGAATTTCAATAGAAGACGGTCGTTGATTTCCCAAAATCCAACTCCTGCCCAGCACAGAGCTATTGGGATAAAGGCATAGAAATACCTGTCAGTTACACCTGCGAAGGTTATGATGATGAGTATTCTGAAAACAATAAATGACAAAATATATCCCTCTCCGGCTCTCAGGCCTTTGAAGTTCTTTCGTTTTATTAATCCAAAATAAAGCGGGATTAAAAATACGGGATAATAGGCTTTTGGGACGGCATAGAACAAATCTGGGACATTGGGGCTAATTCTCCATTTTATAATCCTTACTATCATTTCAGACCAGCTCTCATCCGCCCCCTTATCGTCTAAAAATGTGACATGACGCACGGTTGGTTTCCAGCTTCCAGTCTCTTTTCGGAAATGAAGATAGAAGGGGAATAGGATTAAGATATATATAATCACGCAAAAAAAGCTCGCAGACAGTTTCCATCGAAATTCGTTCTTAATTTTAGACAGATTTGGAAGCCAGATCCATCCCAGTATCAGCATAATGATTGCAATCCCTTCGGGTCTTGCCAGGAAAGTTAAAAATGCTAAAAGCCCGACTAATAAAAACCATACGGCTCTTTTGCTTTTGAGAGCCCGCCAGAGAGTCCAGGCAAGGGAAGTAATAAGAAAAAAATAAGTTGCTTCAGTTAGAACTTCTGCTGATGCCCGCATAAGATATGGGTGAATAATAAAAAAAATGACAGTTACGACAGCTACTTTTTTATTAAAGATATCTTTAACCAGAAAAAATAAAGGAAAAATGGTTAACGAACCAACAAGAGAAGAAACAAGTCTTGCCGATAGCTCGAGGTTGCCGAAAATAAATGAGGCTCCTGCACTGAGAATCGGGAATAAAGGAGGCAGTAAAGCATTAATTCCACTTTGAAAGTCTCCCTTTGCTATATCCTCTGCCAGCCAAAGATAACTGCAGCCATCGGTAGCGAGGCCGCGTGCAGTTAGGGCTAAAAACAACCTCAGGGCTAAGGCCACCAGGAACAATATAAGTAACTCGATCTTTTGCCGAAAAGTCTCACGGTTTTTCATCAGCTAATTCATGGAATTGTTTATCCAACTCCCGAAATTTAAAGTCCAAAATGCTTAATTCCTGTGTTAGTTCTTTATTCTTTTTTGAAAGTTGTGAAATAACAGTTGAAAAGTGTAAAACTATCAAGAGTAAAAACAGAAAAGAGACGACAAACAGAGTAGTCAAATAATACGTTCCCATCATCTTTGAAATAACATCAAGCAACTTGGGAAAGATACTAAATATAAGAATCACTATTCCGCTTAGAAGCCATAAAAGCGAGTATTCTTCCTCAAGTCTTCTCCTTCTAATGAGTTCAAAGACAATCACTATTAATAAAATACTCACCGAACCTGTTATTACTTGTATTTTTAACATCGCTATTTACCTCCCTAAGCAGTTGTCTTTTTACAGGTGGGCTTTTTACACAAGTCTATAAATATCGCAAGCATAACCTTGACCATGTAATAAATTGACTTTGATGGGGTAATAGATGAATTTCCTCCTCTGCGTGAGTTCATATTTATAGATATTTCTTTCATAGTAAAGCCTTCCCTGTGCATAAGTACCAATGCTTCAGGCTCCGGATAATCGCTGGGATAATACAATGACAATGTTTTAATTACGTCTCTGTTTACCGCTCTAAAGCCAGAGGTTGTATCTGTGAGCTTTTGCCCGACAATGAGAGATAAGACCTTGGAAAATATCAGCATTCCCAGCCTTCTAGAGACGGATGACTTAAATCTTCTGGTTTCGAGATACCTGGATCCGAGGACCATATCAACCTTATCATTTATCAGGGTTTCAATGAGCTTCTTAATCTGTGCGGGGCGATGTTGGCCGTCTGCATCACATTGGACAGCTATATCATATCCCATTTTATACGCAAATTTATATCCAGTCTGCATAGCTGTGCCGATGCCTAAATTGTAGGGAAAATCCAGCACTTTTGCTCCCTGTTTTTTGGAAATCTCCGAAGTAGAATCAGAGGAGCCGTCGTTAACGACAAGTATGTCGGCATATGGCAAGCTTTGCCTGGTCTTCTCAATAACCTGCCCAACGGTATCTTCCTCGTTATAAGCGGGTATGATAACTAATATCTTTTTGTTTGTATTCATCGTTTATTTTTTTAAGATAAAAGTTCAAAATTCCTTTCGATAAACTACGTTCTCTAATATGTGCGTTTTTGCAGTCATATCGACACTATCTAAGTTATACCAATTTACTCTCTTTTTTTAAGAGAATAATCACGCACATTCCGAAAATTGCAAGGTGTTTTGCAAGTAAGTCAGAATGTAAGATCGGAAAGTCCACAGTTCGCCAGTTAACTTTCTTAAAACCCGCGCTTTCCAGGATATTTATCCATCCGTATGGGCTGTGTGCCTGGACATGGAAAGAATTTCTTTTAAATAATCGCATATTGATAATATCGTACCAGTTTGGGACGGTAACAATTAACTGTGATTGTGGTTTGAGTACTCTCCAAATCTCAAGCAGGCAATCTCTGGGGTCTCGCATATGCTCCAAAACATCCAGGCAAGTTGCGTTATCAAAATATTCATCAGGATATGGAATCTTACCATCTTTACTGTCGATGAGCTTTATCTTTTGTATATTTTCCGTTTTCTTTTTTGCAAAGTTAACAGCGTTCTCATTGTTATCAATTCCTACCAGTTCGTCAAATTTGTCACTCGCTCTTAATAAGAACTCTCCCGTTCCGCAACCGATATCGATAAGTCGCGAGTTCGGCTGCAGTAAAGCAAGGATTAGATTTAGCTTTTTAGCCATGAGGTGACCAGCAGAACGGTAACGGTTGTCCATATTAATGTAATATTGCATATCAGCAACGTCTTTTTGTTCGGTGGGAAAGGTATTCATAACAATTTTATCGAATTACTAAACAATACATTCATCATCTTAATACATCTTCTATTTTCTTACGTTCGAAACGAAGTTTTCTAAGGTTTTTATAAGAATGTCCCTCTGGCCGAACGATTTCAAAGCAACTGGTTTTTTATCCTGTAATACTTGCTCTATTGTATTGCGCAGCTCATTGATATCGAAGATGAATTTTATTCCCTGAATGTTATCCTGCTCTATCAGCATCTTGGCGAATCCTACCTGATGGTCATCAATATGTTCTTTGAGAGCATACTGTCTGGGAACCATTATTATTGGTTTCAGATGCTTTTGGGCTCTTAGTAGAACGCCAACGGAGCAGTGTGAAATGATTAATTCAGCCCTTTTGAAATATTCGTCAATCTCGCAGCGTTGTATAAAATGATAATATTTCCCGTTCTTAGGGAAATATCTCGGTTTATAACCGATTTGCATTATAACTTCCTTGTCAATATCTTTCGATATTGAATCCATCTTTTTGATTAGACGATCAAATTCTTTATGCCCTGCCGTTACTAATATCATAAAATTTTTCCCGCGTACTTTGCTTTACCACCGAATTTTGGAAGTAAAGATTCCCACTGGACCAGAAAAAGATCGGAAACCCAGTAAACAACTTTTGCAGTGACCGTAGGATAGCGTATTCTCAAAATCGTTTCGAGGTAAATCAATTTGATTCTAAATAAGAATTTTCCTATGTAAAAGGCGGGAATAGCAATCTCAGAACCTGTGGAAAAAATAATTTGTGGCCTTTCCTTTAGGAATATTCGTATATAAGTAAGACAACTGAATAACAAAGTTACGAAGGTTCGTATAACAGAATCTCCGAAATATCTTAAGAGGTAAATTTTCTCCAAATCCGGATGCTGGAAATCTTTCAGTGTGGGAGAATCATAGGTTATTAGAAATTTTTGACAGTCCTTAAATGCCTCAAGCACTCTGAATGCCTGCTCAAAATGTCCTCCCGTTGAGCAAATAATAGCAACTTTTATTTTTTGTTTATCGTATTTATCTGGCATAATCAAGCAATCCGTACGTATAACAAATAATACAAACCTTCACAGTTTTGCAGCTTTTAAAAAGCATTATCTTTGTTCACAATTGCAATTCTTTTAATTTATCGTAAATTAACTCCGCAGCGAGTCTGTGGCCGTTGGAATTCCAATGGCCATCTATATTGAAGTACAACTGTTCGCCTTGTTTTGCTGAACTTTCGAAACTCGGCAACAAGTTCAAATAAGGGATATTGTTTTCCATGCAAGCCTCTTCAAGGAAGGAATCCAGCCCGCTAAAATAGTGTGAGAACAGCGTCGGTTTACATATATCAGGGTGCACCTGACTTTTGTGGGGGATAAACACCAGTAAAATTTTGATTTCTCTTTGTTGACAAAATTCCCTTATCTCCTGCAACAATTGACTCGTAAATGAAAGTGCTTTTTGTTTATATTCATTTCTTAACTGCTCATTGTATAAAATCCTGGCTTCTCTATTTTTGGAAATTTTGTTTTTAATAATTTTTAAAGCCTTGGCGATTAAATAGATGCTTTGGAAATTTTTATAAATGGAAATTCTTTCTTCTAAGAACAGCGATTGCAGTGAATCCCGTTTTATTAGGAAACCATTGCATACCGTGTCAAATGGTTCTATACTATCAACATGATCATTTATATCAAAGCCGATTAAGACAAGGTCCGGTTTGTAGTCAGCCCCTTTCTCTTTAAGCAGTAAAAATTCCTGCAGCAAACAATAACCAGGAATACCGGTTTTGATTATCTCATATTGTTGCTTATCGGAAGAAGATTGATTCAACTTTTTCTCTAAAATTCTCAAGTAAGTTTCTTCAAAGGGAACTCCAAAACCGAACGTAAAAGAATCACCAAGCCCCAAAATTCTATAAGTACCGTTTATATTTTGCTTGGTATGTTCATAATCCCTGAAACCTTCTGAGCTTATGTCTATATCTGTTTTGAATTCTCGTGTTTGTGTAACACCCTTAAAATTTTCACTTAGTTTGTAACCCAAGACATCATCTTTTGAGTAAAAGTGTTGAGGTACTATAGTCATGCCCGGCATGTGAATAATACGTACAAGAATCTCTAAAGCACATAAACTCAGTAATACTGAAAATAATATGATTAAAAGTCTTATCTTCAGATTTGTTTTCTTCTTCTGAATTTTCGTATTACTGTCTTGTTGTTTGAGAGGGCCTGTCATTTTATGGCTCCAGCATAATTTTTTAGGTATTACTCCGGATTTATTGTCAATATACTAAGGGCTGTAGTTAGATACATGATTTACTTTCCAAATCGTTACAGAATTGTTCTTGAAAATCAGCTCGTAATTTGTCGATTGCTCAAGATCCTCAAAAAAACTAAGTGGCATACCGCCACTTGCATTCCAAATAACTTGTTCTTTCCGGTCGTCATATATACACTCCTGACGGCAGATAATATATCCGATATTTAATTCTTCCAGGACTTGAGTTCGTGTCTCCCAGGATGTACTTGGCTGAAAGAATATTTGAGGTACAATGCTTCGTGTTGTACTGATTCGCCCTGTGTGTAGTTCCAATCCATAACCATTACAAAGAAAGACTTTTCCGTCATCCGGGGTGGATTTACAAATAAACTTGTATGCTTCTGCCATGTCAGCCGGCAACTGCCTTCGCTTATGAATCTCATTGAGTACCAGAGCCAGTTGTACAATAGCCAGTATTCCACAAATCAGCAAAATGATTCTACCGAAATGCCGGCGCCAAAGTTTTTTTAATTCTTTTGCCGCTGGGACAGTTATGAGAACAAATGATGGGAGATAGTAACGGGGAACTGTCATTACGGTTCTTGAATACAGGGAGAAAAGAATAAAAGAGACGGCATAAAGTGCGGCCAAACCCATGAAAATCACGTCTCGCCGTTCGTAATGATGGCTAATCAGATACAGTAGAAGAGCCAGTGGAAGAAAAGGCCCTATATGCAACAGAGCATCTTTCCAACGAAGGAGAGAATCTGATACATAAAAATCAGTAGCCCTCCCTTCCTCTTTAACGACGGCAGTCCGATGATCCACTAAATATGAATAGGCTTTCAGAGTCTTGTGTTTGTTAAGGAGCAGGCTGTTAAAGTGCTCACTTCGATAGTCCAGATCGATGATAATCGGTACTGCGGCTACTACCGCTACCGCCGCAAGTTTAGCAAGGCGTTTTCGCCATTGCCCGCGTGCTGTCAGAAGGCCAATTAGTGCGATACCTGGGAAAAATGCTATATTCAAACGTTTAGTCAGATATATCCCACCCATCAGTAAACCAAGCACAAAGACCCAGGGCCAACGTTCCAGCTTATGTGCTGCGTATAGCGCCCAGACAGTCAGCGCCATTGTAGGAACATCTAAGAAGAAAAGTGTTCCGAATACAGGAACCATGGGGATACTGATTGTCAATACTATCGCCAAAAGTGACTCCCATGGGTCGTAATATAATCGACTCAAATAGTACAGACCAATCAGTAAGGCAAAAAACCATATTGCTTGATATAGTTGTGCCAGTATGTGACTCGGTTGACCCGCAAGAATCCAAAGCTTACTTAGAAGCAGCGGCCAAAGTACCTCCGTGTAATAAAACTGGTCCCATGGCACGTTCTTTGTGGCGGCCATGGGATTGTGAGGCACTCGTTTGCCGGCCATGTAGAAACCCAGGCTCATTCTTGCATGATGTGCCTCATCATTATCCCATACTGTGGTGAAACATCCGACGATAAACGATGTCAATGTCACTGACAATACTACCACACATACTAACCATCCAAACTTGGTCAATAGTGCCCATTGCTCACCTAATCGTCGCTGAAAAGTTGCTCTCATTCTCTTTTTAATTCCTCAGGTTGTCCTTTGTATTTAGAATTTTCCACTTCATTTATAATAATCCGAGCAAACTCCGGCGTCATTTTCAGTACAAGATTATTTTGCCTATGTCCTTGTTTAATTATATTAAATCCGGATTTACGCTACTCTATTTGCCAGATGCTCATATCTTTATTATCAAATACTAATTTGAGAAAGGATAATTCGGGTAATCTTTCTACAAAGGACTTTGGATATCCGCCGAGGTGATGAACCTTTGAATCATCATAAATGCGAGCCTTTTTTACAGCTATATAATCAATGTCATTAGATTTAAGCAGTTCCCTTACCTTGTCTTCATCTTTGTTCCAGAAAAGGTTCTCTAGCACCGGCCGAATATTGCCGGCCCAGGCAAATTGGCGATTAGCCTGTTCGAGTATCACGTATTCCGGATATACAACCAAAGCATTTGTTGATGTATTTTTTTGCAAATAGGTAAAGCCCTCAGCAATCCCTTTTGGAATTTGCCTTTTAGCTCTTACATACCCAAGAGTGCTGCTGAATTGCACAAAGCATAAAAGAACAAGCACGATTATTAGCCATTTTCTGTGAAAATATTTCACGATTGCTTTGGAGGATAAGATAGCAAGTAAAGGTATTACAGGTAGGAGATACCTGATGTCTGATCCTAAATAAAAAATGTAACAGAAAAGAAGGAAATAACATATAACCGGCAGCCATAATATTATGTCCTTTTTTTCATACAGCTTAAATATTATATATATTGCCAACGTAATTAATAAAACAACCCCAAAGTATTTAGCTACATCCACAGGATTGAGAAAAGATGAATTTAAATATTCACTCGTTCTGATATTCCAATCGAAAAACGTAAGTCTATGTATTATCCTATTAAAATTACCACCGATTCGTGATGTAATGTTACCATTTGTTGTAGTTATTGACCTTTGATTGTTTTCCCGCCACACAAGATCATACAATATGGGTAAAAAGGCAGGAGCAAGAAAGAGTAAACAGCTCTTAATCTTTTTCTTGACGCCAGATTCAGTTAGATAGAGAACCAGGGAAAAAAAAGCAGGGACAAAAAAACACGCATTTCTTTTTGTAAAACTCATTAATCCCAGTATTACTCCTGATAGTAGAAATTCTCTTTTAACTATCAATAGAAGACATAAAACACTTAGACTGGTTGCAGGTACATCCAGGTAAAATAGTACACTAAAGGCGGTGATTGCGGGAGCAGTTGCAACGATTAAAGCAGAATACAGTCCCTGCTTTTGTCCATAAAGTTCCTTTCCTAATAAGTATGTAAATAGTATCAAGAGTGCAAAGTATATTGTGTGGTAGAACTGCGCAACCGGAAAAGACATCTTACCAAATAATCTCCAGACTGATGCCAATAAGGTATGCCAAAGAGGAGCACTATTATAGAAATAACCCAACGGACTTTTACTATCATATAAAGGGTCATAAGTTATACGCTGGCCGGTAACGCAGATAGCTTTTGCAAAGCGAAAGTGCGAAACTTCATCACCCAGAGAAGGTGTAGATGTCAAACCCACAATTAATACAAGTAAAGAGCTGCAAAAAATAAGCAGCAATAACTTCTTATTAATCACTTTCACCCCTTTTTTTTATTACTTTCACAGGCACGCCGCAGGCCACGCTGTAAGGGGGGACGTATTTATTTACAACTGCGCCTGCACCTATAACAGAACCCTTACCTATGACTACCCCTTTTATTACACTGCAATGCGAGGAAATCCAGACATCATCCTCAATTAAAACTCTTTTTACATTATACCCCTGTTTAAAAATGGGGGTATCTATATCTTGGTAGATATGGTCGGAATCGACAATTACATTTTGTGGGCCGATAATTACGTTGTCTTTTAATATAATTTCTTGTTTGCTATGGATTATCGTACTCTCGCCGATATGGGTATTATTCCCTATAGAGATTTTTCCTGATTCAGAAGTGCTTAATGTAACATTGCGTAATATTCGAACATTATCACCTATGCTTATTGCGCCGGGGTGGTTGCAGGTGATTCTTACGCCTTCATAAATCTTTACATTTTTGCCGATTTTGTTGCTTGAAGATAAAAGAACACATTTCCAAAATAGATATCTTAATTTGAATCCGATATTAAAATATAAGAATCTTAAAATACTTCCCAACATTTAACCGGGCCTTTTTATATATAAAGTTATTATTACACCTCTACCTATCCGTTGAGCTTTCCAGCATGGTAAAGGGAGTTAGGAACAATATCCAAAATATCCAAAGCAGTCTTTTTAAAACATGGTTTCCTTCTTTTTTTGCCCAATTATTAAAACGGTCTATGTTTGTAATTGCAAGATTTTCTTCAGCCAAGATTTTTTCGTTTATTTACAGAATAATTGTTAAGTAATAATTTTCAAATCTGGAAATCCTAACAAACTTTATGATCTTATGAACTTTTTAGCTTTTCTTTCCCGAACAATTTTACCTGTTGAGTAACCGTATCTACCTCGGAATCTGTCATATCGGGAAATAAAGGCAAAGTCAGCAGTTTCGTCCATACCTTTTCGCAAACAGGTGTTTCACCTCTACAATTCTTGTACATTTCATAATGATTGTTGGGAATATAATGGACACTAGTAGAAATTCCTCTCTCCTTGAGGTAGGCATTTAACTTATCCCTTTCTTCGGTTTTGATAACATAATTATGGCATGCGCTTTTGGCATATCTCTTAAGCGTCGGTGTTTCTATCCAGTTTAAATCAGCAAATCCCTTGTTGTATTTTTCGGTTATCTCACTTCTTCTGCTGTTTGTCCTGTCAAGTTTATTAAGCTGTACTAATCCCAGAGCTGCGGTTATATCGTTCATGTGGTATTTATAACCGACTTCCTCTATATTATAATACCAGGAATATTTTTGACCTTTATCCTCTCTTGCCCAGGTATCCTTGGTTATGCCTAACCACCTCAGTTTTAATAACCTGTTGTGAACCTCTGGATTATTTGTAGTGATCATACCTCCGTCACCGGTCGCTAAATTCTTGACTGCGTGAAAGCTGAAACATGCAATGTCACCCAAAGAACCTAACTTCTTACCTTTATATTCCCCGCCGCAACCATGAGCGACATCTTCGATTACAACCAGATTATGTTTCTTAGCGATGTCCATGATAATGTCCATATCACAGGAATGGCCGCCGTAATGGACAGTAACAATCGCTTTTGTTTTATCAGTAATTGATTTCTTTATCTGTTCGGGATTGATATTTAATGTGTCCGGATATATATCGGAAAAAACAGGTATCCCGCCGCTATAAATAATAGCATGATTAGTAGATACGAAAGTTAACGGTGTTGTAATAACCTCAAAACCTTCAACACCTATCACTTTCATAGCGAGATGAAGTGCTGCTGTACAGGAATTTGTAGCAACTGCATATTTGATTCCGATATAATCTGCAAACTTCTCTTCAAACTCTCTTGTTTTCGGACCTAAACCGATCCAACCCGTCTCAAAAGGTTCTTTTAGAGCCTCTAATTCTTCTTTCCCATAGCATGGTTTAAAAACGGGAATCATGTATTTCCTCTCTATTCTTTGGTTGCTATTATTTTTGAACTAATTCCAAATCTCTTGAATAATATGGAAATTTCCCTGTTGGATATCCTCTTTTTCTTCATAATCTCTCTTCTCTTTTTGAGCATTTTGGGCAGACCTAAAAATGCCGAAACATTTGCTTTTATTAATATGTATATAAGTTTACACTTACTTGCCTCTTTTGTAAATCTTCCCGCGGCCCCTTTGCCGGTTAAAGCTCCTATGGCTTGATAGAAGTACCTTGAAATTGTGTAAAATATCCCTAAGATTATCAGGTGAAGCGGGAAATTTTTAATCGCGACCCAGATTCTGTTCCGTTCGACCAGGAATGCTTTGAAAGGTGAGTAACTACTGGAGCTTGCGGAGTGAAGATGGTACACAACTGCTTCGGGATTATATATACATTTCCATCCGGCGAGTTGTGCTCTCCAGCCCATATCGGTTTCATCTGCATAGGCAAAAAAATCCTCATCGTAAATTTCGTTTTTTAATCCAATATTGTTCAACATCTCTCTTTTATACAGACAGGCGCAATCACTGGCGAAAAATACTTCCTCTTCTTCGTTGAATTTATCACCACTCTCAAGACGCCCTCTTCCTATTGATAACCCATCTAAACATACGACAATGCCTGCAACATCAATTAAATTGTTTTCGTTTTCTAAAAGTATCTTGGAAGCACATGCACCATATTTTTCGTCTTTATCAATGCTTTTTTTAAGTTCTTCAATACACTTTGACTCCAATCTCGTGTCATTGTTTAACATCATGATGTAATCGCCCTGGGCTAATCTTATGCCTGCGTTATTCGCTGCTCCGAAACCAAGGTTTTCGCTATGTGTTATGACTTTGACTTCCGGGAAGTTCTTCTTCAAATACTCTATAGAATCATCCATAGAGGCGTTATCTACTACAATTATCTCAAGATTATTGTAACTCTGATTTTTCAGAGAAGTTATGCAGGTCTCCAGATATTGCTTCCCGTTCCAATTAGGAATTACTATCGATACCAGAGGCAACATGAAATTCCTTCCGTCTAAAGGCAAGATATAAATTGATTAAAAAGAGTAATATGGCATTTCCGCACATAATGTAAATGACTTGCGATAGTGTTTTATGGAATAATGTAATCGCAATAACTTGAAATCCTGTGATCAATATTAAAGAATAAATAAAATCCTTACGATGGATGGAAAGATGATAAAATAAAAGAACATATATCAAAGCAAAAAAGAACATGGTGACAGAAAAAATTCTGGCCAGTGGAACACATTCTGAATGATACTGACCTGATAGCAATCTTATTATTAAACCCGGACAAAGAAGGCAAATTAAGGCGGCAGTCCCGGACAATACACCAACATAAATGATACTTTTTTTGAGAACATTTAACGTATCTTTCGTTTGTGCATGAAGCTTGGATGTCTGAGGAAACATCACTAAAGTTATTGCCACCGGTAGAAATAAAATAATCTTTCCTACCATCTGAGATATTGAGTAGTATCCTGCATCTAAGGGATTGAAGAAATGTTTAACTAACACCACATCAACATTGGTTAATATCATGAAGCAAAGATAAACAAGTGCCACCAGGTAAAAATATCTGTGAATTTCTGAAAAATTTATATCCGATGTATTAAGGTTGTTTCTTAAATTCGAAGGATTTGGTATGAAAATTAAAGGTCTTGGCAGTACTGAAGCAAGCATTGTAAATCCCAGAAGGAGTGTAATAAATATCGATAGAACCAAAGCACTCATCGCCCCGACCACTCCATAACCGATATAAACAAATAGTATGCCAAGGGCTAATTTTAGTCCGCCATTTGTTACCATGACTAATCCCAAATATCCAAACTTTTGCAGACCTTGT
This sequence comes from uncultured Pirellulales bacterium, assembly GCA_964508785.1. GTDB lineage: Bacteria > Planctomycetota > Phycisphaerae > Sedimentisphaerales > Anaerobacaceae > JAFGPS01. The sequence goes on along the minus strand of CAZDVE010000035.1, from coordinate 12,369 downwards.
AATCCTCCTTGAGCAATTGTCAAAATGATTGATAGAAATGTCGTAAGGCCTAATATCACTATTAAAGAAGGAGATTTTATTTGGATAAATGATGAAATTCGGCCGCTGCCAATAATAAGAATTAAGAAAATAACTGCGCCAAAAACCAATGTTTTTTTTATGAAGGAGCGTATTAGTATATTAATCTTTTCGTGATGGTTAATTGTGTGAAAAATTGAAATATATTTTGTTACAACCGTCTGTAAAGTCCCGCTTGGTAGAGAAACTATAATCATGATAGACAATAGAGAATTAAGGATTCCGTAGTTAATTGTACTGAGATTTCTGATCATGTATAGCTGGTACAATAGGTTTAGAATGTTGAATATAGCGATAGCAAAGAACATCAGGCTTCCCTGCTTTATGAGGCCGAAACTATGTTTCATTTTTTTAAGCAACTCCTTTTGAGGAAACAAGGTTCTCACACTTCAACTTCCGGTTGATTTTTATTTTCGTGGCTGGATAATAAAATATCATAAGAAAGATTGTTATGTATTCTGTTTCAATGATGTATGTTTTCTTTTTCGTAGCCCGATCTTGCATACATTTTTTTCTATTAGTATAAAGAAAGCAGTGTTGCGAATATTTCACTTAGCCCATTGGAAATTTTATTACCCAGTATAATATAGAATTATATCTCGCTTCGCATATTAGATTGGTCTGGTCCCAATTTATGTACCACATGTGATTGGAGAGTTGTCCACACTCAATTTTTCATATCCATAATTATGTAGGCGCTCACAAAGATGTGAACCCGGGAAATCAATTTTTCCTTTTAGTATTATTCTTTTATTTGAATCATCATTTGTCTTCGCACATAGCCTTAATCAATATCAAGGTTTTTTGTATTGACCTATACTTAATTAACTCAATTATTCGGTTATTTATGGCTGACTAAAATCCGCAATATAATCGTTTAGCGATAATTTGTCCAATATTTACTTATTATCTAAATGGCCAGCGACCTTTTCGCCCGATCCTCTTTATTTACCCGGCACTGAGAATTTATACCATTTCCGGATTTAACACTTTCAGTGATAATGGTATATGTCTATAATAGTAGTTAAAGAAATATAATACCGAATAAGAGGGATTTGCTAAAACAGGGCGATTAAAATGACAAAGCGACCGACTAATAAAACAACCAAGACGGTTTGCAGTTTCTGTAGCAAATCTGCAACTCAGGCGGACACGCTCATAGAAGGGCCGAATAATGTCTTTATTTGTCCGGAATGCGTGGAGTTATGCTATAACATCATCCAGCAAAACCAAAAACGCATCAGCAAGAGCTTTATCCTTAAGGAAATGCCAAAGCCCAGAGAAATAAAGGAATATCTGGACCAGTATGTGATTGGGCAGGAGCATGCGAAAAAATACCTTTCTGTGGCGGTGCATAATCACTACAAACGGCTGCTGCATAGCGATAGTAAAGACAGCGATATTGAGATAGACAAATCCAACGTTCTTTTAATCGGGCCGACAGGCTCAGGCAAAACGCTCCTTGCTCGCACTCTGGCTCGAAAATTAGAGGTGCCATTCGCGATATGTGATGCAACTACAGTCACAGAAGCAGGTTATGTAGGAGAGGACGTTGAGAATTTCCTGCTGCGTCTTTTGCAGGCCGCTGAATATGATATTGAAGCAGCACAGCGGGGGATTGTCTATATAGACGAGATAGATAAAGTTGGAAAAACATCTCAGAATGTTTCAATCACTCGTGACGTCTCCGGGGAAGGCGTACAACAGGCATTATTGAAGATGCTTGAAGGAACCACTGCGAATATTCCGCCACAGGGAGGCAGAAAACATCCGGAGCAGTCATATATACAAATCGACACATCACAGATACTTTTTATATGCGGCGGGACTTTTGTCGGTCTGGAGAATATCATAAAAAAGCGGCTCGGCAAAAAAATGATTGGCTTCGATTCGGAATTATCCCGTGCGACCGATGAAAAAACCGAGTACAGCGATATATTGGAGCAGGTTATACCTGAAGATATCATCGAATATGGAATGATTCCTGAAATGGTCGGCAGACTTCCTGTTATTACCACACTGTCGGCTCTTGATGAAGGAGCGCTAATCGCAATTCTGACTCAGCCGAAGAATGCACTTAGCAAGCAGTACCAGAGATTTTTTGAGATGGAAGATGCCGAGCTTGAGTTTACAGACGGTGCCTTGCACGCCTTGGCCAAGAAGGCCCTCAAACGTGATACCGGAGCCAGAGCTTTGCGTTCAATTACCGAGGAATTAATGATCGATTTGATGTACAAGCTGCCGGAAGAAGTAAAGCCGGGGAAATATATTATTACTCGTGACATAGTTGAAGGCAAAGTTGATTTGTTCGCGTCGGAACAAAAACCAAAAAAAGAATCAGCGTAAGTATTATTGAGTGAAACCACCAAGGTTAATCATGTGAAGAAAGTTCGTGCACATAGAAATCGAACAATAACACTGAATCAAACAGAAGCCGAACAATACAGCAAAAACTTGACTTACATTTCTGAACCTGTAGATGAAAATGCTGTTGTGAATCAAATAATAAACCAGGATATTTTCCGGGTGCTTGATTTTTTGCCGAAAAGCTTTGTTGATTTGGCTGTTTTGGATCCCCCCTATAATCTAACTAAATCTTTTCACTCATCCACTTTCAGAAAAACGAGTATTAAACAGTACACTGAATGGCTTGAGAGTCTTTTAGTTAAATTGTTGCCCACACTTAAAAATACTGCCTCTGTCTATGTATGTTCAGAATGGTATTCATCGACCGCGGTTCATCATGTTTTGGATAAGTTCTTGAAAGTAAGAAACAGGATTACATGGGAGAGGGAAAAAGGCAGAGGTGCAAAAAGAAACTGGAAGAACGCTGCCGAAGATATCTGGTTTGCCACCGTTTCTGATGATTACGTATTCAATGTGAAAGCTGTAAAGCTAAAACGAAGGGTTCTGGCGCCCTATACCGATTCCAACGGCCGGCCAAGAGATTGGGATGATACATCGGTCGGCCAATTTCGTCTGACGCATCCATCGAATATATGGAATGATATAACAGTGCCGTTCTGGTCAATGCCCGAAAATACGGACCACCCAACGCAGAAACCTGAAAAATTATTAGCCAAACTTATCTTAGCAAGCACAAACCAGGGCGACTTGGTCTTCGACCCGTTTATGGGTGCTGGAAGTAGTATAGTGACCGCTAAAAAATTAAACCGGAAATTTCTTGGTGTTGAAATTGAACAGGAATATTGTCTTCTGGCTGCGAAACGCCTGCAGTTAGCTGATCTTGAGCCGGCAATCCAGGGATACCATGATGGTGTATTCTGGGAGAGAAATACTCTGTTTGCGCAAAAACGAAAGATGAAACAAAAAACGTAATTTTCAGTACTGATATAGCCTGAAAAACAGACCATTAGATTTAAGACTATGGTTGGCAAAGAACAAATCACTGACCTTGAAGATGGATTATTAGTACGGGCACCTGCTAAAATTAATCTGTCCCTGTTGATTGCCGGCAAGCGAGCTGATGGTTTTCACGAAGTCGAGACGGTAATGGCAAAAGTTAACTGGTACGATGAAATTCTCATCCAGCCAGGGCACACATCCGGCATCGAGCTTGTTTGTAAGGGGCCTTGCTGGAGTCCTCAAGGTCGAAAAAATCTCGTCTACCAAGCTGCTGAAATGCTACTGGAAAATCATAACTTATCGAGCGATGTTAAAATAACATTAACTAAAAATATTCCGGCAGGATCCGGATTAGGTTCGGCTAGCAGCGATGCAGCGGCTACCCTTATAGGGCTTAACAGATTCCTTAAATTAGAACTCAACTGGAAAAGCTTAGTTGGATTAGCAGAAAAATTAGGCAGCGACGTAGCCTTTTTTCTGGGCGGCCCTTTGGCATTTTGCAGGGGAAAGGGCGAAAAAATTCAAAAAATGAATGAAAAATTTGATTTTCTGGCTATTTTAATCCTTTCTGGTGTAAGCCTCTCCACAAAAAGGGTTTATGCCAATTACCGTCACGATTCGGTCCTCTATCAAAAGCTTAGGAAGCGAATAAACGGCTATATCTGGAAAAACAGGATTGATTTACTGGTAAAAGTATGCGCAAATATGCTGGAAGCAAGTAGCTTCAATGTGGCTGCAAATCTTGCCGAATTGAAGCATAAAATAGAGTCGTTAAATATTGGGCCTTGCTGCCTAAGCGGAAGTGGTTCAGCGATGTTTTGTTTGGTCGAGAGCGGAGATGAAGAAGAAGCGATAGAATTTAAGAACAAAATTGAGGAAAAAGTTGACTGCACAAGCATGATCGTAAGAAACAATAGATGGTAGACTTTAAAGCGAGGCGAAAAAATGAAAATCAGTGAGGTCAGAGTAAAGTTAGTTAGCAACAAAGATGACAGGCTGAAAGCTTTTTGCTCAATCACAATGGACGGCGAATTTGTGGTTCGCGATATCAAGGTTATCGAAGGTTCGAATGGTTATTTTGTTGCAATGCCGTCGAGGAAAATGAGCGACCATTGCGACAAATGTGGTGGTAAAAACCATCTTAGAGCCAAATACTGCAATAATTGTGGTGCTGCCCTTCATGATAATCGTGCGAGGAAAGATTTCAAGGGCAGAATGAAGCTTCACGCCGATATCGCCCATCCGATTAATGCTGATTGCAGGAAAAGAATTCAGGAAAAAGTCATAATCGCATTCAAACAAGAGCTGGAAAAATCAAAGCAACCGGGCTACAAACCGCAGGATATGGATGAGCCGGATGATGATGTTCCTGAAATAGTCTCTTAGTGAAGGGAATTTCCTACTGCGCGGTAAGGTCCTCAAGAACCTTATCGAGTGCTATATCCAAACGCTCATTAAGTTCATACTTTCCGTCGGTAAGCTGACGACGGACATCGAGTATCTTATCCCTGCGTACTTCCGGCAGGGAAGCAATTTCCTGTAACACCTGGCCTATGGGGGTGTTATTAAGATTTTCAAGAATCTGTTCCATTATTAAATCTTTTTTCGGAGCGAGTTTTACTCCGTGCGAATTCAACCGACGGTTCTGGTGCTCAAAACGACTCTTGGAATCATAATCTGGCATTAAATTACCTTATTTTTATGCTTTGAGGCGATAATATCCTTTTTTTCCGCCCAAAAGTCAGTAACCACTATATATTGTGTGTCCTCTAAATCCATTTTGAGGCTACTAACAACCTTACAATATTGGTATCGACAACTATGCCTTTAAAACTTTAGAAAACATCAGTAATTAGTCAACCGCCAATAATACGTAATGTTACGCAATTTTTTGGCAGAATCGCGCTTATTAGTACTGAAAATAATTTTATTTATAATCCCATATTTACGCATCGGCCTGCCTGAGTAATTTGCTTAGGGCAATTAGGCAATATACTATATGTAGTAATCCGGCTAATTCCGAAGTATAGAAAAAGACAGTAAAACTGCTGGATTTTTGCAATTTTGCCCCCCAGAATAAATCTTGGGGCTGACAGTCGTTAAAAGTTTGCTTTTTTTCAAATTTCTTTACGCAACACGCATTCCCATGGTCCCGTAAGGGATGCCTAACGGTAGGACACCTTACGGTGCACTCAGCACGCAAGGGAGAGCGAATGTGGCATGGGCTTCCAGCCCATGCAAACACGGCCAAGATGGCCGTGCCACGGATTGGCTTCGTTTGGGTTCGTTTTGGCTTCGTCCCTGACTTGTTTTTCTACCCGGCCAATTTCCGGTTTTTGCCATAATCTTCTTATTTCAAAGAGGTTATATCCTTTTACGCTGCACTCAGTACACTGAACGCAGTACGAGACAGATTGGGTTCGTTTTGAAAAAAAAGGTCGATTTGTAGAGAACTCTCTACACTTGTCGAACAAGATGGATATAGGCGTTTATGAGTGTATGTGTTGATGAGTATATGTTTTAACTCATTTACTCTTTTACTGATGTACTCATTCACCCCCACTGTCTCCCATTTTTTGCTGTCTTCGGTATTCTGTCTTGTGTATTCTACGAACCATCCATGGTTTGAACAGCATTATACCAAAAAACCGCCAAATTGCAAGCAAAATCCCCGTTTTTTATGAAAATTGTCCTTAACATAATACGTTTTTCTATTGTTTTTTATCTAATCTTACTGTAGTTTTATATTTTTGAAAAAGAGTTGCACCTAAGAGCGGAATTTTAAGACGAATAATAGCGGATTCAAGTGTGTAGGGAATTGGCTCAAATAAGGTTTGCCCCAGACAGCATCTTTCAATGCTCCCTGGGGCAGTTCCTGCGAGATTTCTTTCGAAACCTTACTTGTTATGACAAGCATGCAGACACGGATCAGTTACAATCAAAATAAAAAGGAGCGATTATATTTAATCGCTCCTTGATAGTTATAATATGAGGAGATACCTACAAAAGGAATACTCCGCAACCTTCTTATTTCTAAGAAGGCTTATTATAACTTGCACTCAAGAGGTATATTAGACTTATTAGCCAGAAAAGTCAAGAATAAAGAGGGAAAAAAATGAATAACGAGAGAATTATTTTAGGGCTTGATATTGGTGTTGGTTCAGTGGGTTGGGGATTAGTAAAATTGAAAGAAGAAAAATATTCTGATAAAAATCAAGATGGTACAGTTTCCGAAAAATTTAGGATAATAGACGGAAAAATTATTGATGTAGGAGTCAGAACATTTCAGCTTTCACAGGACGAAAAAGGTAAAAGCCTTGCAGCAAAAAGAGGACAAGCAAGAAGAAGCCGATGGACGATAAGACGAAAAGCCAAAAGATTAAAACAGCTTATAAAACTTGCGAAAGAATTTGATCTCATAAGTAACAATTGCGATCCCTATGAAATCTTAAAACCCAACAAAGGAGATAATAAAAAAGAGAAATGGGATATCTGGCGCATCAGAAAAGAGGCTCTTGAAAGAAAACTGACAGACGAAGAATTCTTTAGAGTTCTCTATCATATTGCAAAACATCGGGGAGCATATTTTCACACAAAAGCGGAATTTCTGCCCGAAGAAGATGAAAAGAAATTAGCCGAAGATAAAAAACAAGAAGAAAGTAAAGAAGAACAAGAAAAAGAAAAAGTAAAAAAGGGACTGCGAAAAATCGAGAAGATGTTAAAAAACAGTGGGTTCAATACGGTCGGTAAATTGTTCTATGAATCATTCAAAAACGCACGAAAAAGAAATGCCCCTGATAAATATGAACATTCAATACATAGAGAACTTTTACGGGATGAGATAACAGAAATATTCAAGGAACAAAAAAAGTTTGGCAATGAAAAGGCCGATCCGGAACTTGCGAAACGATATATTAAAGATATTTTGATGAAGGAATATGATATTGATGAGAAGAAACTCCAAAACATGATGAGCCGATGTGAATTTACGAATGAGATATGTGCTCCAAAAGAAAGCTATACTGCCGAGAGATTCGCATTATTTAATCGGCTTAACACTTTAGAGACAATTGACACGGAAAACAAAAATAAGGCGATATTCTTATCCTCTGAACAGCGAGGCAAAATTGAGAACCTTGCATACACAAATGCAAAGGTAACATTTGCACAGTTAAGGAATGAATTAAAACTTCAAGACAAATTGCATATCAGGTTCAATCTTTGTTCGTACGCGGAAAAAAATCCTGAATACAATAAAAAGCTTATATGTGAAATAAAAAATGAACAAGTGCAGTTTGAAGGAAAACATCGGTTACCTACTATTGATACAGACAATAGTGACATAAATATACTTGATGATGAGATAAAAAAGATCTTCAAAGCAAAAAAACTATGGCCCAAAGCAAAAAGCATATATGTTTATTATTCAGACATCCGGAAGCAGTTAAATTTAAGTGAACATATCAGGTTTGGTTACTTTGACAAAAAAGATGGAGCTATTAAGGAGTTGAAAGGATACACAAAGTCAGCATCAGAATTAGGCAGTGAAGCCAATTACATAAAACAATTTGAAGATGATACCTTTGTAGAGCTTAATGGGTATCATAAAATTAAAAAATCAATTGAAGAAAAATGCGGTACCGAAAAATGGAAACAAATAAGCAAAGAAGCTATAAAACTTGATACAATAGCTGAAGCACTCACTTACTGTAAGAGCGATAAAACTAGAACGGAATATCTACAACAGCATAATATTACCGAACATGGAATTGTTGATGCCATATTAACTATAAATATGAAACAGCTTGCAACTTATTCAAAAGAGGCATTAAGTAACCTTTTGAAGTATATGGATAAAAAAGAAGAATGGATGTTTTTTAACGACGCTAAAGAAAAATGTGGATACGGTAAAATCGATTATAAAAAGCAGATGATTCTTGAACCATACAGTGGTGCCTTTGAAAAAAATCCCGTTGTTGCAAGGGTAATATCACAGACAAGGAAACTAATAAATGCAATTGTGCGTAAATATAATAGTATATATCCTATAGACCAGATACATATCGAAGTTGCCACGGAATTGGCAAATAGTAAAAAAAGAAAAGCAAAAATTGCAGAAGGACAAAAAAGGTACAAAGATGATAAGCTCGAGGCAGAACGAAGAGGTAGAGAAAAGGGATTGGATCCTGAAGAAGGACAAAATCTTCTTATGTTCCGTCTGGCAGAGCAGCAAAGGCAATTATGTCCATATACCGAAAAACATATAACGTTTCAGCCAACCGGAGCTACTGATGAAGTTTATTTAAAAGATTGTGAGATTGACCATATAATACCGATGAGCAGATCTTTTAATGACAGTTTGAATAATAAGGTATTATGTGCGTCGGAAGCCAATCAAAATAAAAGAAACAGAATTCCTTTTGAATGGTTTGAAGAACGTTATGGTAAAAATAGCCAGAAATGGTCAAATTTTGAAAATAGAATCAAAAAGATGTATAGAATGCCGTATCCAAAGAAAAAAAATCTCCTAAGAAAAAGCTGGACCGATAAAGATAAAGAAAAGTTTTTGACCAGGAACCTTAATGATACCAGATATGCCGCGAGACACATCGCCGATTATCTTAGGAAATATTTTGATTTTTCAGAATCTGAAAGAGATGATATTAAAGATGTCAGTAGAGTAAAAGTCAGAAGCGGCGGTATAACAGCTTTTCTAAGGTATATATGGGGGTTGCATAAAGAAAGGGAAGAAAACGACCTTCACCATGCCGTTGATGCTCTTGTGGTTGCTTGTTCGACTGATGGCCATGTGTATTTGATATCAAATCTTGCCAAAGAAATAGAAAAGAAAGGCAAAAACTGGTATAAACATTTTGATTTCATAAGGAATAAGTTTAAGCCATGGGCGACCGTTAGAGAGGATATTCAATCTAAGGCAAATAATGTATTTATCTCAAGAATGCAGAGGCATAAAGTATCTGCGGCAGCCCATGATGACACGATTAGAAGTTTTAAGGAATTATCAGAAAACAAAAGGATCATAAAAGTTAATAAAGGATATGCAAAAATTGGCGAAATGGTTCGAGCTGATGTTTTCATGGACAACGAAAGCAAAAACTCCGTTGTGCCAATTTATGCTTCAGACATTTTCGCTAATAAACCGTTGCCTGATAAATATGTTCCTGACGACAGGTTACTTCCTTATGAAAATTGGCCAAGCGTTTTTGATAAAGGACTAAAATTTAAGTTTTCTCTTTTTAAGGACGATTTGATTAGCATTGATAATAAAAAGTTTAAGGATAAAAAATTCTATGTGAGTTTTTTCGAGGCGACCACAACTAATGTTAACGTAAAAAATATAGATGGCTCGATTTTCCAAGATAAAAAGAACGCGAAAGATCCAAAAACCAAAAAAATTACTTATCGGCCTAAAAGAGAAAAATGTATTCTGAAAAAATATACTGTTGATATGCTTGGGAATTATAAAGAAGTAGTTCAGGAAAAACGACAAGGAAACAGATTTGAAAATAGGTTATAACTTTTTCCTCGCAGTGAATGGTAAAACTTTTTCATAAAATATAACAAATATATAATAAAAGTGATCTCACTTATTTGACGATAATATTTTTTTGTGAGGTCACATAATGATCAAGCGGATTGTCGAAATATCGTCGGCAAGGACGCATTTATCAATTCGTTACGGACAACTGCTGATAAAAGAAAATGGCGAGCAGTTATCGAGTATTCCCTGCGAGGATATAGGCGTATTATTAGTCGATCATCAGGGCACAATTTATACACATTGTGTTTTTACGGAACTTCTGCATTGTGGTGCGGCGATAGTCCTTTGTGGAGGTAATCATCATCCGGCAGGTATGCTGCTGCCCATCGAGAGCAACTGTGTCCAGACCGAAAGGTTTCGTCAGCAGATAAAAGTAAAAGAGCCGGTCAAAAAAAGGCTTTGGAAACAAATCGTTCAGGCCAAAATAAAACATCAGGCAAAGCTCGCAGGCAAAGATAGTGACGTATATAAATCTTTGATGGCCTTACGGCATAAAGTTCGCTCAAGCGATCCTGATAATATTGAGGCTCAGGCAAGCAGAAAATTCTGGCCTGTATATTTGCAGGATGTAACGTTCCACAGAAACATTAACGGAGAACCGCCAAACAATATGCTCAATTACGGATACATGGTAATACGTGCCGCTGTTGCGCGTGCCTTATGTTCCGCTGGACTTCTTCCCTGTCTTGGGATTCATCATCGAAATAGATACAATGCTTTTTGCTTAGCCGATGATTTGCTTGAACCGTTCAGAGGCTTTGTCGAAGCGAAAGTCAGGGACATCTACCACGAATACGGGCCGGTTGATAATCTCGACCAGGATACTAAAGCAAAGCTGCTGGAAGTGCTTTATGAGTCGGTGACAATCGCAGGATTCAAAGGCCCTTTGATGGTCGGACTGCACCGCACGATGGCCTCTTTACAGCGATGTTTCGCAGGCCGGCAAAAGAATCTGGATTTACCTGAGATATGATATTAAGTGGGTACAGAGCGGTGTGGATTTTTGCAATGTTTGACTTGCCGACCGACACTAAAAAGGCAAGAAAAGACTATACTTACTTTCGAAGAAATTTGTTGAAAGACGGCTTTAGTATGCTACAATATTCGGTATATGTAAGGCATTGTGCGAGTGAGGAAAATGCCGATGTTCATTATAAACGTGTTAAAAGTTTTCTACCTCCTGATGGTGAAGTTCGGCTTATTACGATTACCGATAAACAGTTCGGGAGAATGCTTACTTTTTGGGGAAAAATGCGAAAACCGGCCCCTGCCGCACCTCGACAGCTCGAATTATTTTAGCATTTTTAGCCCGCAAGCCCTTGAAAATAAAGGGCTTGCGGGGCGACTATTGTAACTGATCCGCATTTGAGTGCAAGTTATAACTCCCACCTTGCAGCCCGATATATTCGAGTAATTGTAACTGATCCGCATTTGAGTGCAAGTTATAACGCTGAAAGCATTGTAAAAAAACTCAAGAAAATTGTAACTGATCCGCATTTGAGTGCAAGTTATAACACTGGTACCTGTTATCGTCGTAGCTTATGTATTGTAACTGATCCGCATTTGAGTGCAAGTTATAACGCCATTCAGTCTGCTCAACAAAGTCCGACATTGTAACTGATCCGCATTTGAGTGCAAGTTATAACGTTACGCCGTGAAATGGGAATTTGAAAGTGATTGTAACTGATCCGCATTTGAGTGCAAGTTATAACGAATTGCAATGTCGAGGTCCGTGGCCGAGTATTGTAACTGATCCGCATTTGAGTGCAAGTTATAACCCCTGTCATAATAGGTGAGGTGACTATATCATTGTAACTGATCCGCATTTGAGTGCAAGTTATAACCCTTAAAGCATGGGAACAATACAAGCAGGTATTGTAACTGATCCGCATTTGAGTGCAAGTTATAACTATGGATATAGAAACCAGCATTGGCTTTTAATTGTAACTGATCCGCATTTGAGTGCAAGTTATAACGATATTATTCTTCTTACTTGCCCTATGCCGATTGTAACTGATCCGCATTTGAGTGCAAGTTATAACTGTATTGAAGCTGCGGCAACTATACCTGGGATTGTAACTGATCCGCATTTGAGTGCAAGTTATAACAGATGGTATCTTTCGACCAGCCTAATCAATATTGTAACTGATCCGCATTTGAGTGCAAGTTATAACCGGATTTCATATCTGTCAAGTATTTTCCTATTGTAACTGATCCGCATTTGAGTGCAAGTTATAACAGAAATTAATTAAGAACGAAGAACGAGTTATTGTAACTGATCCGTGTCTGAGTGCAAGCCACAACTAACTAGAAGTCATCCCAAAACCCTCCGAAGGAGGATTATGATACAGCCAAGTTGAACC